>JBFRWB010000187.1:0-16884 GCA_051439375.1 Microcystaceae cyanobacterium
GGGATCTTTAGTGCGTATTAAAGCTCCTGCGAAAATGGGAAAAACCTCTTTAATGCTGAGAACTTTAGCATTTGTAAATAGGAAGAATTACTATACTATACGAATAGACTTACGACAAGCAGATAGCCATTTATTTGACCATTTAGACCATTTTTTACGATGGATTTGTGCTAACATTGCACAGCAACTTGGCAAACCTCCAAAACTAGATGACTATTGGGATGAAGAATTAGGCAGTAAGGTTAGTTGTACCGCATACTTACAAGACTACATACTCGACTCACTTGATTATCCTTTGGTATTGGCTATAGATGAAGTAAATTGTCTGTTTGAGTATGGAAACATTGCAAAAGAGTTCTTACCTCTCCTACGCTTTTGGCATGAAGAAGGGAATAATATTGAGATTTGGCAGAATTTACGTCTAATTATTGTCCACTCCACAGAAATCTATATTCCTCTTAAATTTCAGCAGTCTCCCTTTAATGTTGGTGTTCCTATTCAATTACCTGAATTTAGCCTAGAACAAGTACAAGCATTAGCAAACTACCATTCTTTCTTAACTCAAAAAGATGATTTAGACGAAGATTCATTAAATAGTTTAATGGCGATGGTAGGAGGACATCCCTATTTAATTCGTTTGGCACTTTATCACCTCTATCAAAATGATGTAACAATGAAACAACTCTTACAAGAAGCACCGACTGTCACAGGAATTTATGGTCATCATCTACAAAATCATCTCATTACTTTACAAAAATATCCTGACCTCATCTCTGCTTTTACTCAAGTGATTGCAGTTAGTTCCTCCGTTCATCTAGAAACCATTATTGCTTATAAACTTGCCAGTATGGGGTTAATTAAATTACAAGGTAATGAAATCCTACCTAGTTATCAAATATATTCTTTATATTTTTCTCGGTTATTGAATATGTAGTTGTTTATCAACGCCTTAAAGGAAAGACTTATCTTGCCTTTACGCTTTTCTGAGTTAAACTCGGCTATCAAGGGCTTCGGTGCATCATCCGCATTATCAAAAGAAAGCTCATTCTGCTCATCTCGCTATAAATTATCCATTGATAGAGGGATTTAGTAGGACATAAGTTTTATTAACATCTTCTTTCTGATTTTTTAAGCCTTAAACAGAATTAGGGAGATAAGATTTTCGGATCTTGTGTATTTACAAATTCTTTCTTTTCTAGATTTTTGTGTATAATGAAAGTCATTCAGACCTCTGTGTGACGGTTCAACCTATGCAACCTGACCAATTTGCTGCCAAATATCAAACCCTAACCCCTAAACCGAGGAGTGTGCTAATTCTCTTGTCTGAAGGAAAGTCAGATGAGGAAATCGCTCAAGAAATCGGCGCATCAGAAGCAACTGTGCGTAAGCACGTACAAAATGTCTGTGATCACTTTGAAATCCCCTCAGAAGTCCAAGGAATTCGCCGCAATCGTCGTCAAGACTTAATTACCTTAGCAGTAGAGTATTTACCGAATTTGGTGCAGAATCGAACGATTATCCCTTCGATGACGCAAAATAAACCGACTTCTCTCCAAAAAGCTACCCTTTCCACCTCACCACAAGATTGGGATGGTGCGCCAGATGTTTCCCTGTTTCACGGACGAGATGAAGAATTAGACAAACTAGAAAACTGGGTTTTAGAAGATAAGTGTCGCTTAATTGTGCTTCTAGGGATGTCTGGCATGGGTAAAACCACCCTTTCTGTTAAATTAGCCCAAATTTTGCAAGAAAAGTTTGATTATGTTATTTGGCGATCGCTACGTACACCCCCTTCCCTCGATCAGCTTTTACTTGATTTAGTTCAATTTTTCTCCCGTCAAGTTAATATCCGTCTCTCTAGTAATCTTGAGGAAAATATATCTTTATTGATGGAATCTTTGCAAAAATATCGCTGTCTAGTCATCTTAGATCACTTTGATGCCATCCTTAGTCAAGGGAACTTTGCTGGCCATTATCAAGAAGCTTACAAGGACTATGGTTTACTATTGCGTCGCATTGGTCAACAATCCCACCAAAGTTGTTTTATCCTTACCAGTTTAGAGAAACCGAAGGAAATTGCGCTTTTAGAAGGAGAAAACTTACCCGTTCGTGCCTATAATGTTACTGGCTTGGGTAAAGCAGCAAAAGATATTCTACGAAGTAAAGGATTAACCTCAGAGGAAAAATGGGAAATTTTAATTAAATTGTATCGAGGAAATCCCCTCGCTTTAAAGATGGTTTCTTCTACTATTCAAGAGCTATTTGGTGGCAATGTAGCAGACTTTTTAGAAATGAGCTTAACAGGCATTGTACAAGATATTATCCTTTTAATAGAGCAGCAATTTGAACGATTATCTCCCCTTGAAAAAGAAATTATGTATTGGTTGGCAATTTTTCAAGAACCTGTTGCTATTCCTCAATTGCGAACATTAGTGCCTGTATCAGAAATCGATTTATTTACCGCCTTAAAATCCTTAGGGGAAAGATCCTTAGTGGAAAAAAGTTCAGGAAATTTTAGTTTGCAACCTGTAGTGATGGAATATGTTAAAAATCATTTGGTACAGCAAATTAGCCAAGAAATTGTTCACTTTGCTAATTCACAAGAGATTAGTGGTTTAAAGTTACTGCGTAGCCATGATTTAAGCCGTATTCCCGCTTTAGATAAAGCTGTAAATAGCCAGACTAATTCCATTTCGACCCTATTTAAAGCAATACAAAAGGCCGATCCTCTCTTGAGTCAATTTACCTCCTTTGACGCTTTAATTACTCAATTAGAAAGTCTGGCTGATGCTAATCTGGGATACGCTAAAAGCAATCTCAAAATCTTAGAGCAAGTCTCTAATTCCTAACAACTTAAACCCCAGATGAGGTTGGAACGATGTCCCAATTATCCCTATCTCTAAACCCCATTTTAATCGCTAGTTTGCTCTCCTTAATCCCTTCTGCTGGTTGGAGTCAAACCCCAGAAACATCTCCTTCTTCTTCAGAAATATTCTCCCCCCAATTTATTTGTCAAACTGAACAAACCCCTCCTGTAACAGTTGTACAAATGGACAAAGAAACACAAATAATTGCTACTTGGTATTCTGACTATTTACTACCCGATGCTTCCCCTGAACAAATTTGCCAAGACGTTGCTCAGAGGTTACAAAATCGTTACGAAAGTCAGCAACCAAGTTTCTTTGCTTATGAACCGATAGAAGCTGAAAAACGCTGGGATGTGTGTCTTGTTGCTCAGGAAGGACAAAAATGTACTGAAGAAGGCAGTGAGGTACTCTTTAGTTTAAATAGTAACAAATTTAAAGATCCCGCAAGCTGTATCCTCAAAAATACTCAACCGAATCGTTGTCGGCCAATTACACGGGGAAGTCTGTTAAGTGTCCCCGGTGACGAAGGTTACAGTCCCCGTTGGTTAAATCAAATCTTTGGAGGGTGGTAATTCAGTGAGCAGTTAACAGTTAAACTCAGTTTTCTGCCTTTATATAGATTTACGAACACCTTCTTAACCCTATCTAGCACCGAAAACCTCTTTTTACCAGTTATATTCTTGCCAGACAGGATGAGAAAACAAAGAATCTGCCACTCTTACCCCTCGGAGTTGGTTTAGAAGGGGAAGGTGACCCGCAGGTGCTTCCATACTCCAAGTAAAGCCTTCTGGATATTTAGTCCAGCTATTACCCTGTTTCCAGTTAATTTTCGGCCAGAGTTTGACAAAATCACGACCAACTGAAACCCAAAGTTTTCTTTGCACTGAAAAGCCAAATTTTCCTTCTGAGTAAACCCACCACAAAGAATTAATGGTGTGGATATCGATACTGGGAAATTGTTCTACTTCGGTAAAATAGACCCATTTCCGTTGTAAAGCGGTTTCACCTGCCAATTCACAGAATTTTTGACGGGTAACACCATCAGCTGTTTGGAAATCCTGTTGAATTAATAATTTTTGTAAAAGATGATAGTCAATATTTTTAGCAGATTGAGGGGAAATTAAACCAGAAGGAAAGGTATTTGCTAAAAATTCTTGAATTTTAGGATTACTGGACTCCCGATGAAGATATTGATAAGCTTTACCCACAACAACATTAAGGGGATTGGCTTGATGAGACTGGATAAAATCCTGTAAGGCGATTAGCCCTTCTTCCCCGACATTGACTAATTTGGGAATGGCTTGTAGTTGTTTTTTCTCAGACTCAGTTGATAGTTGACTTACTAAGGTAGCAATGTCTTCTGACGAATTAGGAACTGAGACGGTAGATAGCTCAGTCATAAGTATTCCTTCTAACCATTTATTACTACTTAATTAATACCATTATTGGGTAGAGCGTGGCTACCCCAAGATTTATGCTCTCTTAAGACTTGGTTGGATTTGCACAAGATAAACTGAACAAGTAAGAACGTTGAGAGGAAATCAGGATCTATGTGTCTAGCTGTACCCGGAAAAGTAGTCTCAATTGGGGAAGAAGAAGCCTTACTGCGGACAGGAAAAGTCAGTTTTGGCGGTGTTATCAAAGAAATTAGCCTTGCTTATGTTCCAGAGGTCAAAATTGGCGACTATGTAATCGTTCATGTTGGATTTGCTCTCAGTATCGTTGATGAGGCTGCTGCTCAACAAACTTTGGCCGATTTGGCTGAAATTGGACTGATGGAGAGTATTACAAACTGATTAGCCACAGAATTCTGATTCCTAAAACTATAGCATTAAGATAAAGATTGGCTGAAACACATAAAATAAGCAATGACGAGGCGATCGCCCTAAACCTTTACCTTTAAGTTTATTTAAGATGGTTTAGAAATCATCCGTAATAAAGCTAAGATGGAGGTTTTAGGGCTTATTAAGTCCATGTCAATTTTTTCAAAAATTAGGTATATAATCGTCTTCGAGTGTTTATGAGTATTTTTACTTTCATTCAACTGATCTTAGGATTAGTCTTATTGGTATTCGGTGCGGATTGGTTAGTAGAGAGTGCTTCGCGAATGGCGGTTAGGATTGGTATTTCTTCTTTAGTCGTTGGATTAACGATTGTGGCCTTTGGAACCAGTTCCCCTGAGTTAGCAGTCAATTTGGAATCTGCTTTTACTGGCCACGCTGATATCGCTGTGGGAAATGTGATCGGTAGCAATATTTGTAATGTTTTATTGGTCTTAGGTTTATGTGCTTTAATTTCACCAATGAAGATTGCTAAACAGCTTCTTCAATTTGACGTTCCTATTATGATTGCAGCTTCTATTTTTGCGCTGATTTTTAGTCGGGATGGAAAAATTGATCGCCTTGAAGGGGTATTATTTTTTAGCGGTGCGATTACTTATACATGGGTTCTTTTAAGCAGTAGTCTTCGGAAAAAGAAGAATCAAGATCCAGCTTATGAAGTTGAAGAAATAGAAGTTGAAGATAACAGTAAAAAGGGCTATTTTAAAGATATATTTTTAGTTCTTGCAGGGCTAGCAATGTTGGTTTTGGGGTCGGATCTACTAATTCGTAGTGCCTCAACCATTGCAGAAGCCATTGGTGTCAGTCAATTAGTTATTGGCTTAACAATTGTGGCATTAGGAACATCTTTACCTGAATTAATGAGTTCAGTAATGGCAAGTTTAAAAAGCAAACAGGATATTTCAGTGGGGAATGTAGTCGGAAGTAATATCTTTAATATTTTAGTCGTTTTAGGACTAACTGCTATTATTTCTCCTCATGGAATTCCTGTGTCTGCATCAGCTATTTCGTTTGATCTTCCTTTTATGGTGGCCGTCGCAGTAGCCTGTCTGCCGATTTTCTTAACGGGTAAACAAATTGCTCGTTGGGAAGGCTTATTATTTGTTGTTTATTATGTAGCTTATACGGGGTATTTAATTCTCGATACAGTGAATTATGAAAATATGAGATTTTATCAGCAACTGATGGGATTGTTTGTCATTCCCCTAACCGTTATTACTCTTTTTATTAGTATTGGTCAATATTTTTGGAAATCTAGATAAACTGATAATAGGCGTTCAGAAGTTCAGCATTTAGAATTGAGAAACAAGAATCTACCCGATCTTGAATTCAAGTTATATAATGTATGTTAACCTTGGTTCAGAAATTGACAGATAGGAGAAAATTATGCCCGCAGCAATTGAAGAGAAAAGCATGGTTCCCACCATTCTAGTCGGAATCGGTGGAACGGGTGCGGAAGTCTTAGCAAGAACTAGAAGATTGGTAGAAGAAAGTTATGGAAGCTTGAACAATTTCCCCATTATTAGCTTTTTAGTCGTTGACACTGATAAAGATTATAAAATTAGCGATCCCGAAGCAGCCGGAACATCCTTTAAAGACAACGAAAAACACTGGGCTCGAGTGACAGGAAAACAGGTGAGAGAAATGGTCACCGAGATGGATAAATATCCGTGGATTAGTAGTTGGTTTCCCAATGAATTAGAACGCAATATTACCTCATTAGAAGCAGGTGCAGGTCAAATTCGTGCCTGTGGTCGATTTGCTTTTTTCTGCAATTATCATGCCATTCGAGACAAGTTTGTAGAAGCGGTTAGACGGGTTAAAGGTCGAGAGAATTTTATGTCAGATCGCTATGGTATTAAGGTAAATACTAATGCAATTAATGTTTTTGTGACGGGTTCACTTTCAGGGGGAACGGGAAGCGGAATGTTGATTGATATGGGCTATGGAATTCGCCATTGGGTACGAGGAGAAGGCAGTCCGATTGTTACCTCCATTGTACCGATGCCAGAAGCTTTTGCTGGGATTAGTGTGGGTGATCGCGTCCTCGCCAATGGTTATGCAGCCCTGATGGAATTGAGTTATTATTCTGACTATCGTACCGAATATATCCAACAATTTAGTAGTGGTTTAGTAGATGAAGTTCGCTCCCCACAACCGCCCTTTGATTTTACCTACTTAGTGGGAACAAAGAACGGGGAAAGCGACTTTAAATTAGGGCAAATACGGGAGATGATTGCCCAAAATATCTTCTTAGATTTAACCTCTGATTTTGCGCCTCACAAACGCTCTATACGGGATAATATAAAAGGGGCATGGGCGCAAGCTGATCCGGGGGGAAGGGGCTATCCTAAGCAATTTATGAGTTTTGGGTTATCTTCCATAGAAATACCGATCGCTCAAATTCGCTCTGCTTTATCCTATCGTTTAGCCAAGGATTTAATTGCATGGTGGTTGAATGAAAGTGTGATGTTGCCAGCACAAATGATGGATTTTGTCAAGAATAATATTCTAAAAAGAATGCGTTTGACGGAAGGAGAATTAATCGCTGATCTATCAGCCAATCGGGATAAATCTTTAGTAGGAATTATTGCAGAATGGATGGGTGAACTACGCAGTGAGATTAATCGAGAAGACTGGTTAGATTGCACCCAACAAGGGGTTAATATGTTAGGCTCAGAACGGGGAAAAATCCTCAGATTTGTAGATGAATTTTTAAGTCCTAAAGTAGATGAGTATAAAGCAGAACATTTTAATGAATTGAGTCCCGATGAACGGGTACACGGCGACTATTTGAAAGCTATTTATGAAAACCGAGACAAAATTATTCAGGGAGGAAAACAGGTATTAGAAGCAGAATTTTATGACATATTAGAAGATCGTAACCGAGGTAGTAAATTTGCTGATGCCTTTCTTGTTTCAGTCCGTCAGTTATTCACAACAATGAAAGAAAAATTCCGTCGAGAACAAGATAAAGTTTGGTCAGCCAATGAAGAGAATCGTCGGAAACAGTATGAAGCAGCGATCGCAGAAATTAACGAGTTTAAAGATAAGTTTGGTATCTCTAAAGGCGATAAAATGGAACAGCTTTGTAATGAGGCTTTAGAGGGTTTACAGGGCAGTTTAGTTGCGACAATTCAGCGTAAAACCCGTGGTGCAGGGTTAATGGTTATTAGCCGTTTAGAAGAGCATTTAACCCTTTTAGAACGTCGTTTGAATCGCTTTAACCAAAAGTTAATCCAATGCCAAGATTTATTTGAGCAAGAATCTAATCAACAAGCGGATAGTGCAGATGCCTTAGTTATTAATGGGATTAAACTCTATAACCGTGAAGAACTTAATGATTTATACGAAGACTTTATTAAGCAATATGCAGGTAAGAGTGAAGGCGCAAAAACGCCCTACGAAATGGGATTAGATTCCCTGTGCAGTACACTTTCAGAAACGATTTTGCAAGGGGCTAGTCCCCTATGGAAAACAAGCCGACAAGCGAATGAAACCATGCGTCTGTTTGATATAACCGAATTACCTGATGTACAGGATGAAGACTTCCAAGAAATTATTAACGATCGCACTCGATTACAGATTCAATCAGCCCCAGAAAATAGTAAAATAAAACGGGACTTAGCCGCCTGTGATCGCCTTTTCAAAACCTTTAACGATGATGCTGATATTGTGAATAATATCCGTATTGCTTACAATAAATCTCGACCTTTACTCTTACTCAATGAAGCAGTTTTACGGGGTAAAGATGCAGGGTTTACCCCAGCTAATAACACCAATGTTGCCATTTTAGGGGGAAGAAATACCAGCGATCCAGCCACACAAAAAATCATCCCTAAAATACAAGAATTTGTCGGACGAGAAGAGGATCTTAAGCCCCTAGGAGAAAATGAAAGACATCGAATTATCTTTGTCCAAGAAATCGGTGGCTTTTCCTTGCGGTGTTTGGATGGGATGCGAGACTTACGACAATCTTATCAGGATTGGAAAGGGGAATTTATCCAAGCAAAACGGGCAAAACAAGCCGGAGAAAATCGAGATTTACCCATTCCTGTTCATCTACAAAAAGAACCGCCTTACTGGGATATTTTTCCAGAAGATCCCACTGTTTTTAAGTTAGGGGTTGAAGCGAGAGCCTTGAAAATTCTACGCCAAGAAATCAATAAACTTACCCGTGAAAACGTAATTCGTTATCAAACAAAAACGGTAACAGGAATTGAAAATGTAGATATTGCTTCTAGTTGGGAAGAAGTTCCTCAAGTGCTAGAAATTCGTGCTTGTCGCCCTGATAGGGAGGAAATTCAACGACAAGTTACGGTTAAGATCAATGCAGCCCAAACGCCTCAACAAAAACAAGAACTCTATCAAGAATTGATCACCTACTTACAACAAAGAGAGAAAGCGTTAGTCAAACAAGGGGGAAAAGACAGTCCTGAATATAAACGAGAAAATCAAATCATAAAAGATTTAATTACCACCCATCGTCTAAGTGCAACTCAGGTAAGTAACCCTTCTCAACCTGAACCTGTTGTCTCAAATCCTAGTAACAATAATGACGTAACCACCCATCTATTTTGTCCTCAATGTGGTCATCAAAATCCGATTAATTTTAACTTTTGTTCTAAATGTGGCACAAAGTTGGCAAAGTAGTTCTGAATCCTAGTTCATTTTGATGAGTCTCTTTCTTTTAGATAGATAAAACTATGTTTCTTTTGGTTTAACTTTTATTACTTTTTTAGCTAAAACAATCCAGTTGTGGATTGACCTATGAGTTGGTACATTTGAATTAATTTTAGAGGCAAATTAAAGACTTGTTTAGGGTTTTTTCAAAACTAATGATAAACTTAGCAAAGTTAAATCAACGTTATCAATGCACATTAGGAAGGAACACTCATGAAGGCCATGATTTTGGCAGCGGGAAAAGGAACACGGGTTCGCCCGATCACCCATACAATTCCTAAACCCCTTATTCCCATTTTGCAAAAACCCGTGATGGAGTTTTTATTAGAACTGTTAAAGCAGCATGGGTTTAACCAAGTTATGGTCAATGTTAGCCATCTAGCAGAGGAAATTGAGAGCTATTTTCGAGATGGTCAACGATTTGGCGTGGAAATTGCCTATTCTTTTGAAGGGTTTATTGATCACGAGGGGAATTTGGTGGGTCAAGCCTTGGGATCAGCCGGAGGATTACGAAAAATACAGGATTTTTCCCCTTTCTTTGACGAAACCTTCGTTGTTCTCTGTGGTGATGCCTTAATTGACCTCGATTTAACGGCTGCTGTAGAATTTCATAAGCAAAAAGGCGCAATTGCTACGATTATTACCAAATCCATTCCCAAGGAAGAGGTTTCTAGCTATGGGGTTGTGGTAAGTGACGAAGAGGGACAAATTAAAACCTTCCAAGAAAAACCCTCTATTGAAGAAGCGTTGAGTACGGAAATTAATACGGGAATTTATATATTTGAACCCGAAATCATCGATTTTATCCCTCCTAATCAAGAATTTGATATTGGGGGGGATTTATTTCCTAAATTAGTGGAAAAAGGCGCACCCTTTTATGCTGTGAATATGGACTTTGAATGGGTTGATATTGGGAAAGTTCCCGACTATTGGCACGCTATTCGAGGCGTTCTCACTAGAGAGGTTAAAAACGTCGAAATTCCCGGAATAGAAGTAAAACCGGGCATCTATACTGGCTTAAATGTTTCTGTCAATTGGGATAAGGTTAATATTCAAGGGCCGGTTTATATCGGAGGAATGACTAAAATTGAGGATGGTGCAACAATTATCGGCCCTAGTATGATTGGCCCGAGTTGTTGTATCTGTAGCGGTGCAACCGTTGATAATAGCGTATTATTTGAATATTCTCGCCTTGGCCCCGGCGTTTACTTGGTGGATAAATTGGTCTTTGGCCGTTATTGCGTGGATAAAACAGGACACACCATTGACATGCAGGCGGCTGCGTTAGATTGGTTGATTACAGATGCACGACAGAAAACGGATGTGCCGGGGTCTTCTCCTCAACAAGCGATCGCTGATTTAGTAGAGACAGAAACAAGCAAATCTTAGAAGATATTGAACTAAGAGAAGAATAATTTGAGGCGATTCTACAATGATAACAGTAGGATCGTTTTTTTAATCCGTTAAATGGCTGGGATCAAAGCAGCGAATTTACTCTCTTCGTAACGTCACAAGGAGCTAAAAACATGGATTTAAGTACAACTTATATGGGAATTCCCTTTAAATCTCCCTTAGTCGTCGGTGCTTGCGCTCAATTAACAGAAGACATTGGCAATCTCAAACGTCTCGAAGATCATGGTGCGGCCGGTGTGATTCTTCATTCTTTCTTTGAGGAACAATTGCGCGAAGAACGTTTGGCCTTACATCATCATCTGACTCACGGAACCGAAAGTTTTGCTGAAGCACTCACCTATTTTCCTGAACCAGAAATTTTCCATGTCGGTTCCCAAGAATATCTTAAACATATTCAAAGGGCAAAGGAAATGGTCGATATACCGATTATTGCCAGTTTAAATGGCTCAAGCTTAGGGGGATGGTTAGATTACTCTCAACAAATTGAACAGGCGGGGGCAGATGCCTTAGAATTAAATATCTACTATGTTCCCACAGATTTAGATATCAGTGGTGGAGATATTGAACAAAATTATGTTGATATTGTTCGCACCATTAAATCTGAGGTTAATATTCCTGTCTCTATCAAGCTAAGTCCCTATTTTAGCAACATGGCCAATATGGGTAAAAAACTGGCTGATGCAGGTGCGGATGGATTAGTATTATTTAACCGTTTTTATCAGCCTGATATCGATTTAGACAATTTAGACGTTTATCCTCACTTACTTTTAAGTACTCCCCAAGCGATGCGGCTTCCGATGCATTGGATTGCGATATTATATGGTCGGATTGATGCAGATTTAGCTGCAACGAGTGGAATTCATCACGCTCAAGATGTGCTAAAAATGTTAATGGCCGGTGCCAAAATCACCCAATTAGTGAGTGTGTTACTTAAACATGGCATGGACTATTTAGAAACCGTTGAACAATCTATCCGTCATTGGATGGGAGAACATGAATATGAATCGGTTAAACAAATGCAGGGAAGCATGAGTCAGCTACATTCACCTGATCCTAGCGCATTTGAACGGGTTCAATACATGAAAGCGATTCAAACCTATGCACCTGTCTGGAAAGCAGTCACTTCTCCTGATGAGTTACCAGTGAATCGTTAACGGGTTTAAAATCGTAATTGTCCCCCTTTTGAAGGGGGATTTTTAATATATATAGCAATGAAATAGTTGGTTAGCCTGAATTATTCATGAACCAGACTTAAGGAAATTTTTCTAAATAGTTAGAATAAGAGCATAAAAATAACTCATGAATTATTAATGATTGCTATAAAATTTAAATTAAGTTTGAGACAGAGGAATGTGACCATCTTGCTCACTATACTAGAGAAAAGGTAGATAGGTTGTGTCTCATTCTTATTTGAATTAACTATAAAAGATGTCTTTCTATCGGGTAAACCAGCGAAAATATAAGGATTGACTCAACTCTTTTAGGGGAAAAACAATGTAGGTAATCGGATTAATCGTAACAATGATATTCCGAAAATCTCGTTTGGCTAAACTAATAATTTGCTGGGCTACCCAGTCAGCTGACATGACTCCAATTGGGTTCAAATTGCTTTTAAAAGGACCTAAAATTAACTTGCGAATCACACAAGGGGCATCTAATCGACGTAGGGTAATTAAGTCGCCAATGGTGCGTTTACTCAGTTCATAAAGAGGACTAATTGCTGGACTAATTTCCGCTTCTGAGGTATTAACCCAAATTTCCTTACAGGCTTTATCTTTATTGGTTTTAACAGTTTTTAAAAATAACTCCATCCATCGCCAAACTGAAAATGCGTTGACTTCATAAGAGTTTTTAATCGCTTCTGGGGTTCTTTTCTCGTGAACGTTAATTCCATGATTGATAATTAAAATATCAATTTTTTCTAATTCAGGTAATAATGCCGCTTCAGTTCCCACTTGCCATGTTAAAGTTTTAATCGGTTTACTTTCTCCGTCGATTGTTAAGGCAATACTTTGTTCTTTTGAAGTTAAAGCAATGACCTTAGCCCCATTTAATAAGAGTTGTTTTAATAATGCTTGTCCTAATGTTCCTGATGCACCAGTTACTGCGATGGTTTTTCCTTTTAAAGATAAGGCTGTTCCCATAATTTTATCAACGAGGGTAAATGTGCCACAATAATATGCTTTTTGGTTATCAAAATGATGTCGCCAATGGTAAGGACGGTTAACCATCCATGTTGAGGGAAGTTGTTTAAATTCCCCCGGAAGATGGGTTAAATCGGTTAATTCATCCACATAAGGAACACCACATCCTCTGGCAATTGCACTGCCTAAAAAGCCAAGGGTATAAACTGCTCCTAACCCACTTATCCAATAGTAAGGAACATTCCCAATCATTGCTAATAGGGGACACAATAGACTAAATCCTAGCATAACTAACGCTTCAGGAACATCATTATACCAGTGGGCTTTACGATAAATTTCTTCGCTGACAGGGGTTAAATTAGGGCGAAAAACACGATGATGCCATGAATGAAGGCGATATAAAGGTTGCCAATAATGGGATAATAAATGATAGCTATCCCTTATCAATTCTACCCAGAGAATGGAGACAAAAGCGATCGCACAAGGAATTAAAAGTGGAGAAAATGACATATTACAGCGAAATTTCTTGCCTTGAAGGATATACAGGATGTGAACTACCATACATACGCTGACGCAAGCGTACAGCGTGGGCTTCTTACCCAACAGAAAGCGGAATAGTGGATTTCTTGCGTCCTCCCCTACTCCGTCTTCGGGTTAAATTGGGTGTGGGGCGAATCGCGGCCGGACAGCTAAATTATAAGGGAAAAAGTACAGATACAATTATCCAAATGCGATTAATTTCCCTTATTGTTCCCTCAATCTTTTGGTTGGCACAAATTCCCCCCTCTGATACCCAATTTCACCAGCTAAAACAAACGTTAGAAGGATATGATTTTCAAGTCTTAATCAAAGTTCCGCCTATTCAGGGGGCTTATGGCTTATTCAATCGGGATTCTCGCACAATATGGATTAATCCTATCGTCTTTGATCTTAATATTGCTATGCCCACCCTGATTCATGAATCGGTTCATGCTGCCCAATGGTGTGCAGGAAACGGAGAAATGACAGCTTTAGGGTTAGATATTCAGCCCATAAGCCAAGCTCGTCCTTTTTTTCGCCGCTACCACGATATTAATCGCCAAGATTTAGAACGGGAAGCCTATGCTGTACAAACTCAACCCAATAGTTTGGCATTGGCTTTATCCTTACTCGATCAACATTGTCAATCTTGATTGTAAAGTCTTGCTAAAGGAATAGTGGCTTAGTGTCATCAGAAAAATATACTGGAATAGCAATAATATTAGGAGAATAAGATGTCAGCAGCAGATTTTCTTGGTCAACGTCTCAAGCACAAAACAGCTTATGTTGCGATCGGTGAATTTAAACCCGGAATGTTCGCTAAAGCCCAAGAACTTTACGAAAAAGCCGTTTCTACCTATACAACAGGTTTTAAAGGTTCTTTCTTGTTAAATAAAACGGGAACAGACCAAGGAATTGCTATTATTATGTGGGATGAAGTGGATGATATGCAAGCTAACCAAAGTGATGATTATAAGGCACTTTTAGAGGAAATGAATAGCCTATTTGCTAAACCCCCTGTCACGGATTTTTATGAAATTTGTAGTGAAATTAAGGGGTCTTAAGTTAACATTTTAAACTCAATTATTTTCTGATATATAGCAATTCCCATAGCTGTGAGGCAAGCGAGTTAATCGCTTTGAGGTAGAGGGTAGGCGTTAAGGTACTTGTGGTTATACCTCATGAGTCTGGGAAACGCTATATTTTTGAATACCCAACACCTGAAACCCAAAACCCGAAACCTGAAACCTGAAACCTGAAACCCGAAACCCGAAACCTTTAAAACAAATCGCTGCGAAACAAATTCAGTCTCGTTACAATCTAAGCAGATAAACACAATAAACCCAACTGCTGTTAGGGTGATATAGTAACCTAGCTTTAATTAGGGATTATTTTAGATTATAAGGAGAAAAGAATGCAAAATCACCGCAAACAAGGGCGTTCATCCCTTGGCTTTATTGCAGGAATTGTTGCAGCCATTCTCGTCACGGGTGGGGGCGCAGCATGGTGGGCTTACCGTAGTTTAATTGGCTCTCCTGTGCCAGAAATTGTTCCCAGTCAACCTCAAGTAGAAACCCCTACCTCCCCTCAACAGAAACCTGTCCCTCTCACAGAAAAAGCACAAGTCTATTGGTTACCCAGTGAGGGAACAACAACGGAATTAACCCCTTCCCCCATCATGGCGCAAAAATCTGCTGCGTCTGATGAAGTGTTAGAAACTGCCTTAACAACCCTTTTTGCAGGACCCGATGACCCTAATTACACCACCAGTATCCCCTCTGGAACGACCCTATTAAGCGTTAAAACGACTCAAGAAGGAATTTATCTTGATTTATCCCGTCAATTCACCGAAGGAGGTGGTAGTGCTTCCATGGTAGGGCGATTAAAGCAACTTCTCTATACAGCTACCAGCATTAACCCAAATCAGTCGGTATGGCTCAAAATTGAGGGAGAATCGTTAGAATTATTGGGGGGAGAAGGGTTAATGGTCGCTCAACCCATGACTCGTCCATGGTTTGAACAAGAATATGGATGGGAGGAATAATTTCTTTGAAAGCATTTGTCACAGGGGGAACGGGGTTTGTGGGGGCGAATTTAGTTCGCCTTTTACTACAACAAGGCTATGAAGTTCGGACGTTCGTTCGTCCCACCAGTTCCCTGAAGAATTTACAGGGCTTAGGGGTTGAAATTGTTGAGGGAACTTTGACTGATGATGATTTGCAGGTAAAAATGCAAGGTTGTCAGGTTTTATTCCATGTAGCTGCCCATTATTCCCTCTGGCATCGGGACAAAGAGCAACTTTATACTAGCAATGTGTTGGGAACTCGCAATGTGTTAGCCGCAGCGAGACAGACAGGAATTGAACGAACGATCTATACCAGTTCCGTTGCGGCCATTGGGGTGGGAAAACAAGGTCAACCAGTAGATGAAACCCATCAAAGTTCCGTGGCAAAATTAGTGGGATATTACAAACAATCTAAGTATTGGGCAGAACAGGAAGCCCATCAAGCAGTAAGATTAGGGCAAGATGTGGTGATTGTGAACCCTAGTACCCCTATTGGGGGCTATGATATTAAACCTACCCCGACTGGGGAGATTATTCTCCGATTTTTGCGCCGCCAGATGCCCGCTTATGTGAATACGGGGTTAAACTTAATTGATGTCAAGGATGTGGCTTGGGGTCATCTGTTAGCCTTAGAAAAGGGGAAAACGGGCGATCGTTATATTCTCGGTCATAAAAACTTGACGTTAAAAGAATTGTTAGACAAGTTAGCTAAGATTACGGGGTTAAGTGCGCCTAAGCTAAAGATTCCCTATGTTATTCCTTTAATGGTTGCAGGAATTGATGAATTTATCCTGTCTCGTTTCGGAAAACCGCCCTCTGTTCCGTTTGATGGGGTGAGGATGTCCCGTCAATTGATGTATTATGATGTCAGCAAAGCAGTCAAAGAATTAGGACTTCCCCAGTCTTCTATTGATAATGCCCTTTCTGTGGCAGTTGAGTGGTTTAATCGTTAGTCAGATGTTTATTTACTAACCTATGGTGTTACGAAAAAGTTAAACATTTTGCTGTGTAAGGGTTTGCTGAGATAACAAATATAAAACACCGATCGGGCGTAGGGCTATATATTTTGGCTACGAATAAAGATAAAGCTTGGTTTGCAGAAAGATCAAGGCATCTTGTCCTTTTAACTGATCCTTATGTCAATTAATTAATGAATGATCTTTAGATGCAATATCAGCTAATTTTGAGCGTAAATCTTTGCGTAAGTTTTTTGCTTCTCTTTTAGCTTACATTCCGCACGTCAGACAAGCGACTCACTCTAAATTCATCACATGAAGTCTGACGAAACAATCATCAGGTAAAAAGTGGAAGTAAAAATCATCAAGAATAGGTTTTTAGCAATAAAAGACCAG
>JBFRWB010000188.1:0-14259 GCA_051439375.1 Microcystaceae cyanobacterium
AGAGCGCATCAAAGGAGATAAAGCAGACAATCTAGAGTTAGCCATCCAATGCCATCAAAATGCTCTGCAAATCAGAACCAAAAGCCAATTCCCTCAAGATTGGGCAATGACACAAAATAACTTAGGAGTTGCTTATATGGAGCGTATCAAAGGAGACAAGGAAGATAGCCTAGAGTTAGCCATCCAATACCATCAAAATGCCCTACAAATCCATACAAAAACCGACTTCCCCCAAGATTGGGCAATTACACAAAATAACTTAGGAGTTGCTTATATAAAGCGCATCAAAGGAGACAAGGAAGACAACCTAGAGTTAGCCATCCAATACCATCAAAATGCCCTGCAAATTTATGCAAAAAGCAAATTTCCCCAAGATTGGGCAATGATACAACATAACTTAGGAAATACTTATATAAAGCGCATCAAAGGAGACAAGGGAGACAACCTAGAGTTAGCCATCCAATACTATCAAAATGCCCTGCAAATCAGAACCAAAAGCCAATTCCCCCAACAATGGGCAAACACCCAACATGGCTTAGGAATTGCTTACAGTAATCGCATCAAGGGAGATAAAGCCGAAAACCTAGAAAAAGCGATAAACTGTTATCAAAATGCCCTCACTATCCGTACCCCTGAGGCTTTTACCCTCGATCATTTGCAAACTAGCCGTAATTTAGGGAATCTCTACTTTACCCAAGGCAATTGGCAGTCTGCGATGGAAACCTACTGCAGTGGGATTGAGGCAATTGAAATCCTCCGTAATAGTGGGCGCAATGACCAGAGAAGACAGGAAATTCTCTCGGAATCAATGGATATCTATGAAAAAATGATCCAAGCTTGCGTTAACGTGGGTAATATTCCCTTAGCCATTGAAACCTCAGAGCGTTCACGGGGCAGATATTTAGCAGAATTGATGGCGAGTAAAGATTTATATCCTAATGCAGAGATACCCTCAGAGGTACTTAACTATTTAGAGCAACTTGAGGAACTAGAAGACAGATTAGCAGAGTTACGCAATAGCCAAGCATCAGATAATACTCGTTCTCTAGAGTCAGTAGGAGCAAGGCGAGATAGTCAGGATTTAATTACGGTTATCACAGAGGAATTTAATCAACTAAAAGCCAAAAAAGAAGAACTACGTTTAAAAATAAGAGAATTTGATCCCTTTCTCGCAGGACAAAAATCAGTTGAGGCGATCCCTTTTGATCGCATTCAGGCTTTAATTGACAATGATCAGACAGCTATTCTCACTTTTCACAGTACCTCAGAAGCTACCTATGCTTTTATTATCTACAAAGATTGTCCACCTAAAGTTCATCACTATCCCAATCAGGGAAAAAGTCAATTACACAGAGAATGTCTTTGGGATAACTGGTTAACGCCCTATTTAACGGACTTTAAAGGGTGGAATAGTAATATATCCACTGTACTGCAACAATTAAGCCAATGCTTAGAAATTGATCAACTGATTGACAATTATCTGCAAAATATCGAAGAATTAATCATTATTCCCCATTTCTTGTTACATCAGATTCCTTTTGCTGCCTTACCGATTAAAGAAGTCGGAAGTCGGAAGTCGGAAGTCGGAAGTGTTAAAGAAGTCAGACGTATGAAGTCAGAAAGCGAAAGTTTTGGAGAAGTAAGAGGAATGGGGGGAAGTTTTAAGACAACTAAAACCGAAACCATTGAAAATGTCACCTATTTAAGCGATAAATTCCGTTTACGCATTCTCCCCAGTTGTCAAATCCTCAATTATTGTCATTCCCGTCAACCCCTTGAGAATAAAACCGAAATGGGATTAATTGAAAACGCCAGCGAAGATTTACCCTATACCACCTATGAATGCCAACAATTAGCACAAAAATACAACATTAAATCTAATTATCGCCTAACAGGACAAAAAGCAACGGTGCAAGAATGCCGTCAACTGCTGGATAAAGTGCAAATTATCCATTTTAGCCATCATGGAAGTGCAAACCCAAATAATCCCCTAGAATCTAGTTTAATCTTAAGCGATCGCAATTTAACATTAGGGGAAATCCTCAATTGGCGACTTCCTAACCTAAGCGATGTCTTCCTCAATAACTGCGAAACCAACTTTAGTGTCAATAAAATTACCGATGATTTATTGACTCTTTCCTCTGGTTGGCTATGTATTGGCGCAAGAGGCGTTATCAGTACCCTATGGGCGGTGGATGACTGCGCTAGTGCCTTATTTTCCCTATTTTACTACGAATATCGTGATGCTGGTTTAACCCGTTCCCAATCCTTACAACAAGCCCAACAAACCTTGAGAAATCTGACAGGAGAAAAGCTTAAACGGGATTATTCGGGACAATTAGAACAACATTTGCACAATCTTTATCAGGGAACCTTCAGAATCTTAGAAACTGCCAGATTTAAAGACTCCGAGACTTACCAAACCTATCAAAAACGGTTAGAAAAAATTGACTATCAGATAAAATATACTTTACCCCATCATTATCGAGCAAAATATCCTTTTAAGAGTCCTTATTATTGGGCTGGTTTTATTGCTCAAGGTTTAGCTTAGAATGGATTAACAATTCATAATTTATAATTCATAAACCCTAAATTATTGTGAATCAGCCACCAGACTTCTGGATTAACGTCTTAGATCGCCTGAAAAGCCAATTAAGTCAGCCAGCCTTTGAGACATGGTTTCAATCGGCGATTATTAAACAATGGGATCAAGATCGTCAATGTCTAATGATTGAGTTTGACAATCCGTTTATCCTAAACCATGTACAAAAAAATTATGCAACCCTCTTAAGAGAAACTATCACTGAGGTGTTAGGAAATTCCCCAGAGATTCAGTTAACAACGGTGCAAGGAGATAATTTGGCAATTATTAGAGATAATCAACAGAAAGTAACCCGAAAAACCTCTCTATCTCCTCTCAATTCTAAATATACCTTTTCTCGTTTTGTGGTTGGTGCTAATAATAGAATGGCACACGCAGCCAGTTTAGCGGTAGCTGAATCCCCCGGACGAGAATTTAACCCGCTTTTCTTGTGTGGTGGGGTAGGATTAGGGAAAACCCATCTCATGCAAGCGATCGCTCATTATCGTCTCGAATTATTTCCTCAAGCCAAGGTTTTCTATATATCGACTGAACAATTTACCAATGATTTAATTACGGCCATTCGACAAGATAGTATGGAAACGTTTCGCGAACATTATCGCAGCGCAGATATTTTACTGGTAGATGATATCCAATTTATCGAAGGAAAGGAATATACCCAAGAAGAATTCTTTTATACCTTTAATACCCTACATGAAGCAGGAAAACAGGTGGTTATTGCCTCAGATCGTCCCCCTAAATCTATTCCTAGCCTACAAGATCGCTTAATCTCCCGTTTCTCTATGGGATTAATCGCTGATGTTCAAGTTCCCGACTTGGAAACCCGTATGGCTATTTTACAGAAAAAAGCTGAATATGAGAATATGCGTCTTCCTCGTACCGTTATAGAATATATTGCTACCCATTACACCGCTAATATTCGGGAATTAGAAGGTGCATTAACTAGAGCGATCGCTTATACCTCTATTTCCGGCCTTCAGATGACGGTGGAAAATTTGGCCTCGGTATTAAACCCACCCATGGAACAAATTCCTACCTCACCAGAGATTATCATGCAAATTGTCGCTGATGCCTTTGAAATCTCCATTGATGACTTAAAAAGTGCCTCTCGTCGCCGTGAAATCAGTAAAGCCAGACAAATCGGTATGTATCTGATGCGCCAACATACCAACTTAAGTTTACCCCGTATTGGGGAAGCATTTGGGGGGAAAGACCATACAACGGTAATGTATAGCTGCGATAAAGTTAACCAAAAACAACAAAAAGACTGGGAGTTTAGCCAAACCCTCTCAGCATTGAGCGATCGCATTATTTTAGAGAGTCGCAATCAAGATTAAAACACTTAAGTTTAACTGTTTTGGGAACGAGTTTTAGCAATTTGACGACTGAGGAAAATAACGGGAATAATTCCTACCAAAACAATCGCTAAAGCAGGTGCAGCCGCTTCCACTAACCGTTCATCAGAAGCGTATTGAAAGACTCGTATCGCTAATGTATCAAAATTAAAAGGACGAATGAGCAAGGTAGCTGGTAACTCTTTCATTACATCAACAAAGACTAACATCATAGCGGTTAACATTCCCCCTGTCATCAAAGGCGTATGAACTTTAACCAGTGTATTTAAAGGGGTATTGCCCAAACTACGGGAGGCATCGTCTAAACTGGGTTTAATCTTGCCTAAACTGGTTTCAACTGCCCCAAAAGCCACCGCCAAAAAGCGCACCAAATAGGCATAAATTAGCGCAATTATTGTTCCACTGAATAATAACCCCGTTGAAATGCCAAAAGTATTATTAAACCAAGTATCTACGATGGCATCTAATCTTCCCATTTCAATATAAGCACCCACTGCGATAACAGATCCCGGTATAGCGTATCCCAGCGCAGCAATTCTTACCCCCCAATTCATACCCCAATTAGGATATAACCGTTTACCGTAGGCCATCACCAAAGAGATTAAAACAGCGAGGGCAGCACTAATTACCGCTAAGATAAGACTATGAGTAGCTAATTCGATAAAATTGCTTTGTAAATTGCTTTCTAAATTAAGAATCGTCAAATAGGTGAGATACATAGCGGGCAAAATAAAACCTAACCCAACTAAGATTAAACAAAGTAAAAACGCCCCTATTCCTCTAATGCCTTGTAAACTATAGGGATTAATCACCTGATATTGACTGGTGTTTTGATAATAACGGGCTTGACGACGGGATATTAATTCTAAAACAATCAAACTAACAATAAATACCATTAATACGGCGGCTAATTGAATCGCTGCGGTTAAATCTCCAAAACCAAACCATGTATTATAAATTCCAGTGGTAAAGGTATTGACACCAAAATATTGAACCGTGCCAAAATCATTGAGGGTTTCCATCAAAGCTAGGGATAATCCCGCTATTATCGCTGGACGAGCTAAAGGAAGGGCAATTTTAAAGAAACTTGTCCAAGGAGTACAGCCTAAGGAACGACTGGCCTCTAGGGTACAAACCGATTGACTTAAAAAGGAAGTTCGAGCTAATAAATAGACGTATGGATAAAGAACCAAAATTAACATTACCATTGCGCCCCATAATGAGCGAATATTGGGAAACCAGTAGTCATTAATCGTTTCCCAGCCAAATAGAGAACGCAGAAAGATTTGCACTGGACCAAAATAGTCCAACATATTGGTGTAGGTGTAAGCTAATAAATAGGCTGGGGCTGCCAAAGGTAATAATAATCCCCATTGAAAAAAGCGATCGCCCGGGAACCGACAAAGGGTAACTAACCATGCGGTGGAAACCCCAAAGAGAGTAACGCCGATCCCAACTCCTATCATTAATAAGAGAGAATTAATAATATAGTCGGCTAAAACCGTTTCTGCTAGATGTTGCCAAATGTCTGTTGCATCCGCAAAGATGCCTGTTAAAATCGATAAAATCGGGGCAGCAATTAATAAAGCGATGACAATAACGACAGCCATCCAACTTTTATCTAATAAGCGAGTTAACCTCGATAAAATGGATTTAAAAGGATTTTGATCAACAGATGAGAAACGACTAGACATGAGCGAGTAAACGGTAAATTGCTTTTAAATTATAATTCCCCCCAATAAAGAATTAAAGGAGGGAAAGAAGGGATTCAGACGCTGTTAACAGATTTAGAGAACACCAAGATTAGAAAGACCTAAAATAGCACCTGCACCTATAATATGACCCAAACTGGTTGTTCCTAGTAACGCACCCAGTCCCATTCCACCAAAGAATCTGGAAGCGGGAAGTCCGGGGCCAACATCCTGCTGTTTGATGGTGGCTTTACCAAAAGCGATGGCAATGATATTACAGATTACCATTACGATAGCAACTTTGGGACTCCACGATACAGTTGCAGGGATGGTAGCAGCAGCTAGGAAGATATGTGACATCATGAATGATTGTTCTCCATCAATAGGTTTATTAGCGTTCAAATTCTATCGGTTTAAGGGTCGTTTTGTTTGGTTTTGTTGCAATTTGTGACAAACAGGGACTAACGACCTCCAACGGTAATAGAATCAACTTTTAAATGGGGTTGTCCTACGGTAACATAGACGCTACCACTCACTGAACCACAAAAACCAGCCGCTAACCCTAAATCTTGGGAACATAAGGATATTTTATCCATAATTTCCGTTGCTGTCCCAATTAAGGTTGC
This sequence comes from Microcystaceae cyanobacterium, assembly GCA_051439375.1. GTDB lineage: Bacteria > Cyanobacteriota > Cyanobacteriia > Cyanobacteriales > Microcystaceae > JBGTGT01. The sequence goes on from JBFRWB010000188.1 coordinate 6,275, forward strand.
ACCTTTAAGGGGTTTGCTTATCTTGCCTTTTTCAACTAAGTAGGCTTCTGAGACAGAAAAATTAAACTCTCCTGTTGCACCGACGCTTCCTCCTCCCATTTGCTTACAATAAATTCCTTTATCTACCGATGCAAACAAGTCATCTAAACTTGCATCCCCCGGTGCAATATAGGTATTCCGCATCCGAGAAGCAGCAGCATAAGCGTAACTTTGACGACGACCACTACCAGTACGGGGATGTCCCGTTCGTATTGATCCAGTCCGATCTGCGATAAAGTTCTTTAAAATACCATTTTCAATCAATAGGGTGCGTTGTGTTGGCATTCCTTCATCATCCATATCAATTGAACCGAATGCTTCATCACTTAACCCTTCATCCCATGCGGTTAAGCTTTCGTGGGCAATTTTTTCTCCTTTTTTCTCGCTAAAGGGGCTAGTTTTATGTTCTATTTGGGTAGTTTCTAATAAGTGGCCACAGGCTTCATGGAAAATCACCCCACCAAATTTATTGGCCATAATGATAGGATAAGTTCCTGATTCTACATAATCAGCATAAAGCATCTTACCAGAGGATTCTGCAAGTTCTTCCGCCATTTCTTCAGTATTCCATGTTCTTAAAAAGCTAGGATTACTGGTATCGCCTAATCGCTTACCAATTGAGCTTCGATGTTCGCCATCTGCACACAATAGGGAACATCCTACAGACTGGGTTAACCGCATATCCCGTGCGAATGTGCCATCACTCGCAGCAATTAGTACTTCTTGCCAGTCTCGGAAATAGGTAGAACGTCGAGATTGAACGTGATTTGCTTTTTGATTGAGTTTATCGTTGGCACTTAGGAGAATGTCTCCCATTTCTGCCATTGAGCTACAGTTAGTTAACCAATTCTCTTTATTTTTAAGACTGGCATAATCTCGTAAGATTTCTAGGTTGATTTCAGGGACATAAGCCTGATCTGAGGGTAAATTCAGCCCTAAGATAGATAATCCTTTTTCTAAGGCTGCCTTTAGTCCCGAAAAAGATAAATCATTGGTGCTAACATAACAGTCTGACTGTTGCTTATAGACTCTAACTCCTGCACCTGTGGATAAACGGGGAGAAATGCTAGTAATCAGATCATCTTCAGCAAGACAGCTAATATAATTCACTCTTTCAAGGAAAAATTCTACAAAATCCGCTCCTGCTGCTCGTCCTAACCCCAAAAGGGTAGAAAGCGGCGATCGCCATGTTTCGTCAAAGCGATCGCCGCTAGGATGGTATTGGAGGGTAGGAAGTTCTTCGGATAAGAGAAGGGTCAAAGCCATAGGTCAATTGAGCTATTAATAAGGTTTTTGCTTATTATAACCTCAGTGATTAGAGTTTTTAACAGAAGCGAAAAAAACACTCAATTATTAATGATGTTAGAATTAACAAGAATTTCAGTCACGGTCTAATTATTTATTTAATCGTTTTAGGGTTTAATTGTTTCCAAGCAGCTTGATTAATTTCATTAGCTAATTTTACCGCTTATTCCTTTTGTAACTCACTTTCTTGGATAATTTCCTCTAATTGAGTAACTTCAATGTTAAATTTTTCACCTAAGTCAGTTGCATTGTTTAGAAAATCGGTTGTGTTAGCAACATATCCGAAAAGCGGTAAAGCAATTCCTAAAAATGCCATAAAATAAGCTTTTATTTTCTTAGGATTTCTTCTTTCTTCTGTGGTAATTTCTTCTCGTAAGTCATCCAAATGAACGGTTGCAATTTCTTTTTGATTTTCGGGAAAGGTTTGAATCTCTTTCTGTAAATAGTCAAGAGATTTGATAATTTCTGCAATGTTTTGATCAATATTTTGATTAATGGTATAGCTTTCAAAATCTGTAACTGCTTCTCATTTAACTGTATAATCAAGTCTATTCTTCTAAAATAGTGAACTCATACTTCTTATTATACAAACATTTGAACTTATAAACATTAAAATAATATCAATTTTTTAATAATCTGCTATACTTGGATGTGATAAAAAGTGTAAAAGTGTCAATATTTTGATAACCATGCAAACTTTAAACTTACAACAAGCTCTTGATTATGTTGAATCTCTATCATCAGAGGAGCAAGATTTATTGATTGAGATTATCCAAAAAAGACGTATTGAACAACGCAGAAACGAAATTGCTGCTGATGCTAAACAAACTCTAAAAGCAGTAGAGTTGGGAACAGCTAAACGGGGAACAATCAAAGATTTATTAGCTAATTTATTAGAGGAAGAATGAAAGAAATTTTATGGGATAATCGCTTTTAAAGAGCATTTAGAAATATGATACGCAAAAATCCTCAATTACAGGCGAGAATTTTTGAATCGTATTTCCATAAAAAATAACTATTTTATTTAAACTCTATTAATAGCTGTTCATATTCAGCTTTTTCTTCAGATAAATAAGATTCAATTTCTTCAGTATTAGCATAATAATAAGCCAAAGCTGCATGAACTTCTGCTAAAGTTAATTGCTCGTATTCTTGTATAATTTGTTCAGGGGTTAACTTATTTCAAGTGGCTAAAACAGCGATTTGTTGTACAGAAAGTCTTCTCCCTGCGATTCTCGGACGGCCTCCGCAAGTTTCAGGTGTTTGAATAATTAACGTTCCGATATCAGTGATTGTTGTCATTTTATCTAAAAGTGAGATAAACTATTGAATCATAGGTAATTGGGGTAATTCAACCTTAAATTTAGTCGCTAAATTAGTCACATTATTGGTCAAATCTGCACCGTTAATTATACCACTTAGAGTGCCGATATTTTGATCACTATATTGAATTATCTAGAAATTGAGCAACTGTCTGATTAAAACTATCAGGTTCAACCAAAAAACACCAGTGATTACTAGGAACTTCGACTACTTGTAAATTTTCTAAATACTTTCGATAGGGTTTTAATTGCCAGTCACTGCGGTTAATGCCCTTTTCTGGTTTAATCAATAAAGTCGGCACAGATACTTTCTCAGTTAACCCATCATAAAGCATTACTTCATCAAAGATTTGATTCCTTGCTGCTACAACAAACTTACTTCCCCAACGGCCATCCGCTTTTTCTTCTATTCCTGCTTTAAATACCTGTTCTTGCAAAGGACTCCACCCTCGATATTGCTTTAACTGACGTGCCATTTGTTCTGCGGTTTCATAGTCAGGAAAAGGTCCCATTGCCCGTAAAAAAGGCAAAACTTTATAAAAGAAAGGAAAAGTAATTTTTGACCAACGGGGAAACCGATTAATAAAAGCAGGATCAACTAATATTAAGCGACGAAAACGAGAAGGATTTTGAGTCACCCAAATACCAAGAATTTTACCCGCCCAAGAATGTCCTAAAATATTAGCAGACTGCCAACCCAGATGATTCATTAATCCTTCTAAGTCTTCGATATAATCAACAAATCGATAACCCTTATCAGGTTTACTACTTTCTCCGTGACCACGCAAATCAGGGGCAATAACATGATAATCTGAAGCTAAGAAATTCCCTAACTCTGACCACACTAAACTATGATCAGCCATGCCATGTAACAATAAGAGAGGTTCATTTCCTTGACCCCATTCTAAGTAAGAGATTGTTATAGAATTGCTAACAAAAGTTTTACGTTCCACAATATTTCTAGTTAATGTAATATTGATAAATTGCGAAAAGGATGGGTCAAGCCCACCCTATGATTTTTAAGTCTTACTTATGACGAATAAACTCATAAATTTCTATATATTCTTTTCCAGGGTAATTCCAAGAATAGTCATATTCCATCCCTTGTTTTCCGAGTTGTTTAAATAGCTTGGGGTTATTGTACCAAATTTTCAATGACCGTTCTAAAGCAGTTTCTAAAGCATAATTATCATCTTGATAAAAGACAAATCCGTTCCGTTTCTCTGGTGGTTTGTCCTGTTCATAGTCCCAATCAAATACCGTACTCACTAACCCTCCTACTCCACGAACAACAGGAATTGCCCCATATTTCATGCCAATAATTTGAGTTAATCCACAAGGTTCAAATTTACTCGGAATCACCATAATATCAGCCCCTGCATAAATCAAGTGAGACAGTTCTTCATTAAACCCTAATTCTAAATGACAATCTGCATCATCATTCAAGAATCCTTTTTCATGCCAAAAATGCTCATTAATTTTTGGATCTGTGGCTGACCCTAAAAGGACAAATTGTGCGCCATTATAAAGAGAATAGTAAATTGAATGGTGAACTAAATCTACACCTTTCTGGTCATCTAAGCGACCAATATAAGCCACAATGGGTTTATCATTATGGGCTAACATTAATCGCTCCCGTAAAGCTTCCTTATTTTTCGCTTTATCTGCAAAGGTTTCTACGCTATAGTTTTCTGGAATATAAGTATCAATTTCAGGATTCCAAATATTATAATCAACACCGTTTAAAATACCTTTAAATTTATGTTGATGTAAATGAAGCGTATGACCTAATCCATAACTCACATCCGTATGATGAGCTTCCCAAGCATGGTGAGGGGAAACCGTGGTAATCATATTTGAATAAGTAATGCCTCCTTTCATAAAATTCAAAGCAAAGGGATTAAAATTATCTCGCATTCTGGCATAATTAAAATAATAATCCGGTCGATGTAACCCCGTCGCCTCAAGATGATCAATTCCCCCTAACCCTTGATGTTTAAAGTTATGAATGGTATAACAAACCCGTTGATGGGGCATTCCATTATATTGATAAATTTCATATAACAGTACAGGAACAAGTCCCGTTTGCCAATCATGACAATGAAGTACATCTGGCCGTTTATTACTTTGGTTTAAAAACTCAAGGGCTGCTTTAGAAAAGAAAGCAAATCGCATTGGGTCATCGTTACACCCATAGTAACAGCCTCGATTAAAGAAATTATCATCAGCATGGTCATCAATAAAGAAACAAAGACGACCATGTACCCATCCACAATATACAGAACAACGAACTGCCCCATCATACCAAGGTACATACAAATCCATAAACGCTTCGTGAAGTCCCCAAATATGGTCGTAGCGCATACAATCGTACATAGGTAAGATAAGTTCAACTGTATGACCTCTGGTTTCCAATTCCCGACTGAGGCCATAAACCACGTCACCTAACCCACCTGCTTTGATAACGGGGGCGCATTCTGAAGCAATTTGGACAATGTACATTCGGTTTCCTCGCGATTAAAATGAGCTTTAAAAAACTTTACCAGATAATTTTTCTGTTCATTATATCCGACGGTTTACCTTCTTTAGACGTTTTAACTCAAAAAATGATTAGGGAAGACGAAAGTACCTTTACTGACGTAGTGATGGTCAATTGCCGTATGATAGACATGAACCCCTTAAAAGTGACCAGATAGCAAAATGGCTAGTAAAACAAATCCTAGACCAGTAGAATGGGTTGAAGCCCGTGTCAGTCCAGAAATTAAAGAATTATTGCGTCAAGCTTCTACTTTAGAAGGACGTATATTAACTGATTTTATTTTTACTACTGTTCAAAAAGAAGCCATTCGAGTAATTGAGCAACATCGTACTCTAAAGCTGAATATTGAAGATAGTGAAGCGTTAGTTGATGCACTACTCAATCCTCCAATGAAATTATATTTTCCTCTCAAATCAGTTCAAACCTTGTAGGATGGGTTCCCAACGCATCACCACTTTTACTTAATCAATGATAATAGGGTTGAAAACGACTGTCAAAATGATGTTTTTTGCGTTGATTACAGCGACTGCAAAGGGTTTGTAAGTTACTGATGTCATTACTTCCGCCTTTTGCAAGGGGGATAATATGATCAATTTGTAAGTCGGTTTCTTGGTAGGTTTTACCACAGCTTTGACACTGATAGTTATTTCGTTGAAAAACGTACTTTCGGACGGATTTAGGAATGGAAATGCGAGGAGTTTTCGGCATGATTTTAGACAGAAAAACACTTTTTAAACATAATTTGTTTTTGGTATGAACTCTTCTTCTAACTTATCTCTATAGTTGTTTAAGAATTTGAGTTCAGCATCTTGCAAAATTAGGGTTAATTGTAAGTTCATTGTTGAATTTTTCTCATTAATATAAGTTTGAGCTAATAAAATTATAACTCAAATTTGTTTGATTTCTCGGCGAATATCATCTAAAGGGGATTCTGGTTCAATAATTTCTGATTCATCGGGGCAAAATTCAACGGTTACTTTAATTCTTACTTTTCCTTTTTTCCATTGATTTGCACCTAAATTTAAGACCTCACATTCTAATCCTTCATCTATCCATTTTTTGTGAAAAGCATAGTAATCTTCTTGTTCTAATTGAGCGATTGATGACATTCCTAAAAGTTTACACAGACATCTTTCAAAAATATCTTTTACTTTAAACATCGGTTGCGAGATCATAACATTGTTAAGTGATTCTTTTTGTAAAGAGATAACATCTTCTTCACCTGTCATTGTATAAAATTTTGAGTTCATGGTTTAATCTCCTAATATTGAGAATGGATGATTAAGGGTTAAGTGTGGAGGGTAGGTTTAACAGTGTTAACCCCCTAAAAGAATTGAATTAATTGTCTGAATTCTGGATACATAATATTATTATGCCCAAGGTTAATATGATAAATTCAACCTTGATTAATTTCTCTACGAATATCATCTAAAGGTGATTCTGGTTCGGTAATTTTAGGTTCATCAGGAATGAATTCTAAACTAATTTTAATTGTTCCTTTTCTCCATCTCTGTTTGGGACTTAATAACTTACAATGAACTCCATCAAAACACCATTTACGAGTCTTTTTCTCATTTCCTCCATTAATTCTTGAAGTAAGTTCTGTTTTAAATTCCTGAACTGTAAAAGTTTTATGATTCAAGAGTATTTTCTCATTAGAAGAGACAGAAATCACTTCATCACCTTGTAAAAATTCTGATTTTCCAGTCATGGCAAATACCTCATTACTTTAAATTAGTTTGTAGGGACATAATAATATTATGCCCAAGGTTAATGTGATAAATTCAACCTTGATTAATTTCCCTGCGAATGTCATCTAATGGTGATTCTGGTTCGGTAATTTCAGGTTCATCAGGAATAAATTCTATCTCAAATTTAATACGAATTTTACCTTTTTGCCATCCTTGAGAATCTATTTTTAAAACTTCGCAAGGAACGCCTGTGTTTAACCAAGTATAACTATGATAGTTTTTATGAGAAATATACTGTTTAGTCGGCGCATTAATCTGCTGTTGAGATAAAGTATCAAAAATAAATTGATCAATTCCACTTTTTACGATTGATTCAAATTTCCCAAATCTCGTGATACTTTCACCAAACTGAATGACATCATCATCGTTAAAATTAGGCGTAAATTTGTGTAAGTCTGACATAACTGTGACTCCTTGAAGAATAGATATTGTAGAGGCATGATAATATTATGCCCAAGGTTAATGTGATAAATTCAACTTTGATTAATTTCCCTGCGAATATCATCTAAGGGTGATTCTGGTTCGCTAATTTCAGGTTCATCAGGAATAAATTCTATCTCAAATTTAATGCGAATTTTTCCTTTTTGCCATTGTTGAGAACCGAGTTTTAAAACCTCACAGTGTACACCATCTTTTGACCAACTATTTTCAAATTGTTCTGCAATTCCATCTCTACCAATAATAACACCTCCATTTTGATCAGTTAGACAATAACTTGCTGGTATATTTAATTGACTCTTAGAACATAATTTATTAAGAATTTCGTGCAGCTTATTCATAATTTCTGCTTTCCCATTTTCCCAAATCGCACGACGTAATTTACTAAATCGTGTTAAACCATTCTCATCAAATTGAATGACATCATCATCATTGAAATTCAGGCTAAACTTGTGTTGATCAGACATAATGGTAACTCCTGTTAAACTTAAATATGTAGGGGTGCAAGGCTTGCACCCATGCTGACAATCAACTAAACTAATTTTACCGCCATGACTTATGTAGTCTGAGACTTATTATCCTCCTCAATAG
>JBFRWB010000189.1:0-26479 GCA_051439375.1 Microcystaceae cyanobacterium
TTGAAAAAGAGCCTCAACCAGAGCAACAATTGACACCCGAACAAAGAGTCCAAAACTGGTTAGCTTTTCTTGAAACTCTCCCCAAACAAAGTGCTAACTTACCCGATGAAGCCTTACATCGAGATACCATGTATGATTAACCTATGAGTGACTATTTTCTCGACACTAACATCCTAATTAGAATTGCTGATACTTCATCCCCTCAGCATTCCCCGATTATTACCGCTATCACTAACCTTCTGAGTCAAGGAAATCAAGGAGTGATTACTTCTCAAGTATTAATCGAATTTTGGGTTGTTGCCACTCGTCCCCTTGAAGTTAACGGATTAGGATGGACTCCTCAAGAAACCACTACCAAAATTCGTCAATTCATTACTCAATTTCGCTTACTCCCTGAAACTCAAGAGATATTTTCCCAATGGTTTAAATTAGTCATTCATCATAATATTAAAGGTAAACGAACCCATGATATTAGACTTTTAGCAGTTATGACAGTTTATCAAATTCCCTATTTACTCACCCTCAACCCTAACGATTTTATTTCCCTTCCTAATATTACAATTATTCAGCCACAATCTCTGGTGTTGACTTTGTGGGAATTTTGCCTCAAACATTTCATTCAGGTTCGATTCCTTATGTGTATGTGGCGGGCAAAGCCCGCCACATACACATAAGGGATAATAGACCAATGCAATCGCATCTTAAAAAGTGCAAGAAAAAATTTAGCCGATTTAGGTGCAAAGTCAACACCCTATCTTCATACCTCATATTTTGGGTGATTAAATCTGTCAGTTTTAATCAATACAAGAACATCTTATAACCCTTACCCGTTAAGAGATACAGCGATGATAAAATTTATAAATGAAACATTCCTGCTGTAAGGAAGTTCTCCCCATCTCTCTCAAAACTGGGTTTTATTATTTATTAAGTCGGACTTGGTATCAAATTGCTCTTCCATAACGAGCAAACTTAACCGTTGTCTCTCCTTCTTGTAACCCCAACCAAACCCACATTTGATCCCCTAGGGAAAAATGCCACCATTCCCCTAAATGACGACGAAATCCTGCTTTCTTCATCACTGTATGCAGTAATTCCCGATGTTCAGCATAAGTTTGTCCTTCTAAAGATGCAGCATTTTGATAATAATTAGGTTGCGATCGCTGAGATAATTCGTCAATTTCTCCCCCCATATCCACCGTTTCTCCTTGCTCATTGACCAAAGTAATATCAATAGCTGCGCCTGTACTATGAGGAGGTGGAGTTTTCGGATTATCATTAGGAATTGCCCAAATTGTATAAACTTCTTGCCATAAAGCCTCTATTTCTGCGGTAGAGAGTTGAGATAGATTCATGTTTCTGCTGGTAACCAGTTGCTCAAAGCTATAATCTACCATAAACTGTTGAATCCCAAGGGGACGAAAGCCATCGAAGATTTTAATATACCAGTTAGGTTTAATTTCCTGTAAATAACCTTGTGCATTAATAAGAGACTCAACAACGGTTTGACGTAAATAATAAGGAGATTTTCCTTGATAGTCTGCGCCTAATTTTTCATAAGGATGGGGAGTTTCTACAGCAAATTTCTCTAAAGGAATCGGAATTAAAGGTTCGTTACAGTCTTGAATAGGAATGGTTTGATAAGGTTTCATTGAAAATTAAGAGAAGATATCTATATACTTCCGACTTCTTTAAAACTTTACTCTTGAATGGCAGTCATCGCAACAATGATTTAGAATTTTAGTAATTCCTAAAACCCTGTCATATTTGTGATAGGGCTTTTAAGTGGATTATGACTCCGACTAGAGAAATTAACCTAATTAACGATTAACTATCTATGACCCTTAAACGCATTATCAATATTCTTCGCAGTGGAAACCCAAATGAAACCGTTAAAATCCAAGGATGGGTGAGAACAAAAAGAGACTCCAAAGGATTCTCCTTTCTAGAAGTGAATGATGGCTCATCTTTGCAAAATTTACAAGTCATTGTTGATGCTTCCGTTCCAGACTACGACCCATTGATTAAACAAATAAGCACGGGTGCATCCGTTGAAATAACGGGACAACTTGCACCCTCATTAGGAAAAGGACAAAGAATTGAGTTAAAAGCGGCTGAGTTAGTCTTGTATGGCGAATCTGAAGCCGATACCTATCCTTTACAAAAAAAACGTCATTCCTTTGAGTTCTTACGAACAATTGCTCATTTAAGAAATCGAACCAATACTCTAGGGGCAGTGATGCGGGTTAGAAATGCCTGTTCTGCTGCAATTCATCAGTTTTTCCAAGAAAGAGGCTTTATTTGGGTACATACTCCCATTATCACGGCGAGTGATTGTGAAGGGGCCGGAGAATTATTTACGGTAACCAACTTAGATTTAGATAAATTACCGCAAACAGAAGAGAAAAAAACGGATTTTGACCAAGATTTCTTTGGCAGACAAGCCTATCTAACCGTTAGTGGTCAATTAGAAGCCGAAATCATGGCGATGGCCTTTCAAAATGTTTATACATTTGGTCCAACCTTCCGTGCTGAAAACTCTAATACATCTCGGCATTTAGCGGAATTTTGGATGATTGAACCAGAAATGGCATTTTGTGACCTTGAAGGAAATGAGGACTTAGCAGAAGCCTTTTTAAAACATATCTTTAAGTCTGTCTTAGAAACCTGTCCCGAAGATATGGAATTTTTCAATAAACGTATTGATAAAACGGTGTTAGAAACCGCCGATAACATTATTAACAACGAATTTGAGCGAATCACTTACACTAAAGCTATTGAATTACTCGAAAAAACGGACAAAAAATTTGAATTTCCTGTCGAATGGGGAATTGATTTGCAATCAGAACATGAGCGTTACTTAGCAGAAGATTACTTTAAAAAACCGATTATCGTAACCGATTACCCCGTTGGAATCAAGGCATTTTACATGAGATTAAACGATGATGGAAAAACCGTGGCTGCCATGGATGTCCTTGCCCCTAAAATCGGTGAAATCATCGGCGGTTCACAACGGGAAGAACGTTTAGATGTGTTAACCCAACGCATTAAAGATCAAGATATGAATCCAGAAGACCTTTGGTGGTACTTAGACCTACGCCGATATGGTTCTGTTCCCCATGCAGGGTTTGGTCTAGGATTTGAACGAGTGGTACAGTTTATGACGGGAATGGGGAATATTCGTGATGTCATTCCTTTTCCAAGAACGCCTTTAAATGCAGAGTTTTAGTTAACAGCCAATCGTCCTATTATGACTCAAATCTTGCTGAAAACCCTACCTCCGCTGGAAAATGGCGATAAATTGACCCGTCCTGAGTTTGAACGGCGTTATAATGCCATGCCCTACCTCAAAAAAGCTGAATTAATCGAAGAAATTGTTTATATGGCATCCCCCCTTCGAGCTAAAGCTCATGGAAAGCCCCACGCTCACATCATGACTTGGCTGGGAGCGTATGAGGCAGCGACCCCCGGCGTTGAAGTCTTGGATAATGCTACTGTGCGTTTGGATAACAACAATGAACCCCAACCTGATGCTCTCCTTCGTATCGAAACAGACGGTCAAAGTATCATTAGCGATGACGATTACGTTGAAGGATCACCAGAACTCATTGTTGAAATTGCTGCTAGTAGTGCTTCAATTGATCTTAACCAAAAGCACAATGTCTATCGACGCAACCAAGTTCTAGAATATTTAGTCTGGCGAACTTACGATGCAGCTTTGGACTGGTTTTGCTGGCAAGGAGGTCAGTATGTTCCCATCAATGTTGATCGGGATGGAATTGTGCGCTCAACTGTCTTTCCGGGACTGTGGCTGGCTAAAGAAAGGTTATTCGCTGGAGACTTAGCTGAGGTATTGGCAATCTTACAAACAGGACTCGCAACATCTGCCCATCAAACCTTTATTGATCAGTTATCTCGCTCAGAAACAAAGTAGCCTAACCTTGCCCTAATTCCTGCGATCGCTCTTTAGCTGCTTGCACGGCTTCGATTAATGCTGAGCGAAATCCTGCTTTTTCCAAGGCCGAAACACCCGCAATGGTTGTTCCCCCCGGACTGGTTACCTTATCTTTAATTTGCGCTGGATGTAACCCTGATTCTATAATTAACTGGGCTGTTCCCCACACCGTTTGTCGGGCTAATTGGTCAGCGATCGCCCTCGGCAAACCAGCCGCTACGCCACCATCAGACAAGGCTTCAATCATAATTGCAACATAAGCAGGGCCCGATCCCGATAACCCTGTCACCCCATCCATTAATTTTTCGGGAACGGTCACCACCGAGCCAACCGCCTCAAACATGGCTTGTGCTACGTTTAATTGGGCTTCGGTCACCGTTTTTCCCGTTGCGATCGCTGTCATTCCTTGTCCTACCGTTGCAGGGGTATTTGGCATGACTCGAACCACAGGACAGTTAATAAAGCTTTTTTCTAAGGTATCAAGGGTAACACCCGCTAAAATGGAGATGATTAAGGGATTATTCGTAATTTCTAAAGCTTCAACGACAATCGGTAAGATTTGCGGTTTTATAGCTAACAAGACCGTTGAGGCTTGGTTGCAAACCTCTTGATTATCGTTTGTGACGTTAACCTGATAGGTTTGCCCTAAAAAGTTCCGTCGTTCTTCTTGAGGTTCAGAAACAATGACAGTTTCAGGTAGATAGAGAGAGGTGCTAAGAAGGCGAGATAAAATCGCCTCTGCCATTACCCCTCCCCCAATGATTCCTAATGAAATATACACAGGTATGGACTCCAGACAAGACCAAACCCATTGTACGATGAGTTGTCCAACGTTTCCGCCAGAAAATATAGTCTTTGCGAATTACTGAGCGAGTCGGGTTGGATCAACACCCCATGCTGAAACAGACGCAGGTTGTTGTGGGGGAGCAACAGGCATCTCTCCACTGTCGTGACTACCACTGGTTAAGGTGCTAACCTTGACGCAACTAGGCGTAAACAAGAAAATGCTCTCACCAATGCGCTCTTGATGCCCATCAATGGCATAAGTGCCACCAGCAATAAAATCTACGGCTCTTTGCGCTTCTTCTGGATCCATAACGTTGAGGTTAAGCACAACAGACTTACGCTCTCTAAGCGTTTGGATCACTTGGGGCATTTCTTCAAAAGAGTGGGGTTCAACCACCACTACTTCGGCGTTATTGTTGGCAATTCCGGGCATTCCAATCACGTTGTTTCTCGGTGTAGTTGTTCCTACCCCAGTGTCGGGGGTGAGGTTTAAATCGGGGGTAGAAGAGCGAGGCGTGGGAGCGTTAGACTCAACACGGGGCGCGGAGTCAGTGTCTTCTTGGTACTGTTCCCAGTCCATTTCTTCGTACTCCTCATCGTACTCATCTTGTTCAGAAATGCCGACAAAATCTTTGAGTTTGGTTAAGATCATCGTAAATCAATTCCTATACTAATCGAAAGTTATGTTATGGGGGAGGATTCCCTTCGTCTGTTATGGCACTAATCGGTTATGCAAACGAACTGTGAAAGTTTGTTGCTGACCCATTGCCTTTTCGGGCAGCTTTGTGGTAAAGTACAGGTGAACTTAAAAAATACCGTACCACTCGCTTTGAATGCGATCGCTTTTTAGGCGATAGTTTGGGAATTCCCTCCTCTAGTCGTCTAGGGAAAGGGATTAGTTCCCACGTAGTCAACTAAAAAAGTAACCAAATTTACCTAATAACTCTAAGCCATTAAGGATCAAATCTTAAGAAAAGTCAAAATTTTTGTCAGGGTTTTTTGACTTTGTAAAGAGTGATTAAAAGATTCAGTTAAGAATCATTGGGTAAGATCAATGGACAAACCAGATTTTGAGCAATACTACCAGCTATTGGGACTTTCCCTCAATGCGTCTGCTGATGAGATACAGGAAGCTTATTTGCATCAGGTAGCGATTAAGCGTCGGGAAGGCCAAAAAAGAGAACTTGAGTCCTTAAAGTTAGCTTATCAGACTCTTTGGGAGCATACTTTACAACAGGATTACGATCAAGCTCAAGCAACTCCCCAAGATCAACTGACGCTTGCGATTAATGAAGCGTTACGTCCCCATCATTTGCAAGTTATCACTCGTCTGAATGAAACGACTTTGACATTAATCTTTGATGCTCAAACAGTCAATCAGTCTGCTGTTCCTAAGACCTTAATTCATTCAGTTTTAGCGGATATTATTTTACCAGATGTACAAGATATCAAAGTGATGGGAAAAAGAGGGGCAAAAAATATTGCTTGGCGATATCAATTTCCTTTATCTGAAATTCCTATTGAAACCGAGACGGAAAAATTATTAAAACAAGGGGAAGCAAATGTCAGAATTTGGGGATTTCCAGCAGCAATTATTATTGCTTTATCCCTGAATCTTACGGGGCTAAACTGGTTTTGGAATATGTGGATGCATGAGTTAGGACACGCTGTGATTGCATGGTTTTCGGGATATCGAGCTATGCCTACTTTAGCGGTAACAATAACTTCTTTAGATCAGTCTTTATTTGTTTACTTTGGAATTTTGTTTCTATTATGTCTCTTATTTTGGTCGGGAAAAAATGAAAATCAACCTTGGACAATGGGGTTAGGGGTGATACTTATTTTAGTTCAGTTTCAGCTAACTTGGATGACTTCCCGTGATACTTATGAGATGTTGCAAGCCTTTGGCGGAGTGGGAGGAGAGTTTTATTTAAGTACCTTTTTTATGGTGGCTTTTTATTTTACTTTACCGCAACGACTCTATTGGGAATTTTGGCGATATTTAGCCCTGATTCTTTCTGCAAGTACTTTTATTAACAGTTTTACTATGTGGCATCGCATTAATAAAGGACGGGCTTTTATTCCTTGGGGAACATTTTGGGGAGGAAAAGGAGACGCAGCCGGAGATATGAATATGTTAACAGATTGGCATGGATGGAGTGATAACCAAATTATTGATACTTATCGTGTTTTAGGGAATCTTTGTTTATGGGTTTTAATTGGGGTTTATATTTATTTTTTGTTTAAGTCTTCTAAGCAATTGCAGCGTTATTTTAGGAAGAATTAGGGAAATTGCTACTACATCTGTAGGGGCGCAAGGCTTGCGCCCACACTATACTGTTACATACAAGTTATACCAAAACTGAAGTCAATTCTCTTTATTCATATTGTTATAACTGAAGCAGATAAAAATTTAGTGTGAGACTGATTGGTTGATCTATTGTTGGGTATCTGATACCAAATCCGAGGTTAATACCTCTTTGATTGCGTCTTGATATTAATTAGGACTTTTAATCGTAGCTAAAACCACATTATCCTGTAGATCAAACGAAGAACTGTGAGTGTTACTCGTGTACGTTTCAAACAGATAGATCACTTGGTTATCAGGTAAGACAATCTTACCATCTTCGATATAAGTTTGTAGAAATTCATCAATCGTTGATTGGCTTTCAAAAACTGGGGTATAGTCGGGAACACTATCTCCATTGCGCAAGGCTTGAACCATGACATTTTCTGTGGCTGTATTGACAACTTTTGTAGAAATACATCCCCAATAGGCTGTGGTTTCTACATTTACCTTTGCACCAGCAGGAATAGAAGAAAGGTTTAAAGGTGTTTCAGTAACTGCATAGGATTGAGTTGTTCCATTTGCATCAATTTGAATGTCGGTATCCGTTGGTACTTGTGGTGAACTCGAAGAACATTGTGCTGCTCCCCCAATTACTTCAAATGTAAGATTTGCTCCTTCTGGTAAAACAAGTTCATTGCCATTAAGATTAAAGGCTGGTGTTAAAGGAATGCTAGTGCTAGTGCTAACAAGTGTTTCACTTCTGGCTAAAGCAGCCGTTTGTGTTGCATAGGAGGACTTATTGCCTACAACATGGCTAACGGAGCTACTAATATTCAATTGAGCCAGTTGAGTTCCTTGAGTACAAGCGTAGAAACCGTTGAGAGAATTTGTCGTGCTAGATTGCCAACCAGAAGGACAGATAACAGTGGTTGGGCTATTGTCAATGTTATCAATCAATAATTCACTACTAGGGGATTGAGTCGTATCATAATTTCCATTTTCATCTAAGGGATATCCCCAACGATAAATCCCATTGGGTCCGACCCAAGGTTGAGAGACAGGTTGGGTGTAATAAACAATATGATCACCTTCAGTCGTTGTCAATACCAATACAGGTGTTGCATTTGTCGGTAAGGTAAATCCTGTAATGGAAGTAACAGCTGATACTGCATCTGGTGCAATCTCAGCAGAGGTTTTTATTTCTTCTTGTATAAATTCAGCCGCACGGTTGACGTTATAGGAAATGGAACTTTGTGCTTTTGATTTCTGATTGAGATTAACCATCCCCAACCATCCCAATCCAGAACTACTGATAATCAGGCTGGTTAAAGAACCTGCAATTAATAATTCAAATAAGGTATATCCACGGATCAGTTGAGAACGATCTAGGTTAAGGATTTGGCGAATGGGATTTTTCATCTCAATAAATTTCTTTAGTTGAAAACAACGAACTTAATACTCAGTATTGTAGGGAAACGTGGGGATTATACTGATGATGGTGATCACTGTTTATCTATGAATTTCATAACTGTTTATCTGCGATCTAAATCACTTTTAGTCCATTTGAATTTTATTCTATCGCTCAATTGATTCTAATTGTACTATGATCAAAAAAGGGAACATTGAAGTTCCCCTTAAAGTAATTATAATTTTGTTAAAAAAAGACCTAAACAGCCGCTAATTCCCGTTCAACGGGCCGTTGACTGTTACGAATTCCTTCAATTGCGTCTGCATAACTCGGTGCTTTAAACACAGCCGAACCTGCTACGATCGCATTAGCACCTGCTTCTAGCACTTGCCATGTATTATTGGGTTTTAATCCCCCATCTACTTCAATCCAAGGATCTAAGCCCTTTGCTTCGCACATTTGACGTAATTTACGGACTTTGGGGACAATTTCAGGAATGAAGCTTTGACCACCAAAACCGGGGTTAACACTCATTAGTAAAACTAAATCGCAGACTTCTAACACATATTCAATTAAATCAAGGGGAGTAGAAGGATTTAAAACAACCCCCGACTTTTTACCTAATTCCCGAATTTGACAGAGAGTACGGTGAAGATGAGGAGACGCATTATGTTCTGCATGAACAGAAATGATATCAGCCCCAGCTTTCGCAAAATCCGCTACATATTTTTCGGGTTCAACGATCATTAAATGAACATCAAGGGGTTTTTTAGTATAAGGACGAATTGCATCGACAATTAACGGGCCAATGGTGATATTAGGAACAAAACGACCATCCATGACATCAACATGAATCCAATCGGCTCCAGCTTGATCAACGGCTTGAATTTCTTCTCCTAAACGGCTAAAGTCAGCCGAGAGAATGGAGGGCGCAATGACGGTGGATTTGGCAGACATAGGCTTGTGTTCTCTTCTGGGTTTAATTTAAGTAACGATATTAACAGAATATTATTAAACAAACCTATCAATC
This sequence comes from Microcystaceae cyanobacterium, assembly GCA_051439375.1. Lineage (GTDB taxonomy): Bacteria > Cyanobacteriota > Cyanobacteriia > Cyanobacteriales > Microcystaceae > JBGTGT01. The sequence continues at coordinate 9,467 of JBFRWB010000189.1, forward strand.
TGTCTAATGTTTTGGTTTGGTAAAAGGAGAGTCTTTCGCATATTCAGGAAAAAGATGACTCAGGAAAAATTCAACGGTACTGAGGGCTAATAATCCCTTAAAAGCAGCAATTGCCCCAAAACGCTGCCATAGTCCACTATTTTGCTGTTCTTCTAAAATCTCCGCAATTTGTTCTGAGGAAAGTAAACCCGCTTCTAATAAATATTCACCTAAATGTCTCTTATGGACTTGAGACGCTTCTTGTACAACTTCTGGCCATCGTTCCACAAAAAAGTCCGCCGTCTGTTGCTTAATACGTCCTTGCATTGCTAAAATTTCCCCTAATCGTTGTTCAGGATAAAGGGATTGTTCTAAAAGGGCAACTTCAAGCTGATCACAGGAGATTAAATGGGCTTCCGTCAGTATTTTCCCTAATTTAAGGGAATTGTCTTGTTTTGGCAGAATTAGATTAGAAGATGGCATAGTCCAAATAAGGGATAAACAGCACCTCATTTAGAGGCTTCTTTATAAATCATTCCCAAGATAACGCAAAGAATTATCGTTTTTATATCTTTTTTAGAAGTATAAGATAAGCTTATGTCAATTATAAGTAAAAACTTGTCAAGCTAACTTTACAAAACTTATAATTTTCGTTACATTTATTTACAAGAGTCAAAAACAATCAAAGCAAGCAGTCCAGATGAATGGGACTACTGACTTAAAAACAACTGATTTAAAGGACTTGACCCACTATCTATCTCTCGACATTGAGTTCTCCTATTTGACAACCTTGGTAATCACCGAGGTTTTTTTGTTTTGTGAGAATTTACGAGTTATTTAACCGATAATAATGAGCATGATTGAGCGTTGAAAGGACAAATTCAACATGAAATCACAGACATCTATTAAATTATGGAGTATAACGGATCTGATACCGTAAGTTTACCTTGATCCTATGACCTACAGTCTCCGTATTGCCGATATTCCCAGTAATGAACGACCCCGTGAACGATTATTAGAATTAGGGGCAAAACAGCTTTCGACAGCTGAATTGTTAGCAATTTTGTTGGGAACAGGTCAGGGAAAAGGTAAACTTTCAGCAGTAGGTTTAGGGCAGTATATTCTTAAAGAATTAGAAAAATATCAACGAGATCCCTTGGATGTACTGCGTAATATTAGTCCCCAAGAGTTAATGGCCATGGAAGGAATTGGGCCAGCTAAAGCAACAACAATTTTAGCTGCTATTGAATTGGGAAAACGAACGTTTCAACTACGTCCCACGGAACGAATTGCTATTGAAAGTCCTGATACGGCCGCTGCTGCCCTAAGTTATGATTTGATGTGGCAGTCCGAAGAACGCTTTGCTGTGGTTTTATTGGATGTTAAAAATCAGCTTGTTGGCACAAAAGTAATTACCATTGGGACAGCAACAGAAACCTTAGTTCATCCTTCAGATTTATTTCGTGAAGTACTAAAACAAGGGGCAAATCGTCTGATTGTTGCTCATAACCATCCTTCGGGCAATCTTGAACCCAGTGCAGAAGATATTACTTTAACAGAACAATTATTAAAAGGCTCAGATTATTTGGATATTCCTTTACTGGATCATTTAATCTTAGGCAATGGCAATTATCAAAGCTTACGTCAAACAACAAAGTTGTGGCAACAATACCCGCAAATGGATTAAAGTTGTTAATGGGTTTGGCGGTAAAATAATTCTTGCTATACTTTGTCTGTAGGGTTTATTCTAAACTCTAGGAGAATAGGCACAATCTATTCTTATTTCAATTCTCAAAATAAAAAGGTAGTAACTTAATATGGCGATTATTGCCCTAAAAGCTTGGTATTTAGAAAAATATGAACCGATTCGGGAAGTGATTCAGCGATCACAAGACCTGCGGTTGAGTCGTAACAGTTTACTCAAATCGGGGTTAAGAGCAGATTTTTTAGACGATAGTGCAACTATAGAAACATCAGCTTGGTTTCAACGCTATTTAGATGGAGATACGGTAGAATTTTATATCGAAGGAAGTGGGGGATATGCGATCGCTAATATTGATCTTATTTCTCGTGAAATATACTTTACCAAACAGGATGTCACAGCTACCCTTGACCCCATTATTTATTTTAGTCCCCAGTCTGAATACGTTACAGCCTCAGAAGCAATTCGTTCTGTTTTAAACAATACCCTTGAAACCTTTAACCAGCACTCCCGTCTTCCGCTTACTTTAGAAGAAGCAAATCGTCCTCTCAATGCACCCGTACGATTAAGTGATGGTCATTTGCGAAAAATTCGTAAAAGTCTCCTATATATTGCCGACGGAACAGCCATTGCTCGAACTCAAAAGGAAGAAACCCCTTGTGCTATCCTTAATTCGATAGTATGCGCAGAATTGGGATACGCAGTACAATGTAAGCGTCCGGGGCAAATTTTGTTAGTAAGAATGGAGAGGGATGATTTAAAAGGGGATTTCCCTTTAGAATTACCGAATCATCGTCAATTGAGTTTTAGAAACATCAATGAACTTGAAAAGACTCTACCCCACATGGTAGAAACCTTATTACAACGATTCGCCCTATAACGTTTGAGGTTAAAATCAAAAAAATGAATAAAATATCTGTAAATCTATTGATTTATCCCTTAATGAGTCTATTAAGTCTTGTAAATCCTTCTGTATCCCAAGCAAAACCCATCATTTATGATTTTACCGTTCGGGTAACAGACGGTGCATTACAGGGAAATTCCTTTCAAGGCTTTTTTATTTACGATGATGAAAGCGTAAGTGGTTCTGGCAAAGAGGAAATTGGTGTTGAGGAAGGATTAAAAGTTTGTATGAATTTTTTTGGTCAAAATTATGCAGAAACCAATGATAGTAATTATCCCAATCTGCCTAAATTAACCCTCAATGACGGAGAGGTAGAAAACTTAGATTTTTGGATTGAAGAAGAAAGACGATTACCATGGTGGAATCTACAAGGATGGGAAGTCAGCACAACACAACGAGAAACATCTGAAGATTTACCAACTTGTTTACCCAGTAATCAGAGTTAAGCTCAATATTATGACTAAAATTGTTATTATTGGTGGGGGAGTTGTTGGTGCAGCGATCGCTTATGAGTTAAGCGCAGATCCCACCCTAGAGATTACCTTAATCGAAAAACAAACCCCTGCATCGGGTTCAACAGGTAGGGCATTAGGGGTATTAATGGGAATTATTAGTCATAAAATTAAAGGTCGTCAGTGGAGATTACGGCAAAATAGCTTAAACCGCTATGAAACCTTAATTCCTGAACTAAAAGCGTTAACAGGTGACACGATTCCCTATAACCGTCAAGGAATTTTGAAATTACTGGATCAAAATGAAGACTTAGAGAAATGGCAAAAACTTGTCAATACAAGAAAAGAACAGGGTTATCCCTTAGAAATATTAAATTCTTCTCAAATTATTCATAAATTTCCCCATCTTAACCTAGAAAACTTTCCCCATGCGGTTTATTCTAGCGGCGATCGCCAACTCAACCCCCAAGCATTAACCCACGCATTGATTAAAGGAGCGTCTTTAAGGGGAGTTAACTGTAAATTTGGCTTCAATGTGCAAAATATTCTCTGTGAGTGCCAAGAAGACCCAAATAAGCATCAATGCACAGGCATTCAAACTAAGGATGGTATAATTAACCTTGATTATTTAATCATTGCAGCAGGGTTAGGCTCAACCCATTTAACGACTCATTTACAGAAAACCGTTAACATTCAACCCGTTTTAGGACAAGCATTAAAATTAAGCTTAGATTCCCCTATTGCAAGGGATTTTTCCCCAGTGATCACCGCTAATGATGTACATATTGTCCCCTTAGGAGGAACAGATTACTGGGTCGGTGCAACGGTCGAATTTCCTAATGAACAGGGAAATATCCCAGAAAACCCCCAATTATTAGAAACGGTCAGAGAAGCTGCGATCGCATTTTGTCCCTTTCTAAAAGCAGGTGAAATCGTGCAAACATGGTCGGGAAAACGGCCTCGGCCACAGGGACAGGGTGCGCCGATTATTCAATGGCTAGAAGGTTACGATAATGTGATACTGGGAACTGGTCATTATCGCAATGGCGTATTATTAGCAGCAGCAACCGCCTTAGAAGTAAAGGTATTATTAGAAGATAAATGCTAAATCGGTTCTAATTTCATCGTCTCAGGAAGCATCCCATGCCAACTTAGCTGCCCCCACCATTCCTGCTTGATTGCCTAACTTTGCTCTAAGAAGCACTAACCCTTCACGGGAACTTGGTAACACCCGTTTTTCAATCTCTGCTAATACAGACGGGAAAAAATATTCTGAACTAGCACTAATTCCCCCCCCAATAATAATCGCTTCGGGGGTTAACACATAGATTAGGCTGGTTAAACCAGTGCCTAAAAGCTGACCATATTCTCTCCAAAAGCTTAAAGCAGTTGCGTCCCCCGCTTGAGCTAATTTGCCTAGTTCTGCTGGATCTTTTTTGGCTAACCGTTTAATTCCTTGAATAGAACAGTACTGTTCCAATGAGCCATTATTACCACTATTACAGTCAAAACCATCTGGATTAAGGGTAATTAACCCTAATTCACCGGCTGCTCCTTGGTGACCCGCAAATAATTCCCCATTGAGAATAATTGCACCCCCAACACCCGTTCCCAAGGTCAATAAAATTAAATTTTGGTAGCCTTTACCAGCCCCTGTCCATGCTTCCCCTAATCCGGCACAATTGGCATCATTCCCTAAAATAACAGGAAATCCCGTCCCTTTTTCTAGCCAGTCCGCCAAAGGCACATTTTGCCAACCCGATAAATTAATGGCAATTCTTGCTACTCGCCCCGATACGTCCACCGGCCCGGGTGTTCCTAAGCCAATAGCGATGACTTCTTGTTCTAAGCTAAGTTGTTTAATACCCAAAATAAGCGTATCTTTAACGGCTTCTGGGGTCGCAGGTTGGGGTGTCGGCAAGGTCAAGGTCGCTTGACAGTCCCCTTGTTCTAAAAAACGGCCAAATTTAATGGCCGTTCCTCCTAAATCAATACCAATTACACTGGTCATTTCAGTTATCAGGTTTCGGGTTTGCTGGTTCTGGGTCTCAGGTTTGCTGGTTTCAGAGGTTTAAACCTAACACCTCGCACCTAACACCTGACACCTAAAACCGACTTAATTACCGACTCGCCATAGCAGTCCGACGGGCTTGGGCTGCTTCATCGGGATGAATCCCTAAACGAGTAAGATTAATGCGACCTTTGTTATCGATTTCGCGGATTTTGACCACCACTTCATCTTTAACCGCCACTTCATCTTCCACTTTGCCCACCCGATAGTCAGCTAGTTGGGAAATATGAATCATACCTTCCTTACCGGGTAAAAACTCAACAAATGCACCAATGGGAATGATTCGGGTGACTTTACCTAGATAAACTTCCCCTTCTGATACTTTACGAGTCATATCGTAAATCATCTTTCTGGCACGTTCAGCATTATCTATGTTGGTCGCAGCAATAGTAACCGTTCCATCATCCGCAATATCGATTTTACAGTTAGTCTGTTCGGTAATGCCTTTAATGGTTTTACCCCCCGGTCCAATAACTAAGCCAATCATATCTGGATCGATTTTAGTCGTCATTAAACGGGGTGCATAAGGTGATAATTCGCTGCGAGGACCGTCAAGGGTGGCTAACATCTTCTCAAGGATGTGCAAACGGGCAGGACGGGCTTGCTGAATCGCTTTGGCCACGACAGCCATGGGTAAACCCGTGATTTTCATGTCCATTTGTAGGGCAGTAATACCAACATCTGTACCTGCCACCTTAAAGTCCATATCCCCTAAGAAATCCTCAATCCCTTGGATATCAGTGAGAATTCGTACCTCATCCCCTTCTTTGATTAAGCCCATAGCCGCCCCACTCACGGGCTTACGCAAGGGAACACCTGCATCCATTAAGGCTAAGGTTGACCCACACACTGACCCCATGGAGGTTGACCCATTGGAGGAAAGCACCTCAGAGACAACTCGTACTACATAGGGAAATTCCTCTTGGGGCGGTAACACAGGAAGGATCGCCCGTTCTGCTAACGCACCGTGACCAATTTCTCGTCGTCCGGGGGAACGAAGGGGTCGGGTTTCACCGACAGAGAAGGGAGGGAAATTATAGTGGTGTAAATAGCGTTTTTCGTCTTCAGGATGAAGATCGTCCCCTAAATCTTGGGCATCCCCCGTTGTGCCTAAAGTCGCTAAGGATAACACTTGGGTTAAGCCGCGGTTGAATAAGGCACTACCATGTACCCGTTGGGGTAAAAGGGACACACCACAGGAGATAGGACGTACTTCGTCAAGCTTACGACCATCCACCCGAATCCCTTCATTAATAATCTGACTTCGCATTAACTTCTTGGTCAGACTTTTATAGGTGTTTCCTAAAACCTTACTACTTTCCAGAGTTGCCGCTTTGATAGGGTCATCTTCGGGTAACGGCTCAATTATCGTAGCCAGTTCCTCTTTTACTGCATCAAGGGCTTCATCTCTGGCTTTCTTGTCTAAATCGTGCTGAAGGAGAATTTTCTTCACCGAGTCAGTGGCGCGATCGCTGACAAATTTGTCCAGTGCTTCATTCACTGGTAGTGGGGCATCAGCGGCTGTGGTAATGCCTAACTCATCTATTACTTCCCGTTGGGCAGTAATTAAATCCCGTACTGCTTCGTAACCAAAATCGATCGCTTCGATAATATCCTGTTCAGGGAGTTGGTTGGCACCGGCTTCTACCATTACGACCCCGTTGGGGCTTCCTGCTACCACAAGGTCGAGATCCCCCATATTTATCTCTCGATAGGTGGGGTTAATAATAAAATCATCCCCCACTAAGCCCACTCTAACGGCAGCCATTGGACCCGCAAAGGGAATTTTAGCCAATAAAACCGCAACGGAAGCCCCTGTGACTGCTAAGACATCGGGGGGAACTTCTTCGTCCATCGATAGGGTGGTGGCAACTACTTGTAAGTCGTCCCGTAACCAACTAGGAAAAAGGGGACGAAGGGGACGATCTATTAAACGACTGGTCAGAATTGCCCGTTCAGGGGGTCTGCCTTCTCGCCGTAAAAAGCCGCCCGGAATACGACCGGCCGCATAAAGACGTTCTTCGTAATCTACCGTCAGGGGTAAAAAATCAATGCCTTCTCTAGCGGAGGAACGGGTCGCTGTAACTAAAACTGCCGTATCACCGGACTGGATTAAAATCCCTCCTCCCGCTTGGGGAGCAAGCATTCCTAGTTTTAGTCGGATATCTCTTCCATCAAATGAGATGGATTTATCAAACTCCTGCATGAAGCGTTAGTCCTTTTTTATTACGTTTCTTTCTCTGGGTGTAATCCTAACATTTTTGCGATCGTCTGTGAAACCTTAATCTCGGAGTTCGGAGAGTGTGGGATGATATATAGTGCTACTGCTGCGCACAATTCAAAATTTAAAATTACACTATCTTACCTATTAACTTAACTCAAATTTCTCAACCATTATCGTGAATCTAGCCTTTACCTCTCCCTTAACCCTTGCTCAACTCATTCGTCAAAAAGAAATTTCTCCCTTTGAATTAACCGAATTTTTTGTACAACGTATTGAAAAATTTGATGGTCAATTGGGGAGTTTTCATCATGTCATGGCGGAACAAGCTTTAGAGGAGGGCAGGAAAAAAACAGATATTTTGACTCAGAGTAATGATCTGACGGAATTTCCCCCCTTTTTTGGTGTTCCTACCGCTATTAAAGACTTAAATCCCGTATCAGGAATGCCTTGTAGCTATGGAGTTTCAGCCCTAAAAGATCAAATCGCTGAATACGACGATGCCGTTACGGCAAAAATTAAGGGGGCAGGATTTATTATTTTGGGTAAAACCGCCACCTCTCAATTAGGCTCATTTCCTTACAGTGAACCACCGGGGTTTCTTCCCAGCCGAAATCCTTGGAATTTGGACTATACCGCAGGGGGATCAAGTGGTGGGGCAGCAGCCGCCGTTAGTGCAGGATTATGCCCTGTCACGCAAGGCTCAGACGGTGGTGGCTCAATTCGTACCCCTGCTAGTTGCTGTGGTTTGGTTGGTATTAAACCCTCACGAGGACGGGTTTCTAACGCACCCGTTGGGGACTACCAAAGCGGAATTGCGACGAATGGCACGTTAGGCCGAACTGTAGCCGATGCAGCAGCCCTATTAGATGTCATTTCCGGCTATGTTGTGGGAGATCCCTATTGGTTACCTGATCCTAAAACGTCTTATTCTCTGGCTTGCCAACAAGATCCCCCTCCCTTACGTATTGCACTGGCTGAAACCCTTGTTCCCTTTCAGATGCCGACTGCGCCGATTCAAAACAGCTTAAGGGAAGTCGGTCAACAATTGGCTAACCTAGGTCATGAGGTGGAAATAGAGGTGTTTGATGCGGCGGTTGAATTAATTAGTCCTTTTACCAAAGTCTGGCAAGCAGGAATACCTGCGGCGGGTATTCCTTCTCCTGCTCTTTCTCCCTTAAACCAGTGGTTAGGAGAACGAGCTGGAAGTGCAGGGGATTATTTACAGTCGGTGACTAAAATGCAGGTTATTTCTCGCAAAATTATCGCGTTTGTCCAACAATACGATGCTTTATTATTACCAGTTCATCTCCACGCACCCCCTAAAGTGGGAGAATGGACTGCTCTTTCTCCTGAAGAAACCGTTACAAAAATTATCAATTGGATTGCCCCTTGTCCCCCCTTTAACGCCAGTGGTTTACCAGCGATCGCTGTTCCTGTTGGGTTTGATCCCCAAGGCTTACCCATTGGGGTACAACTGGTGGGAAATCCTGCCCAAGAGGGGGTTTTAATCAGCCTCGCTGCCCAGTTAGAGCGATTACGAGGCACGTTTCCCCTTCCCTCTCATTTTAGTGATCAGTGATCAGTTAGCAGTTAACCATCAAAGATCCCACCAAACCATCTTGTTATCGTAAAAAACAGCTACTCAGCCAGAAAAGAATCAGAGTGGTAACTACGGCAATATGAGCAGGATCAACGACAGGAAAGAGTCCAGAGGCTTGTAAGGACATGGCCAACAGTGTTCCTAAGCCAATTCCTGCGATTAATCCCCCTAACGTCCATAGAAGGGCTCGACCGAATTTTTTTTCTTTGCGGTTAATAAAGTAAAGATTCGCCACTGTCCCTAACGTTAACCAAATTGCAATATTGGAGGCATCCCCCGGTGTCAGTGAGGCAATGATCGCACACCCGCCAAAAATAGCAGATGGCCACAGCCATTCGCTTTGGGAGGGACGATCTAACATTCCCTGTAACCACGCAGGAGGAGTGGCTGACGATGGGGAAGTCGGTGAAGGTGTTTTGGGTAAACTGCGTTCAGGAAAGCGAATGCGATCAGGCACTTTAATACGTCCTTCCTGCCGCATTCTTAGCCGATCCATAATTACAGCGTCGTAAGCTGCTTCTAGATTTTCGAGTTTTGTTGCATCACTGCGATATTCTTCGCTCAAGCGGTTTTTGGCGGCTTGAATCTCCTCAAATGAAGAATCTTCCGTTACCCCAAGCTGTTCGTAGGGATTATGTTCACTCATGGATAACCTCTCTTTTAATTGCCCCCAGATTGATGTTTTAGTTTAGCGTAATGGATGAGTGAGGTGGGTATTTGCCTCATTCTCCTTAACTTTACTTTATACCTTAGCTGATTGTTTCAGATTGAGAAACTTCTGATGTTTTCTGAGAATTTTGGGGTTCAGATTGGGGATTATCTGCCAATTCTGCTTTCATTTGCACAGATTCCTCAAGTTTACCCACTTCTTTTTCAAATTCCGTTTCAAATTCTTTGGATGCTTCTTGGAAACCTCGAATTGCTTTCCCTAAACTGCGACCAATTTCGGGTAATTTCTTGGGGCCGAAGACTAAAAGGGCGATTACTAATATTAAAGCCATCTCTGGCAGTCCGATACCAAAAATATTCATAAAAATTACAGTTTGCTGTCGGTGAGTTTATCTTCATGATTATAATTCATGATCATCTACTAATTCGATTTTTGAGAGAATTTATTGAAGGTCAGATTTTTTAAGTAAGCTAAGACGTATTTAAACTGGGTATGAGCAAATTTCTTCTACCTGTCTCTACCACTCAATTTAGATGCTTAATTGGACGGCTTATTCACTATCCTTTCATATCAAATAGTTTAGATAAAGAAACGACTTGATAATCTTGTTGATACAGACGGGGTAAAAGCTGATTTAAAACTTCTACTGTCTTGGCTGCGTCGGTTTTATAACCACCATGTAAGATGATGATAGAACCGGGGAATGTAAACTGTTCAATATTCTTTAAGGTGAAGTTAGGATTTCCTATTAATTTTCTAGTATCAAAGGGAATCATAGAAGCAAGGGCAAATTTATTTTGATATCCTAATTCTTTTCCAAGGGTTGTTAAAATTTCAACCATGGATTGATTATAAAAGGCTTGTCCGGGACGAAACCAGTTAATCGGTTGATTGATTTGTTTTGATAAAAGTTGATGAGATTCTATGAATTCAGATTGAAAATTACTTTTAGCGAGATTAGCATGACGATGATCCAGCTTTCCATGATTACTAATTTCATGACCTTGTTCAATTATTTCTGTTAATAGCTCTAAATCTAGGTGATCTGGATTAGTTTTATATTTAAGATGTTCGGTGGTTATAAAAAAAGTTGCACTCACATCGGTTGTAAATGTTTGATTATGTTGTTTGATTGTTTTAAGGATTTGACGAGTCGAGTCCTTTTGATCTTCGTCACGGGCAGGTATATCATCAATGGTTAAGGCTATTATTTTTTGAGTTGTTTCTTTATAAAAGATTGCAGAGGGGAACGTTTTAGCAATCTGGGAGAGTAAAAATTGTTCTAAGAGACGACGAGTCATAGTGCTACACACAATTAAAATTTTGACAGCAATCCTTAACTAAATTTTGGGGATTTTTAAGACCCTACGGATAAACTCTATCTATCTATCGAGTATAACTGTCTGAATCGGAAAAATCGTAAGCAACAACATCTTTCTTGAGAATCTTCAGATTAATCCTTTGGTGGGCAAGGTATTAAGATTGTCTTAGGATCACCTAACTTAACCCTGCTTGCTTAACCTACTGTTCTGAGTTTATACAGGAAACCAATTAATTTCTAGCAGTTCATCTAATTGATAAGGACATTGTTCAGGAAAATTAACTTGAAAACGGGTTTTTTGTTGAACATAATTTCTTGCATCTTGATAAAGGTTTTCTAATTCTCGTTCGAGATGATTTCGTAAATTAGTTGTTAATCTCCGTTTTAATTGGTTACGAAATCCGACAATTTCTCCTTTCCAATGTCCGCTATTGGCTTCTAATTCAGCCGTCCAATATTGCAATAATAGTAAATGACGAATGACTTGTTCTAATAAGCTTTCAACTGCGTGCTTTTTCTCGTTTCCTAAATCGTCTAATTCCTCAATGAGATGTTCTATATCCAAGTCATTAAAGCGTTTTTCTTGTAGAATTTCAATGGTTTCTTCTAACCATTGTATTTCATCGCTTTCGTAAAGCTGGTCTAAATTAGTAAGAATGGAAGTCATAACAGTTACGATGTGATATTTGACCCCTTCGGGTAATTCAAAATTCAAATTCATAATGCGCGAATTGGAGCGAAGCGACTGACACTATTTCTGCTTTTTCCCAAAACTCATCATCTAATTCTTCTATATCCGAGTAATCTATTTCTTCATCTGACAAGTGAGCGAGTCGAGCGTCTTCAGTTTCGCTCAATCGAGGTTTTTGGTTAGGATCAGGTGTATAATTAATGGTTTTCATAACGTTTTACCTCTTTTTTGTTGGCCTTTCTAGCTGAGATTAGACGAATATTAGATGAGCGTAAAGTAAAAGCAAGTAGATACACACGGTTATCAATCTTGGCTAGTGTAATGTAGCGAGTTTCGCCATAATCATAGCGATTATCAACGATTGTTACTCGATTTCTGTCATCAAACGCCCTCGTTGCAAATGGAAAACTTATTGAGTGTTTTAACTGGTTAAGCTCCGCTTTTTGTTCGTCCCACTCAAACATCTTTTTATGCTAACACAATTTACATTGACAATTAAATAATACTAACTCTTCTGAAAGATAGCAAACAGCAATTGATAAATTAATACAAACTAATGATAGCAATTAATGAAACTGCGATCGCTCATAATAAATCGGATGCTTTTTTTCTTAGATAAAACTTAGTTCAGACTTGTGTAACTCAATCTTTAAACTCGGAATCAAGACTCATAATTCAAATATAAACAATAAGCTCAATCATTCTCAAAAAATCATCATAGTCCATCATTCAATCAGACAAATCATAGTTAAAGACAATCAAATAAATTATCTATACCCATCAATACATAATTTTGTTGGGTTTCCTTTGTCAACCCAACCTACAACTGATAATTATCCCCTTATTTGCTTAAGATATCCTTATCAATTAATTAAGAGACTTTCAATCTTTGCCCACCATTATTATTCTTACTGTCTGAATCAGGATTCTCAGGATTTAAGGATTTTCAGGATGAGTTGTTTCCCTTAGTATCATCATTGATTGAATTAATGGCTTTATTTCAGGTATTGTATTTAGGGTTAAAGATTTTATGATAGCCTAAGCTAGTTGAACCAAAATTAATTAGTAAACCTACAGGAAAATCATAAGCAACAACATAGTTTTTCGCTTGTGCAATGTGAACTTTTTCCACTTTAATAATTGCTTTTAGTTCGACAATTCCCCTATCCTCTACCGCAAAATCTGCTCGTCTTGTTCCAACCTGCACACCTTCATAATAAATAGGATGGTCTTTTTCTCTGACAAAACTTAGTCCAGACTTGTGTAACTCAATCTCTAAACACCGTTGATAAATCACTTCTTGAAATCCATTACCTAATATGCTGTGAATTTTCATTGAGCAACCAATAATTTTATAAGTTATGTCTTCAAGCTTCATAGCAAAATAATATGAATCAATGAGAAATAACCAAATTATACCCTATCAGTAGCCCCATCGGTGAAAATCCTTAAATCCTGAGAATCGGTGATTCAGACAATAAAATCAATCATCTACCCTTACCATTAACTCTATCGGTGAAAATCTTTAAATCCTGAGAATCGGTGATTCAGACAATAAAAATCCTCATTCAAACAACAGCCTCTATAATGTAATCAATGATATCCAATAAGGGAAAAAGGACGGATGCAAGATGAATCAAGATCATTCAGGACAAGGCGATAATGTTGCTGGCGATAAAATTGTTAACAACTATTATGATCAACCATCCAAACCCTCATCCTCACCCACTGCGGTAATTGATACCACACGTCCCCCTATCGATAAATGGCAAGGAAGAAAAGAGGAAATAAATGACCTACAAACTGCCTTAAGTAACGATAATATTCGCTTAATTGGCATCACCGCAGCAGGAGGCTATGGTAAAACAGCTTTAGCAGTGAAGGTAATAGAGCCGTTATCTCCCAACTTGAGAGTATTGTGGGTCAATTTTAACCAGCCTTACCCCTTAGCACAATTGGGACAATGGTTATTAGAAGGGTTAGAACAACCTTATGATGAAAGATGGGATGAGGCGACATTAATTCAGCAGATGATACAGGGGTTAATTGCCAAACCTTGTTTGTTGGTGTTAAATAATTTAGAAACGGTGCTAAGGGCAGAAGATGACTCGGTTTATCGTCAATTTTTGAGCCAATGGTTAGGGAAAGGACGCAACAGTAAGCTATTATTCACCAGTCGGGAACAGCCTAAATTTGCCCCAAACTTGCAAAAGCGTTGTTATTGGCAAGGGTTAAAGGGGCTAAAACAAGAGGATGGGATATGTTTGGTAAGGGAAGACTATAGTTTAACGGGAACGAGTGAAGAATTAGCCAAATTTGTTGAGCAATTGGGAAGACATCCCCTCTTAATTAATCTGGTGTGTAGCTTGATGATTGATGAGTTTGGGGAAGGGGTATGTGTTAGGGAGTCGCAAAATTTAGGGTTAAATGTGTTTGATGTGGAAGGGTTTCACCGTGATACGGAAATCTGTGTCAGAGAAGTAGTAACGGCTAGTTTAGCCCGATTGTCAGATAAATTAGCAACAGTGTTAAAGCAGTTATCTGTATTGCGAGGAATTTTTGCTCTAGATTTGGCTCAAGGGGTAGCAGTAGAGGTAACAGACAAGGAATTACGCTATTTAGCCCGTTTGTCCTTATTACAGGAGTTTCCCCCCCAACCCAAAGCGGGAACACCCCGACGGTTTCAGTTTTTGCCTTTAATATCAATGGTTGTACAACAAGAAGCAGAGACTGAGGTATTGCAATCGGCACATCAGTCAGCCTTAGATTATTATTTAGGACATTTACCTGTCCCCCCGTGGGAATCATTGGAGGATGTGACAGCCTATTTAGAGGGTTTTTACCATGCAGGAGAGTTAGGAAACTGGCAGTTAGCTTATGATATTTTGAATGAGGAGCGAGGAGGAGAAGGGAAAGATAAATCAGTTGATAGATTTGTGGATTTTCAAGGATTTTATCAAAAGAGAGCAGAATTATATGAGCAGGTAATTGCTGGTAGTAAACGAGAAGAGGTTTGTTATCGTAAATCCTTACATCATTTAGGCAATTGTTATGATTTATTGGGGCAGTATGAAAAAGCGATCACCCATCACCAGCAATCTCACGACATCAGTAAGGAAATGGGTGATCAGCGAGTGTTAGCAGGTTCTCTGGGCGATTTAGGACTTTGTTATTACTCATTGGGGCAGTATGAAAAAGCGATTTCCTATCACCAGCAATCTCTCAAAATCGAAGAAGAAATGGGCAATCAGCAAGGAGCAGCACAATCTCTGGGAAATTTAGGCATTTGTTATGGTGAGCTAGGGCAGTATGCAAAAGCGATCACCTATCACCAGCAATTCCTTGAAATTAGTCAAGAAATCGGTTTTCGGCAAGGGTTGGCAAATTCTCTGGGCGATTTAGGACTTTGTTATTACCGATTGGGGCAGTATGAAAAAGCGATCTCCTATCACCAGCAATCTCTCAAAATTAAAAAAGAAATGGGCAATAAGCAAGGGGTGGCAACTGCTCTCAGCAATTTAGGCAATTGTTATGGTGAGTTAAAACAGTATGAAAAAGCGATCACCTATCATCAGCAATCTCTCGAAATCAGTGAAGAAATGGGCTTTCAGCAAGGAGTAGCAATTTCTCTTCATAATATAGCAGAGGAATTGATCGGACTAGAAAACTACAGGGAAGCAGAAATCAAAATTGAAGAGTCCTTAGTAATTTTCCAAGAGATTAAGTTCAAATATGGAATCGCCCATAGTTTAAAAGCCCTTGCTGAAATCGCCCACAAAACGAATCGCCCTGAAGTTGCCCTTAGCCGTTGCCAAGAAGCCCTAGAATTAAGCAAAGAATTGGGGATTCCGCTTGTTAAGGAGTGTGAGGAACTATTAGGGGAGATTGATCCCCCCTAGCCCCCCTTAAAAAGGGGGGAAATAAACAAATTCGTCATGGCGAGACGGCGTTGTGATGAAGAAATTGGTTAATATTTATGGTTAATGAAGCCGTCGTGGCCATCTCAGACATCAAAGTAAGCTGATAGGACATCATAAACCGCCCCGAAATAAATTTCAGGGCTAATAGGATACGTCCACTAAAGGGACTAAACAAAGATTCTAAGCTAGAATTAGTCATCTTTAGATGACTTTTGCTAATTGGCCTTGAACTTGAGATCAAGGCGAGTCAGTGGGTTAAGCATTAAACTGGGTATTGCGCTTGTTAATCAGCAAACCAGCCTTTATCTTTCCGCAATCCAAGCTAGTCCAGAGAAATCCGAATTCAGAATAGGTAAAATGAAGCTTCCCAATGGTCATCTAGCCCAAATAGGGGATAAACTTGAACGTTATAGCCTTAACCTTGAACATCCAAAAGGTAAACACAAAGCCCGACTATTTCAAAAAAGATTAGGCATTACCCTCACTAATAAAGACATTCTAGAGAATGCCCTGAAAAAAGCTGCGACCCAAGAAGAAGCCGAACTATATAAAATGGATCAATATGGTAAACACTATGACCTGAAATTCACACTTTGTACCGACATGGGAGAATCCTTAATTTTAAGTTGTTGGATTATCCGAATCACCGAAAACTTTCCCCGTTTGACAAATACTTATCCCATTGATTAACTATTAACTCATTATGAACACTACCAAAGACTATGATCTCGTTGCCTTAACCGAAGATATAAAAGCAACTCATAAAATCACCCGTCAACCCATTCTATTACGTCGTGGTCAAATAGGAACAGTTGTCATGTCATTTGATGAACAAGCCTTTCTGATTGATTTTAGCAACTCAGACGGACAAACCTTTGCAATGGAAACCGTTGACCATTCTAAACTATTACGACTAATTGATGAACCTGAATTAGTTTCAGCCTAAATCGTTATCATTGCGATCGCCGAATATCTCACGAACTTGCCCTTAGCCGTTGCCAAGAAGCCCTAGAATTAAGCAAAGAATTAGGGATGACCCTTGTTAAGGAGTGTGAGGAACTATTAGAGGAGATTGATCCCCCCTAGCCCCCCTTAAAAAGGGGGGAAATAAGTAAATTAACCCTTAGAATAAAATTAGAAACCCTTGATAAACCACATCAAACCATGAAAATTAAAGCCATTATCCATCCTGCCGAAGAAGGGGGTTATTGGGCAGAAGTTCCTGCCCTCCCCGGTTGCATCACAGAAGGCGACAGCTTAGAAGAAGTTACCCATAACTTAAAAGATGCCATTAAGGGATGGTTAGCCGTTGCCAATGAATCCTATCAATCCTGCGATGAAGATCAACTGGTAGAAATTGTCCTATGAAATCTATTTCAGGGAAAAAACTCTGCAAAATTGTTGAAAAAAAGGGATGGACACTTAAAAGAGTAACAGGTAGCCATCATATCTATCAAAAGCCTGATAACCAACAAATCT
>JBFRWB010000190.1:0-2653 GCA_051439375.1 Microcystaceae cyanobacterium
ATGAGCGAAAAGTAGAAGTTGCTGTCACAGAATCTTTAACCTCTAAAGCATTAAATGATTATAATCCTAGAAAAGCAGAAAGTGATTTATTATTAGATAAATTAAGACAGTTACGGAAACATTTAGCGGATCAAAATCGAATTGCCCCTTACGTTGTTTTTGCTGATTCTAGTTTAAGATTAATGGCACAAATAAAACCCCAATCTATCGAAGCTTTTCAAAAGATTTCTGGAGTGACTACTTATAAAGCGGAACAATATGGCGATAGTTTTGTCTCAGTTATTAGAGAGTTTTGTCAACAGCAAAGTTTACCTACACCTTTACCCACTTCCAGTAATATGATTAGCTTACAATTGTATCAACAAGGGTTGAGTATTGCTGAAATTGCAGAGAGAAGAAATTTAAAAGAATCAACAATTTGTACTCATCTTTCTGAACTTATCGAAATGAATCAACCGATTGATATTGAGAAATTGGTTTCAGAAGAGAAAAAAGCAGCCATTATTAAATGTATTCAAACTCTAGGTGATGGTGCATTAACCCCTTTAAAAAATCATTTAGGAGATGATTATAATTATAATGAATTAAAGTTAGTTCGTGCTTGGTATCGACGAGAAAATAAATAAAATAAAATAATTTATATAACTTTAAAGATTGTCTAAAAATGTTTCGACAGTTACCCGTGCTTGATTTAGAATATTTTTTAACGTTCCCACTGCAAGGGTTTTTCTTTGCATAGGGACAACACAACCTATTTCAATGTTTTCTCCATCTTCACTTTTTAGTTCTTTTTTGAGAATTAAATGACTTCCCTTTTGACGAACTTGAACAAATCCTAATTTTTCTAAGGTTTTGACAGTTTTCTGACTACTAACTCTAGGTAGTTTAGGCACTTCATACCTCAAATGTGGTCAATAAACGAGGAGAAGTTGTCGGTAGGGGAAATTCTTCTAAATACAGTTCAGTTGCTTCTTTAAGGTTAGCTAATGCTTCTTCTATGCTATCTCCCTGACTTGCAGTCCCTATTTCTGGACACTCAGCAACATAAACATCTTCTTCCCAATAGATAATTGCAGTGAAAGTTCTAGCCATTTATTGAATCAATTAGTTTCATGTTTATGGGACAATTAACTTATATCGAAAGAAATAGTAAAGATGATCGCTAGTTATAATATAAAGTACCTAGTATCGCTTTTTACAGTCACAGCACACCCATTTTACTTTCCAAAATAATCATAACAAATTTTTGCTCATTTTTTCAAGGGTATACTATACTTAGTTTTGTGGCACAAAAAGGAGTACAGATAAAGAAAACATTAAGATTTACACCTACTTTTGTTAAATGTTGGGAAAACTTGACATTAAAAATTATTGGGGTTAATAATAGTTGATTTAATAATCTTGGGTTTAACACTGTTGAACCCCTAATGTACTGTTTCAGCTAAAATGAGCTAATACGAATATGAGCATACTTCGACAGGCTCATCTGAAATCCGCTTAATTAGCCATCGTTAAAATCATTATTGCAAACCTATCTCCCCCTGCTTCCTCTGCTCCCCCTGCTTCCTCTGCTCCCTCTGCTCCCTCTGCTCCCTCTGCTCCCCCTACCCACACCACTAGATAGTATAGTGTTCAAACGGATTTCATATCAGTACAAGTCTGGCTCACTCGCTGCAAAAATAGTAAAAGAGAACTGGTGTAGGGACAATTTGCCTCTGTGGACAGAAATATCCCATCGTGAGTTGGGAAGATGTCACGAACTCTTAAGTGAAATCCACGTCATAATCAAATAAGAGCGTGTACCATAAGGTAACAGTTGAGTAACATGAAACCACTCTCTTGATTCTCGTTTGATATCGATAAAGTCCTATGAATAACCTGATAAAATCCTTTTGTACTCATCAATCCCTCTTTTGGGGCGGAACCCTAGCAGCCATCTCCATGCAGACATTCGCCCTTCCTGTTCTGAGTGCGCCTCAACCCAACATTTTAGAAGATAACCCAAAAGCCATTGTTGATGAGATGTGGCAAATTGTGAATAATGAATTTGTCAATTACGAGTTTAATCAGGTTGAGTGGTTAGAAAAACGAAAAGAATTACTCTCTCAGGACTACAGTAGCCCAAAACAGGCTTATAAAGCCATTCGGGAAGCCTTAAAAGAGCTAAAAGACCCCTACACCCGTTTTTTACCCCCCAATGAATTTTCTGTGCTGACCAGTCAAACCACAGGAGAATTGTCGGGCGTTGGGGTAAGATTAGCCATAGATAAGCGTACCAGTGAAATTTATGTCATCGAAGCTGTCAGAAATTCTCCTGCTATGGAAGCAGGGTTAAAAAGAGGCGATCGCCTGATTCGCATCAACGGCAAACCAACCGCCTTAATGACCCTCGAACAGGCACAAGAAGCCATCACAGGAGAACTGGGAACCGAAGTCAGTTTACAACTCTCACGACGAGATAAAGGCATTTTCCAAGTCACTCTAGAACGAGCAGAAATTGAAATCGCTGCCGTTACTTATCATCTCGAAGAAAACGATCAACACCGCATTGGTTACATCAAATTAGACGAATTTAGTTCCCATGCCACCGAACAAATGAAACAAGCCATCGAAGCATTAGGGAAGCAGCAAGTGTCTGGCTATGTCTTAGACT
>JBFRWB010000191.1:0-7069 GCA_051439375.1 Microcystaceae cyanobacterium
CCCTCATGATTTTAGGCGGACGTTTTGTAGTGATTTATTGGATGCAGGGGTGGATATTGTCACGGTGCAGAAGTTGGTGGGGCATAGTTCTCCGGTGACGACGGCTAAGTATGATCGACGGGGGGAGGAGACTAAAAGAAAGGCTGTGCAGTGTTTGTCAATCTAGTATAATGCAACTAAAAGTAGGCTAAAATAACGGAAATTGGTAACCAAATTTCAAGGTTGATTATTAATTACTCTAAATTATTTATCAATAGCCATTAATTTCCATTGTAAAATTATAGTAGAAGATTATTGAAGGAAACTATAATTTTTGCTCGTTAAGTTTAACAATTTTTTAAAAAAGAATACAAAATGTAACTTTCTACTGAATTCATATTCCTGTCCTTGCTTCAAAACAATAGTCCTGCGAATAACAAGAGAGAAAAAGTCATGAACACCTCAGCCTTATCTTCCATTCTCAAACCCCATTTTCATAGATTAGTCAAGGGAATTGCTCATGGCAAAGTTATCTTTTTCCTGGGGGATGAAATCAATCTTTGTGGGCGAGGCAAAACTAAGGAAGGTCCCTTAGAAAGTTGGCGAATTGATGATAACGTGCCTCAATATGCACCCACTAATACTGAATTAGCATTGTACCTAGATAAAAAATTTCAATGCAAGTACAGCATAGAGGTGATTCGTTGTCCGTTGCTACCTCAAGAGGAACTCATGGAGTTTCCAGAGGAAGATTATGATTTACCAGAGCAATGCCCTGTTAATACGGGGGGAATTAAGAAAATGGCACTACAGCAGGTATCTCAATACATCGACATCGACGATACCCTAGATCCCTACGGAACCCTACCAGATATCTTAGTAGAACTTTTTGATGCTGAATATTCTCCGAACTGCTTGCATCAATTCTTAGCTAAATTGCCCCAATTAATGATAGCAAAAGGCTATGCTCATCCCTATTGTCTAATTGTTACTGCTTGCTTCGATAATACGTTAGAACGAGCTTTTAAAGAAGCAGAACAACCCTTTGATTTAGTGTCTTTTGTTCGTGATAAAGCAGGAAGTCGATTTGTTCATCAAAAATTTAGAAGTCAAAAAAAATCGAGAAATGGGCAGCAAATAATTCCTACAACTGAACCAATTTATATTGATAAACCCAATGAATATGATGAAGACCTTTCCCTCAACTTCTATCCAATCATTCTTAAACTTTATGGGGCAATAGACTGTGGAGAGCATTTTGTCATTACTGAAGATAATTGCTTGGATTATTTAGCTCACAGAGATATTAAGACATTATTGCCATCTTCCCTCTTAAAACAACTTCTCAATAACTGTATTTTATTTCTTGGCTATAGTCCCAGCTATTGGAATCAAAGGGTAATTCTACATCGAATTTGGCAGGAAGAAATATTTAGTTATAAAAGTAAGAATTGGTGGGTCATTCAATATAAACCCGAAATTCTTGATCGGAAGTTTTGGAAAAGATATTGTGGACAAGAGCCAATCAATATCCTATTAGATGATTATATTGCTGAGTTAGAAAATGAACTGAATAATTTACGAAAAACTACCATGTTGAAACCGACAATTAATGGGGCTGACAAACCGATGTTACGTCGTCGAGATCAAGTTTTTATTAGCTACAGTCATAAAGATACAGAGTGGTTAGAAAAACTTCAAACCATGCTATTTCCAGTGATTCAATTAGGGAAAGTTTCCATTTGGGATGATACTCAAATCAAACCAGGAGCAAAGTGGAAAGAAGAAATCGAAAAAGCTCTTGATTCAGCAAAAGTAGCCGTTTTACTGGTAAGCCAAAATTTCTTAGCTTCTGATTTTATTACCACAGAAGAAATGCCACCGTTACTCGAATCTGCTGAAAAAGAAGGAGTTAAAATTCTGTGGGTTTATCTCAATTACTGTCACTACCAATATACAGCCCTAAAAAACCTTCAAGCAACCCATAATATTTCCGAACCCTTAGAAGCCCTCTCAGAGAAAGAACAGAACAAAATTTTATTTGAAATTAGTGACGAAATTATCACGGCAATTCAAGAAGAAAATAGTCAAGTGCTTGTTTAATAAATCTAAGTTAATAACTCTCTTCAATTTTACCTAAAATCTATGAGGTATTTACCAATGTCTTCCTCTCCTTTGATGACTCAATTACAGAAAATAAAACAACAACTTTACCCAGATAGTGAGAAAATAAACTTATCCGAATTTCCAGATAGTCCCTACAAAGGATTGATGCCTTATCTTGAAGAAGATGCCCCTTACTTTTTTGGTCGAGAAAAATGGACTCGTATCATCACCGATAACCTCATGTCCTCTCGCTTAACTGTCCTATATGGAACCAGTGGCGTTGGTAAAAGTTCTCTGCTAAAAGCGGGGGTTGTCTATCAATTTAATCACCTGATCCACAAAAATTTACAGGAGTCACGCTATCCTGAATTAGCCGTTATTGTCTTTAATGGTTGGCCTGACGATCCCGTAAGAGGGTTAGTACAGCAGTTGAAGAAAACGATCGCCAAAATTCTCCCAGACGTTCCAGTTCCAGAACCCAAAAAAACCCTAACTGAAACCTTAGAAACCTGGGCAAAAATCCTAGTCAATGAAGAACAAGGCAGTGGTAAATTATTTATTATTCTCGATCAATTTGAAGAGTATTTCCTCTATCACAGCCACGAAATTGGGAAAAAAACATTTGCTTGTCAATTTTCTGAGGCTGTTAATCAAACAGGTCTTCCGGCTAATTTTGTCATTTCTATTCGAGAAAACGCCCTCGCACGTCTTGACTTTTTCAAAGGCAGTATTCCTCACCTTTTGGACAATTATTTACGTATTCCTCACCTCAATGAACAGTCAGCCGTTGATGCCATTAGAAAGCCGATCCGAGTCTTTAATCAACAAAAAAAACTCAATCGTCAGGCGATCGCCATTGAAACCGAATTAGTCGAAGCAGTGATCAAACAAGTAACTGTGGGTCAGGTGTCGATTGGGGAGTCAGGACGGGGTACAATTGAAGCCGCAAAGCTAACAGAAAGAGTGATTGAAACCCCATACTTGCAACTGGTGATGACTCGTTTGTGGGAAGAAGATATTATCAAACAAAGAGAAAATCGTCTGCAACTGTCTACCTTAAATAGCATTGGTGGGGCAGAAAATATTGTTAAACAGCACCTTAGTCAACGCATGAGGCGTTTATCAAGAAGAGAACGCAATATTGCCATCCAAGTCTTCCAATATTTGGTAACACCAGGAGGAACCAAGATTGCTTATCCTCTCCTACAATTAGCCCAAGACATTGGGGTGGCTCCCGAAGAATTGCAAGCATTACTCCAGAAGTTATGTCAGCCCCAACAGTATATTTTACGAGCAGTAGGGCCATCCCCTAACGAACCCAACGTAGAAAGATATGAGATTTTTCATGATACCCTCGCTCCTGCTATCCTGACTTGGCGACAAAAATACCAGCAACGGCAAGAGCGCAATAAATGGCATCGGAGAACCCTGGCCGCATCGGCACTTGCTTTAATTATGACAGGGTTATTAGGAATTGCTGAATATCAAAGAAACCAAGCAACCCTTAGTGAGATAAAAGCCATTCTTGCTTACTCAAATACACTGGTAGTTTCTAATCAACTTTTTGATGCTTTGGTTGATGATTTAGCAGTTTATAAAAAACTCACAGAGACACAAAATACTTGGAGTTTCCCAATTTGGCAAAGTCTATTCACCCAAGTTAGAGAAGATAAGCAAGACATTGATCAAGAGCTTCAGCGACTATTGCAACTGGAGTTAGTTCGAGTCAATGAACGCAACCGATTAAATGTTTCTGAGAACCAAGAAGAAGTTGTTGATGTGAGTTTTAATAGCAATGGACAAATGCTAGCAACAGCTAGTAGAGATGGGATAATTAAACTTTGGAATCTTGAGGGGAAACTGATTCACTCTCTGCCAGAAAACAAGCCCCAAGAATTTCACCCTTGGCGTGTCAATTTTAGTCCCAATGATGAATTATTAGCCGCTGGTAGTACCAATAGAAAAATAAATCTTTGGAGTATTGATGATAATCAAATTAGGGAACTAAAATCCCTCGAAGGCCATAGAGGTTGGATTTGGGATGTTAATTTTCATCCCAGCCAACCCATTTTAGCATCAGCCAGTAGCGATGGCACAGTCAGGCTTTGGCGTTTTGATGGACAACAATTTGAATCTGAACCGATCGACATCCTTGAAGTCTCAGAAATTGATAGGGACAATCTTCCTGAAGGCAACAAAGTGATTCGTACCCTAAGTTTTAGCCCTGATGGCAATATTTTAGCCATGGGCATTGATACAGGAAACAATAGTAACGATGTTGGGATAATCCAAGTATGGACTTGGGAGGATCAAAAGCTTCAACTGTTAAAAACCTTTGAAAAAAAACATGATGATTGGATCTGGGATATTAATTTTAGTCCTGATGGACAAATCATAGGAACAGCTTCTAGAGATGGCACAGTTAAACTTTGGACTCTTGAAGGCGAAGAACTCCAAACCTTTAATGGACATAAGATACCGTTTACCAGTGTCAATTTCATAGTATATGGTCAAAAACAAGAAATCATCATCATGGCTGCTAGTCATGATAAAACAATTAAATTCTGGAATCTTGAAGGAGAAGAATTAACAACATTGAAAGGACATAAAAAAGAGGTTTGGCGTGCTATTATTAGCCCTGAAGGTTCCACTTTGGCGACTGCTAGTAAAGATGGAACAGTTAAACTTTGGAACTTAAAAGATCAAGACTTGTTGGGACATAAAGGGAGGATTTATCAAGTGACTTTTAGTCCTGATGGTTCCACTTTGGCGACTGCTAGTCAAGATGGAACGGTTAAATTATGGGAGTTTGATGGACAAAATACCTATGATCTCCAATACATTAAAACCATTAAAGCCCATAAAAACCAAGTGACATCTGTTACTTTCAATGCTGATGGTTCTACTTTGGCAACTGCTAGTTTTGATACAACAGTAAAACTGTGGAATCTTGATAATAATCAGCCCTTAGAGGTGTTCGATAAAGACAATAAACACACTGGAGAAATTTGGGAAGTAGAATTTAATCCTAAGTTACCAATCTTAGGCACTGTCAGTAATGATGGAACCGCCAAACTGTGGAATTTTGATGGAACAATACACCAAAGTTTTGATCATTTTCCTCTTCCTCAAGACAAGAAAGACAAAGTTGTAAGTCTAAGTTTTAGTCCTAATGGTCAAATCTTGGCTACAGTTATTTGGGTTCCCTCTAATAGTGAGGAAAAAGATATTATGCTTTGGGATGTGAACGGGGGAGAGAAACCTCTCCAAGAATTTGCTTCTTTACAGAAACATTGGCTTATGGATATTGATTTTAGTCCTGATGGGCAAATGATGGCCACTGCTAGTAAAGATGGAACCGTAAAACTGTGGAATTCCGAGGGTGAAGATCAAACACCTTCTCAGGACAATCGGTCTAAAATAAACCATGATCATTATACAATTTGGAGCGTAGAGTTTAGTCCTACTGATCCATTTTTACTCACTGCAAGTGATGATCAAACAGTCAAACTTTGGACCCTTGATGGTCAACTTAAACAGACTTTTTCTGGTCATCAGGGTTCTGTTATTAGTGCCAGTTTCAGTCCTGATGGTAAGTTCATTGCTTCATCTGGCAGAGATGGACGAGTAATTATGTGGAATCAAGAGCTGGAGTTAAAAGATGTAGTCAAAAAAAGTTGTGATTGGGTTCGGGGCTATTTAGAAAATAATCCCAGTGTAAAAAAGGATGATAAGTCTCTCTGCCAGGAGATTGAGAAAGATATTAAGTCTCAAAACTAACACTCTCACTATATTGTAAAGCTTCAGTTAGGGGTGGACCTAGCGAAGCTACCACCAAGTACAATCTAAAAACTTTTGCAGTTTTTAATGTTTGAGAGATTCTTAACGCCCATTGAATAAGAATCGCTAAAAGCCTTGTTAGATATAGATTTTAGCGTTTTTTAAAGTTTAGGAATTCATACTAATTTTGCATTAAATGACTATACTCTGCATTATTTTAGATCAGTGATCGTTATATTTTCTTAATATTTTATGAGGGCTAAAAGACTTACAGAATCAAGGTTTTGAGAAATCCTGCACTTCATGGTAGCTTCGCTAAGGCCACCCCAAGTAGGAAGGGATGAGAAGGTACAGCGCATTGTTAATGATTATTTAGCCGTATCCCCTGAACAGCGAGGAAAAACCTTAGTTTTAGCTGGCACTAACCGAGAACGCCTCGAAATTACCCAAGGTATCCGTGAGGTGTTACGAAGGGAAGGCCGGTTAGGGGAAGATAAAACGGTAACACAACTGAAACGGAAGGATTTAACCAAGGTAATGATGAAATATGTCCATAATTTTGACATTGGGGATGTCATTGTCCCGTTGAAGGACTATAAGAAACGCCAGTTAAAAAAGGGTCAACGGTATGTGGTGGCGGGCAAGGAAGATGATAACGTTATCTTACGAGATGACGAGGGTAACACCACTACGGTTGACTTAAGCTTTGAAAAGGCTGCTTATACTCAAGGGGAACTAGGGATCTCTGTGGGGGATACCCTGAAATGGACTAAGAATAATCGCTCTTTAGGACGACGCAACGGGCAACAGTTCAAGGTAACAGCCATTGAGGGGGATACTGCTACCATCGAATATGAGGACGGGAATCGGGAACAGATTAACCTCAACGAAGCACAGCACTTTGATTATGCTTTGGTTAGCACCACCTACTCATCTCAGGGTAAGACGGCGGATAAAGTCCTTATTTCAGCAGATTTCACTGTCGGGAAGGAAAGCTTTTATGTAGCGGTTTCACGGGTTAAACATGATTTGAAACTATACACTGAAAATAAGGCCGAATTACTGGAAAAAGCTTTAACCTCACGGGCTAAAGAAAATCCCTTAGAATTATTACGCGCTCGTCAAAAAGCTTTATTTAAACCAGTCACCAGTCAGTCATTGGTGACTGTCTATGAAACCGAGGCTTCGGAAAAAGAAGTGTCAA
>JBFRWB010000192.1:0-90053 GCA_051439375.1 Microcystaceae cyanobacterium
GGGCTTCAAATAATTCCCAAGAAGGCATGGAAACCATGCGAACTTTGTAGCCTTCTGCCCGTAATTTGTCAACTGCTTCCACACAAAGGGGAACTTCTCCACCGGTGCTAATAACCAGTAAATCTAATTCTTCGGGCACAGCGCTGCAACTGAGGACATAAGCGCCTTTTTCTACCCCTTCAATAGAACTTCCTGCTAAATTAGGCAATCCTTGACGAGATAAAGCGAGTAATGTGGGAGTGTGACGGTTCTCAATGGCTACTTTATAAGCCCCAGAGGTTTCATTACCATCCGCAGGACGAATCACAGTTAACTGAGGAATAGCCCGTAAAGAAGCAATTTGCTCAACAGGTTGGTGAGTCGGTCCATCTTCCCCTAATGCAACAGAATCATGGGTCATTACCCAAATACATCCCGCTTCTGATAAAGCAGACAGACGAATAGCATTGCGCATATAGTCGGTGAAAATGAGGAAGGTTGCACCGTAGGGAATTAAACCAGAGCCATGTAAAGCCATAGCATTACAAATTGCTCCCATTGCGTGTTCACGCACCCCAAAGTGAACGTTACGGTTTTCGTATTGTCCTTTTTGGAATTCTCCACTGCACTCGATTTCTGTGTAGTTAGAGTGGGTTAAATCCGCAGAACCGCCGATTAATTCAGGAAGCACAGGTGCAAGGGCATTTAAGCAGATTTCTGAATGCTTACGGCTTGCCAGTGCTTTATCTTCGGGGGTATAGGTGGGAAGTGCATCCGCCCAACCTTCAGGTAATTTACCACTAACCATGCGCTCAAAAGTGGCTGCTTCTTCAGGATATTTGGTTTTGTAGGTTGCCCAAAGTTGTTCCCATTCTGCTTCGTAACTTGCGCCTCGTTCAACCGCTTTACGAGTATGATCTAAAGCTTCTTTAGGAACATCAAAAGGTTCGTAATCCCAACCTAAATTCTTACGGGTAGCTTCAACTTCGCTACCGCCTAATGCAGCCCCGTGAACCCCTGCGGTATCGGCTTTAGCAGGAGAACCATAACCAATGGTAGTGGTAATTTTGATCATAGAAGGCTTATCAGTAACCGCTTTAGCCGCTTCAATAGCTTTAGCAATACTTTCTAAGTCTGTATTACCATTTTCTACGTGCTGAACGTGCCAACCATAGGCTTCAAACCGTTTCATTACATCTTCGGTGAAGGCAATATCAGTATGACCATCGATGGAAATATGATTATCATCGTAAAGGGCGATTAATTTGCCTAAACCCCAGTGTCCTGCTAAAGAACAAGCTTCACCCGAAATCCCTTCCATATTACAGCCATCCCCTAAGATGACGTAGGTGTAATGGTCAATTAGTTTAGCATCAGGTTTGTTGAAAACGGAGGCTAAATGGGCTTCTGCTGCGGCTAAACCCACACCATTGGCAATTCCTTGACCCAAGGGACCAGTGGTAACTTCTACCCCTTCTGTGATGTGATTTTCAGGGTGTCCGGGGGCTTTTGAGTCCCACTGACGGAAGTTTTTAATATCATCAAGACTGGGGTTATCATATCCAGCTAAGTACATGAGAGCGTACTGTAACATACAGCCATGACCGGCGGAGAGGACAAAGCGATCGCGGTTAATCCATTTAGGGTTTTTGGGGTTAAACCGCATGAATTTGTCCCAAAGCACGAAGGCCATGGGAGCAGCCCCCATAGGTAAGCCGGGGTGACCAGATTTGGCTTTTTCGACGGCATCAATCGCTAAAAAGCGGATAGAATTAACGCAAAGTTCTTCTACTGACTGGCTGGCAACGACCATAATGATTCTAGGTAATAAACGACAATATTTTTAAGTAATCTTGTAGGGAACGGACGAGTCTAGTGCTACGCAAAGCGTCAAAAGGCAAAAGGTAAAAGGCAAAAGTCAATCATTAAGCCTAGATAGGCTTCAGAGATTCTAATGTCAAACACCTCAATGCGTAGAGCTATAATCCCTTAAATAAACCTTAAGCTTGAACTAAGGTTCGTCTATATCATCCCATTGTTCGGTATGGATGAAAAGCGATTGCTTTATTTTGATGAAGAGTGTGGGGCGAGGGGAGTGATGGGGTGATGGGGTAATTGGGTGATTGGGTGATGGGTAGTTGGGGGAGAGTTGTTATCAATTATGGAAACCAAGTTATCATTTGAATCTGGATTTTCTTAAATAATTAATTATTAATAATGAATGATAAAAAAGGATTAATTGTTTTTATTAGAGTTTATCAGAAAAAGAGGATTTTAGCTAGATCATGATACTTAAGCTAGAGAATTAAAGGATTATTTAAAATAAAAGGTTAGTCTATAAAGATATTGATTGTCCTTTCTTTGGTCTTTTTTATATTGTTATGAATTATTTTATTACAGCAGATGATAAATAATTGCTCGGCAGTTATGAATGATTGCTCGATGGTTATGAGCGATTGCTCGATGGTTATGAGCGATTGCTCGGTGGTTATGAATGATTGCTCGGTGGTTATGAATGATTGCTCGGTGGTTATGAATGATTGCTCGGTGGTTATGAATGATTGCTCGATGGTTATGAATGGTTGCTGGATGCTTATCTATGATTGCTCGGCGGTTATGAGTGATTGCTGGCTTGAAACCCTATATATAGCAAAGAATGGGGAATTAAGGTATGAGACATTATACTAAACCCGCCTTGAAATTAATTTCAAGGAACCAATAAAAGTGCGTTCAATAAATTGAACTAGGAACCATAGCGTAAAGAGTTATGTTGTGCTTTGAGTTATCTTTAGATAACGATACATATCAGCCAATAGCAATTTATTGCAGGGCGGTCTAGGCTATTATCTACTATTTTCCTCAGAAAATCTGAGAAAGTTTTTTAGAAAATCTTAGATAATATTTCACCATCTAACCTGCTTAAGAAGAAAACACCATAAGTTAACACTCATCCCTTAGAGAGTTTTCGATTCATGTAAGCTTTATCCTCGTTCTCAACCCTTCACATCTTTCAGCCTATCCCTTAAGAAATTTAATAACGTAATTCTGCAAAAAAACAGCAATTACTTGACAAATCCAAAGGGGGGGGTAGATTAAGAAAGTTTATCTAAATAAACCGATTGATGGCAAGAACTAGGCGTTATTTTGCTTTTATTTTGCTCATTCAATTTTGCTTAATTTACCCAAACTTTAATCCTATGAAAACCTTAGCAACAACCCTACTCACCAGTACCGTTATTGGTTTCGGTATCCTCGAAGCGACGCCTTCTTTGGCAGCGTCTTTTGATTTCAGTTATACCTTTGGAACGGGAAATGTCCTAACCGGGACAATTGATGGAGATGTCAACGGTGATTTAGTGGAAAATCTCTCTAATGTGGTGGCTACTATTGACGGGGTATCTGTTCCTACGGATCTACTTGATAGTGAATCAAATCAAGTGGATACGACCGGTTTACCCCCTGTTATCTCCTTTAGTGGGGCGAAAATGGACATTGTTGTAGGAAATAACGATTTAAGTCAAGGTTTCAGATTAGACATTGGTACATTCAATGAAGCAGCTTTTGGCTTAGGAGGCGTGACTCCTAATTTCACAAGTGAAACCTTTAACGCATCCAATTGGACATTAACCCCACAGGATACCCAAACCACTCCTGAACCTAGCACCATTTTAGGCTTATTAGCAGTGGGTTCTATCGGTGCATTAACCCGTAAAGGTAAAAAAAGCTAATGTCTGAATCAAGATTTACTGGATTCAAGGATTTTCAGGATTCATTGAATGCTAATAATGAATGTCGCTGTTTCTTTTTAATATTGAATTGAAGGGTAGCGATAGATATGAGGAAGGTTTTAAGAGCCTTCCTTTTATTATTAATTACGTCATGGCGAATGTAACGGAGTGGAATGAAGCCATCTTAAGTCTTCTGAGATTGCTTCGCTATTGCTCGCAATGACAATTAAATTATGAATTATGAATGGGGAAGGGCAGGTTTTGTATTTAGGTTATGGTTAAGATGCGAAAAGTTATCTGCGCTTACCTACCCCTAAAACTGTTCACTGTTAAGCGAGCAAAATGCTCGCACTCCTAACATTGCTTTCCTAACAGATGGCCAAATGGCTAAGATAGCCATTCCTCCTGCGATGTTACGGTGCGCTGATCTGAATAAGACCCACCCCCACCCAGTTTCTCACTCAAATGCTACCATTGAAAAGTTATTATCAGCCTATCAATCAATATCACGATGACTAATCTTTATGAAACAGATTTTTTGGCATGGACTCAGATGCAAACAAAAGCTTTAAAGGAACAGAATCTTGAAGAACTTGATTGGGAGCATCTAAAAGAGGAGATAGAAGACTTGGGAAATGAAAAACTTAACGCTGTCAATAGTTTTTTGAAACGACTAATCGAACACAGACTAAAACTTGATTATTCACAAGAAATTTATCCTCGTAACCACTGGCTCAAAGAAGTTGATAATTTTCAAGATGAAATTGAGGATCGACTAACTAAGACACTTTTAAATAAGCTCGATCTGCCTAAACAGTATCAAAGAGCGAGACGAGTTGTTTTACGAGAATACAAACTAGATATCCCGAAAGAATGTCCTTATACCTTGGAGCAATTAATGACAAGATATCCCTTGGATTAGGAATACCCTCTTTCAAGATTTGGTAAATATAGCGAGCAATATGCTCGTATCCCTAAAATGATTGTCTGTTGTAGTGAGAGCATCTGGCTCTCTAGTCCTCTTATTATGATTGATAACTGATAACTGTTTTTAATTGAGTAGAAGCCAGTGTCTGAATCAACAATGCTCAGGATTTAATGATTTTCAGGATTCACTTAATGATAACAATAAATGCCGCTGTTTCTTGTTAATTTTGAAATTCAAGCGTAGTAACAGGTATGAGGAAGGTTTAAGTGCCTTCCTTTTTTAATTAAACATACTTTTTGAAGGCTAAGGTCACATTATGTCCCCCAAAGCCAAAGGAGTTAGAGAGGGCAACATCAACAGGTAAGGAACGACTTTTATGGGGAACATAGTCCAAATCACAGGCAGGATCAGGATTATCTAGATTAATTGTTGGTGGTACTTGATCATGTGCGATCGCCATTACTGTAGCCACTGCTTCAATTCCCCCAGATCCCCCCAAAAGATGCCCTGTCATGGATTTTGTGGAACTAATGGCAATGTTATAAGCACTCTCCCCCAAGGCTTTTTTAATGGCTTTAGTTTCCGTTACATCATTGGCAGCCGTGCTAGTTCCGTGGGCATTAATATAGCTGACTTGATCAGGGGATAAGTTGCCATCTTTTAACGCCAATGCCATCGAACGAGTTGCCCCTTGACCATCGGGAACAGGGGAAGTTATATGATAAGCATCACAGGTCATGGCATAGCCAACGATTTCGCCGTAAATCTTCGCTCCTCTGGCTAATGCTTGTTCTAGCTCTTCTAAAATTAAAATTCCTGATCCTTCTCCCATGACAAAACCATCTCGATCTTTATCAAAGGGACGACTGGCGTGGGCAGGATCATCGTTACGAGTGGATAAAGCTTTAGCGGAGGCAAATCCAGCGTAGGAAAGCGGTGTGATGGCGGCTTCTGCCCCACCACAGATCATTGCTTTGGCATAGCCCCGTTGCACTAGACGGAAGGCATCGCCAATGGCGTTTGATCCCGCCGCACAAGCCGTTACCGTGCAAGTATTTGGTCCCTTTGCCCCCGTATGAATAGCGGTTAAACCAGCCGCCATGTTAGCAATCATCATGGGAATCATGAAGGGACTACAGCGAGTCGGCCCTTTGGTGAGCAACACTTCTTGTTGATCTTCGAGTACCTTGAGTCCGCCTACACCTGTACCGATAATAATGCCAACTTGTTCGGCGTTGAGGTCGTTAATCACTAATTGGGCATCAGCGATCGCTTGTTTGCTGGCAGCGATGGCAAATTGGGCAAATCGATCCATCCGCTTGGCTTCTTTCCGTTCTAAATAGTTATGGGGATCAAACCCCTTAACTTCACCGCCAATGCGACAAGCATGGCGAGAGGCATCAAAAAGAGTAATTTCACCAACGCCATTACGGCCAATGGTCAATCCTTGCCAATAGTCGGAGAGAGTATTACCAATGGGGGTGACTGCACCTAGCCCTGTAACGACAACACGCTTAAGTTGGGTTTCTGTCATGATTCTTGCTTTGATGGGGAAGCCTCTTTGCTTCTAATGGAAAAAGTCAATAAGATAAAGTTACCGAGTTTCTGTAATCAGACGATTAAGCAGTAGTTGTTACTTTTGCGTCGATGTTTTCTACGGCTGCCCCTACGGTCAGGATCTTTTCTGCCTCTTCATCGGGAATTTCAATATCAAATTCTTCTTCTAAGGCCATGACCAGTTCAACGGTATCAAGGGAGTCGGCCCCCAAGTCATCTGCGAAATTTGCGTCTGGGGTTACTTTGTCTTCGTCAACCTCAAGCTGCTCGATGACAATTTTTTTGACTGTTGCAAAAATTTCTTCGTTAAGTTTTTCGCTCATCTACTTTAACTCTCGAATTAATCCGCAATTTTGCTCTGATTTACTTTTGTAAGAAAGGTCAGAGAGGAAGCAGGGCGGGTTTTACCGCTTCCTATAGGACAATGAATTTTGAATTTTTGTCAATACGTTCCATCATATCCATCTGGGGGACACAACACAAGATATGGGGCTTCAGTTTTAGATGTTTAATAGCTTACGTCGGACTTCTCATTTATTCCACTTTTTTCCACTTCTACATGGAAAAGGGAAAGGTCAAAACTTTTGATATTCCTATCATTTTGGGACTGACATCACCCCTACCGCCTCGATATTCTGAAATTGTACAGAGGAAATAAGGGAGCTAACCCACTATGTCTCACACCACTACTATCACTGTTGTCCGTAACTACTGTGTCCTTGCTGCTACTGTTGCTTTCATGAGTTTGGGAATGACTCATCTGTTTAACAACCCTAACCGTATGGCACAACAGGACAAAATTGATAGCTATGGTCAGTATATGGGGGCTGGGTTGGTCGCTTATAGCCAAAAAGCGTTACGTTAATCTCTTATATTCTCTGATACCTCACGATTCACATTCTTTAACCCAAGCTTTCCTCTTGCTTATCCCTGCTTTTTCGGCAGGGTTTTTTTGGAATCTTTTATCCTAAAAATAGGTCAGTAAAGATGAAACAATGTTCTGATAGTCTTCCTTTAATTTCTATGAATGACTCTCTTTATCAAGTCGGTGGTAGTTTAACTTTTAATCATGTTACTTATGTTGAAAGACAAGCAGATGAAGATTTATTAGATGGGTTAATAGCAGGAAAATTTTGCTATGTTTTTAATTGTCGTCAAATGGGAAAATCTAGTTTAAGAGTACGGGCAATGCACCGTTTACAAAAAAGGGGAATGGCTTGTGCATCGGTGGATATTACCAGTTTAGGCAGCGATATTAATCCGTTACAATGGTATAATGGACTAATGTCTCAGCTATTTTTAAATTTAAAATTAGTGGGTAAGGTTAATTTAAAGAAATGGATACGAGAACAGGAACAAATGCCTCCGATTCAAATATTTGGTCAGTTTTTAGAGGAGGTTATTTTAGGGTATTGTGAAGCAGAAAAGGTGTTTATTTTTATTGATGAGATTGATAAAATTTTAAGTCTTCCTTTTTCTTTGGATGACTTTTTTAGTCTCATTCGTTATTGTTATAATCAACGGGCTGAAGATCCTAAATTTAATCGTTTGGTCTTTGCACTATTTGGTGTGGCAACGCCTTCTGATTTAATTAGGGAAAAAACACAAACACCTTTTAATATTGGCCAAGGCGTTGAATTAACTGGTTTTACGTTAGCGGAAACGGATTCTTTACAAAAAGGGTTAACTCCTTTATCGAATAATTCTCAAGAGATAATGTCAGAGATTTTGCAATGGACAGGGGGACAGCCTTTTTTAACGCAAAAGGTTTGTGATCTCATTATAAAAGATTGTCACTCTTTTTCGGAGTTAAACCCAACTGATATGATTGAAACAATTATTAAAAAATCTATTATCAATCATTGGGAATCTCAGGATGAACCTGTTCATTTGAAAACCATTCGAGATCGTCTGTTTCGACAAGAGGAAAAAGCAGGAAGATTGTTAGGAATTTATCAGCAGATTTTAGAAAAAGGGTCAATTTATTTTGATAATAGTCCCGAACAAACGGAACTCAGATTATCAGGGTTAGTGGTAAAGCAGCAAGATAAATTAATTCCTTATAACAAAATTTACCAAGCTGTTTTTAACTTAGATTGGGTTAATCAACAACTACAAAAGATTCGTCCTTACTCAGAATCTATTAATGCTTGGATTGAGTCTAACTATCAAGATAAATCTCGTTTATTGCGAGGAAAGGCTTTACAAGATGCCCTATTCTGGTCAAAGGAGAAAACGTTAGGAAGTGTTGATTACCGTTTTTTAAGTGAGAGTCAAGCGTTAGAAAAAGAAGAAGGTGATCGCAGTCGGAAAATTTTAGAAAAAGCCAATAAAAAGGCGACTCGTTTAATGCAAATTGGGGTTGGGGTTTTTATTCTTTCTTTAATCGGTGCAGGATTAATTATACAACAGACCTCATCTAGAGAGAAAACGGCAAGATTAGCGATTGAGTTACAAGAAGATGGAAATAATGCTTTAGATAGTTTTCAATTAGATCAAATTGGTGGTTTAATGGCAGCAATGGAGGCGGGACAACAGTTAAAAATGCTTGTGAATCGTAACACTCAATTAGAGAATTATCCAACTACAACGCCTCTTTTATCCTTACAACAAATCTTAAATCAAATTCAAGAAAAAAACCTCATTGAAGCCCATAAAGATGCCGTAACAGCAGTAAGTATGAGTCCAGAGGGTAACTATATAGCGACAACTTCATGGGATGGAACAGCTAAGTTATGGAATAAACAAGGTGAATTAATTAAAACTTTAACAGAAACAAAGGATTTTATTTATGATGTCGTTTTTAGTCCCGATGGACAAACCCTAATTACCAGTTCATCTGATGGCACAGCAAAACGCTGGAATCTTCAAGGAGAGCTATTAAATATGTTTAAAGGTCATAAAAAAGATGTTTATCGTTCTGCTTTTAGTCCAGATGGTCAATTAATTATTACCACTTCCCTTGACGCCACTGCTAGGGTGTGGACAGTACAGGGAGAATTACTGAGAGTTTTACAAGGCCATAATAATTCGGTGGATGAAGCAGCTTTTAGTCCCGATGGACAGCAAATTATTACCGCTTCACGGGATGGAACGGCGAAATTATGGGATTTAGAGGGAAATTTATTAAAAAGCTTTTCTGATCAGGGAATGGCTTTGTATAGTGTTGCATTTAGTCCAGATGGAACGAAAATTGCGGCGGCGGCGAAAGATGGAACAATTAAACTATGGACGATCGCAGATAGCAAGTTACAAACCCTCGAAGGCCATCAAAAATTAGTGTTTCGTGTTCGTTTTAGTCCCGATGGAAACAGACTATTATCGGCTTCAGGGGACGGGACAGCGATAATATGGGATTTAAAAGGAAATAAGCTGAATACTTTACGGGTTAGTCAAGAACCTGTCTCAGATATTATCCAACAAGGAGAAATAATAGCAACCGCTTCCCTCAATGGTTCAGTTAAACTATGGCAACTTTCTTCAACCTCTGATGGGGAGTTTAACACTCTTAAGCGTCGAGTGACTCGTGTGGCTTGGTCTCCTCAACAGAATCAGATAGCGATCGCAACAGAAGGGGGTACAATTTCCTTATGGGATTTTCAGGGTCATCTGATTCAACAATGGGAAACGGATCATAATTGGATCTATGGGATGAATTTTAGTCCAGATGGAACTGCGATCGCCACAGCAGCAGATAGAGGGAACATTGATTTATGGGATTTACAGGGACAAACAATCACTGAATTAGAGAGAGTCTCATCGCGAGTCTATGGCGTTCGTTTTTCTCCCGATGGAAAAGAAATTGGGACAGTAGCAAAGGATGGACGGGTGAGAATGATTAATCGTCAGACAAAAGCAGAATTACAAGTCATTGAAGCCCATAATAATTGGATTTACGATATTGACTTCGATCCAATCAGTAATATTTTTGTTACTGCGTCTAAGGATAAAACCGCTAAATTGTGGGATCAAGGGGGTAAATTATTAGCTACCCTAGAGGGACATACAGATATTGTTACTCACGTCCAATTTAGTCCCGATGGTCAACTAATTTTGACGGCTTCACGGGATGGAACAGCAAAATTATGGGATAAACAAGGAAATTTACGCAAAACTTTGGAGTCTGATCAGCTTCCTGTGTCTGCAATTCGTTTTAATCAAGCAGGAGATGCGATCGCAACGGCATCTAGTGATGGTACGGTAAGGTTATGGGATCTTACTGGTAATTTGCGGAGTCAGTACAAGGATCAAGCAAAGGAAATTGTTGGACTTGAGTTTAGGGAAGAGGGTAAACAGTTAATCACGGTTAATGGGGAAGGAAAAGTAAAATTTTGGTCAGTTAAAAAGGAATTTGAACAATTAGAACAATTTTTACAACAAGGATGTCAATGGTTAGATGATTATTTGGTCACTCGTCCTCAACAACAAGAACGTTTGTCCGCTTGTTCCTCTTAACAGTTAACAGTAAAAACCTGACACCCGAAACCCGAAACCTAAAACAAAGTTCGTTGTCTAGTGACTTCGTAGAGAATAACCGAAGCGGCGATCGCCACATTTAACGATTCTACCCCCTTACATTGAGGAATGGTAACAGGTTGATCCGCTAATTTTACTAAATCCTGTGAT
Source organism: Microcystaceae cyanobacterium (assembly GCA_051439375.1). Classification (GTDB taxonomy): domain Bacteria; phylum Cyanobacteriota; class Cyanobacteriia; order Cyanobacteriales; family Microcystaceae; genus JBGTGT01. The sequence goes on from JBFRWB010000192.1 coordinate 10,819, forward strand.
AATCCTGCCCCTTCATTCCCTAATAAGATTAAGGTAGGTTGGGTTAAATCTAATTCCCAATAAATGGTTTTTGCATTGGGTAAAGTCGCAATTACTTGTATTCCTTCATTTTGAGCCGTCTGAATTATTTCTTCTAAATTATCGCTGGTTTGATAAGGAATTTTAAACCATGCACCGGCTGAAGCCCTTAATACTTTTGGATGGTCAATTTCTACACTATTTCCGCTTAACCAAAGACTTTCCACCCCTGTTGCGGCTGATGTACGGATAATTGTCCCTAAATTACCCGGATCTTGTAAATTATCAATAATTAAACCTAATTTTAATTGCTTCAAACTAGGTAAAATAGGATCAAATCGAGAAACCGTCGCAATAATACCATCAGGATTCACTGTTGTGGCGAGAGATTTAAGTACCTCTGGACTGGCTAATTCCAGCCTTTTAGCTTTAGTTTGTAGAATTTCCCATAACTTTCCATAGCGTTGTTGCCAATTTTCCGTATAACAAACCGTTTCAAGGGAACATTCCCCCTGTATCGCTGTCTCTACCAAATGAGTACCTTCGAGTAAAAAACGGTGTTGCGATCGCCGGCCTTTACGATGATGTAGCTTGCGAATTTGCTTCACCAGAGGGTTTTGCAGACTCGTAATCATGTTTGCAACCCACACAATACTAAAAATGCGGAACTCGGGACTTGAACCCGAAAGTCCTTGCGGACACTAGAACCTGAATCTAGCGCGTCTACCAATTCCGCCAGTTCCGCTTCAATGGATTTGATAGCCAACTCTCTATTATGCTATCAAAGAAAAATTCTGTCAATCCCTTGTCTAACGGTAACTTTCCGCTAAAATCAAAGGCGAAATCTATATTTAAAAAAAGATTTAAGCTAACTAATTAAGTTGAGGAGGATTTAGCCATCAAACGTTCTACTTCTATCACCCCTGACTCCCCAGAGAATGCCCCCGTTCTCGAAGTATGGGGACAACACTCCTTAAGTGGAGAAGTAACCATCAGTGGGGCAAAAAATTCTGCCCTAGCCCTCATGGCAGGTGCATTGCTCTGCCCCGAAGACTGTCGTTTAACAAATTTGCCTAATTTAGTTGACATTGAGTGTATGACCCAAATTATCGCTTCTCTAGGCGTTAAAATGGAGCGCAATAAAGATGTATTAGATATTAATGCCAGTAATATTGGCCAAAGTCAAGCTCCTTATGAATTGGTTTCCCAACTTCGAGCCAGCTTTTTCGTCATAGGGCCGATGTTAGCCCGTTTGGGGTTTGCTCGTATTCCCTTACCCGGTGGTTGTGCCATTGGGGCGAGGCCGGTGGAACTTCATGTGCGTGGCCTGCAAGCAATGGGGGCAGATGTACAGATTGAGCATGGTGTAGTGCAAGCTGCTGTCAAAGGAAATGGCCGCTTAAAGGGGGCTAAGATTTACCTTGATTATCCCAGTGTTGGGGCAACAGAAACGATTATGATGGCAGCTACCCTTGCAGAAGGGGAAACAATTCTAGAAAATGCAGCCCAAGAGCCTGAAATTGTGGATTTAGCTGATTTTTGTCGAGCCATGGGGGCTAAAATTCAGGGGGATGGCACAAACACCATTGTTATTTCTGGTGTGGACAAGCTACATACAGCAGATTACGCAGTTATTCCAGATCGCATTGAGGCGGGGACATTTTTGGCCGCAGGGGCAATTACCCAGTCAGAAATAAGTTTATATCCTGTTATTCCTGCTCATTTAAGCTCTGCGATCGCTAAATTAGAGGAAATCGGCTCAAAAGTCATTCAAGAAGGGAAAAATCGCTTGCGCTTAATTCCCCAACCCATTCGAGGGGCGGATATTGAAACCCTTCCTTTCCCCGGTTTTCCCACGGATATGCAGGCTCAGTTTATGGCTTTGTTAACCTTAGCAGAAGGGAGTTCGGTGATTACAGAAACGGTTTTTGAAAATCGTTTGCGCCATGTGGCAGAATTGCAACGATTAGGGGCAGATATTAAGGTAAAAGGCAATGTAGCTATTATCAAAGGGGTGTCTTTCCTATCGGGTGCGCCAGTGATGGCGACAGACTTACGAGCATCTGCTGCGTTGGTTTTAGCAGGGTTAGCAGCGCAGGGTAAAACCACGGTTCAAGGCTTGCACCATTTAGATCGAGGTTACGATAACCTTGAGGGTAAGTTGCAGAAATTAGGGGCAAAACTACAACGGGTTGATGGTACAGGGAAGCTTATCAGTAGAGAAACCGTGTTAAGTTAAAAAATATTTTGAAATAAATTACTAAATTGTCCTCGTTGAGCTAATCATTGCTATAACGGGGCTTTTTATTGTCTAACTTCCTAACGTTTTGTTCAGATAGCGAATCCTAAGAAGGAAACCTGCGCCCATAAGATTAATTATTTTCCTTTTTAACCATTATCATCAGTTTTCTGTTTAATATTCTCTATGTCTCCTTGATAATCTCCTCCTGCTAAACCCCCACCAAATTGACTATTAGTAACGTTAATGGTGGTACGATTAGCTAAGATTTCTATAGTTCTTTGCATATTGCCATTCTCTCTTCTATAAGATTGAATTTCAACATCTTTGGCGTTTAATTCTCCTTTATATTTAGCTTCCATTGCTGCTAATTTTAATTGATACACTTCGTTAAAGTCTTGATGTATCTTTTCTTTATTGGCTTCAGGGGTAACTTTTACTTTAACAATAACAACGCCATCGCCTTTATTTTCTATGCTTTGTACTTCTAAAGGGGTTTCTTCATTTTTCACTTGAACTTCTTTCATGGATGATAAGAAGGCTTTCCAGTCAACGCCATCCCGAAAGATTAAGTCAACGGTATCGAAAACTTCGGCAAAAAGTTTACTAAATTCATTGCCTTGGAAGTCTCCACTACTAGGACGACGTTAGGGTTAGCAAGGATGGTTTTTCCTGCTCTGGCTAAGTTTAATTTAATCGTATTTTTGAAACAAGTACGGGTGAGATGTGCCTGATTAAAGTTAGTATTTTTGAGGGTTGCATGGGTGAAATTGGCATCGGTAAGGTTTGCATTCTTAAAGTTTGTCCCTAGATACGATGTAATTAGTAAGCTAATAGGACGAACCCATTCATGGTTTTCATTTTCTTGAACCCCAAGATAACCAGTGATACTTCCTATAACCCATCCTATCAGTGAAATAAAAATACCTATCATCATCGAAAACTCAGTTTCTTTAGATACTAGATAACCTTCAATTAACCCACAGGTAGCTGATAGCAGAGGAAGTATATAAATTATCCATTGTTCACATATTAGCCAACAAATAGCTGTGCAAATTGTAGCAATTAAGGTGATAGCGAATATACTTAAGCCTAAAATAATATAAGTTTCTAAATTAACAAATCTAATTTCAAAGAATGCAAAACCAGTAGCAATTGCTCCCATAAATATATAAGCAGACACAATAATAGATACCTTCTCATTAAGAGAATATTTTAGGAAAGAATAGCCATAAATAATCAAAATCGCACTGGCTGTAATAATATTAGTCAATTTACTCAGGTTATTGATAGGTAAAATAGGAAATTTTAAAGATTGAAACAAAAAATACTCAGGAAAAGCTGCCAGCAAGCACAACCATAGTGTTAAATAAATTACCCATCGCTTTTGTAACCCTGCTTTTGCACCTGTAAAGTTTGCTCCTGTGAGGTTGGCTTCCTTAAAGTTTGTCCCCTGTATCTGACAGCCACTAAAATCTGCCCCTGATAAGTCTTTTCCTGCGAAGTTTAACCCCCGTAGGTTGAACCATTGGAAGTTACGCTCTCCGTTTTGGTATTGTTGCAGGATAGAGGAGACTTTCATCTTCTAAATTGTGAATTATGAATTATGAATTATGAAAGGATTGGAGAATGGGAAGATAGGGGAAGTTAATTAATTATAGATTGTGAAAGCGTCATTGCTCACGAGGTACGAAGTAATCACAGAAGGCTAAGATGGCTTCATTCCGCTTCGCTGTATTCGCCATGACATTTTAATGTTTAACTCATGATGAGATAATTACTTAGCTGTAGGTTGGATTGAGGTACGAAATCTAACCTGAATTATTCATGAACCAGATTTGAGGAAATTTTTCTAAACAATTAGAATAAGAGGATAAAAATAACTCATGAAATTAGTAATTTCTCCCCAAACTATCAATAAATTCTAGAAAAAGTAGGCTAAAATTTATAGTTAGACACACTAATCCTATGAGTGTTTATCTTCAATTAAAAATAATTGAAACAGGAGAACAAAGACGTTCAGCAATAATATTAATTTCTTTTTGATAAGGACAAAAGTTGGCTAATTCTACTAAAACTTGTCGAACAGAATTAGTGATTTTAGAAGCCACTTTAATCAGACTTTCTCGTAAGCGAGACACTTGTGCTTTCTCTAATCGTGTCCCCCTAGCTGCTTGACGTATTTCTAACATTAAAATGTAGGCTACTTGAGATACAAAAAGTCTAAATTGATTGACAATAAACTGATGGCAACTTAATCTATCAGCCTTAAGTCCTCGCTTTAACTCTTTAATTCTTCCTTCGGAACTTTCTCCTCTTTGAACATAAAACTTATCATAAACATCAGCCGCTTTTTCCTCTAAGTTAGTAATAAGAAATCTAGGATTTGCTCCTTTTTCTAACCATTCTGCCTTCATAATCATCCGTCTTGGCTCTGACCAAGTTTTTGCAGCATAATATACATCATCAAATAAACGAGCTTTTTTTCCCGTTAAGTGATAGACCACTCTGGCTATTTCTAAGAGATTTTCAATTTTTCGTTTCAAGACTGCATTACTACTAAATCCGAACACAAATTTTACCTCACTTCTTTCACATATTCTTATGATTTCTGGTAAGGAAAATCCCGCATCTCCTCGGATAATAATCTCTAGATTTGGTCGGGCTTTTTTGATTCGCCAGATTAACCAGCGCAGAATAGCTACAATTCCTTGAAATAAACTGAGTTGTTGATGTCCATAAGTCTGGGCATCCCATCCATCAATATCTAAAATAATTTGTTGACAATCTTGGGGATAATGAGCCAGAAAATGCTCAACAAAATATTTTCTTAACTTTTTTATTTCTGGGGAAGTGATTTGATTTTCCCATCGACTCATCGTTGGTTGACTGGCTAATACTTGAAAGTCTTTTACTTTTTCTTCTGCTTGAGTACAAACCATCTTAAAAATGGGGTCAGTCGCTACGCTCCAATTCAAAATTATGAATTCAAAATTCAAAAAAATACCCCATATCTAAAGCTAGGGGCTTGAAATAAGGAATTTCATCCTTTTTTTGACTCCATAGCTGAAGCTAGGGGAATCCTGTACCTTAATTTATCAATTAAAATCACTTTTTTATATTATTTTGAATTTTGAATTTTGAATTACCCGAAGGGGTCATGGCGAAGATAATTACTATCATTTGTATCCTCATATCCAGCCGCTACCTGTAAAACTTTCTGCAAAGTTAGTCGAATTTTAGAATGAGTGATTTTCCCTTTTTGACGATTTTCCCCTAAACAATAGGCTTATTATTATTCTATAATAGCACCTATTTTAAGTCTTTATTCTCCTAAAAATAACCGTTATTTATTATCATCAACGTATCAATAAGTGTAATTTGGCAGACTCTCTTTGAGGATGAATCTCTCAATTGACCTCACTGTATGGGTTTTCAGCTTTTTCCATTTTCTTCATGAATAATTCAGGCTAACACAATTTCTATCATAATTCTAATTGTAAATTGGATAAAATAGCTTTAAAAATAGAATATATAAAGCTTTATCACCTACATTTTAAAAAATAATCTCATTTTCTCTTTTATTTTAATTATAAAGGTATTTAACTTAGGCTAAATTCCTCTTTTAGCAGTTAATCAAAATTCAGGGTGAGATCATCTTGACATCGTGTAAAATTAACACTAAGATAGTTAGTATAGATTAAACACAAAGTAGCCATGAACAGTCAAAGTCAATTTGCAGTAGCGGGTGGTTCAGTCATCGGGCGAAACCACGCATTAATGGGTAAAAACAACCAAGATGCTTATGAAAGCTTCAGCAATGATAACCTAACGCTTGCTGTCGTTTGTGATGGTTGTGGAAGTTGTCCCCATAGTGAGGTGGGAGCTAAATGGGGGGCTAAATTATGGATTAAAACCCTATTAAATTATGTAGAGACTTATCCTAATCAACCGATTAATCAAACAGTCATTAAAGATAATCTTCTACAAGAATTAGAAAAAATGGTGATAAGTTTAGCAGTAAACCAAACCATTCATACTATTATTCACGATTACTTTCTATTCACCCTAATTGGCGTTGTTATTACCCCTCAACTGACAACGATTATGGCGTTAGGAGATGGAATTATTTCGGTTAATGAACAGTTAACCGTCTTACCTGACTTTCCTAATAATGCGCCCCCTTATCTTGCTTATCAATTACTGGATACAATCACTAATTTTGACTTTATTATTCATGAGGAAATTTCAACACAGGATGTTAATTCTATTTTAATTGGTACAGATGGGGTTAAAGACTTATTTAATTTAGAAAATCTAGATTTAAAAGTCACTAATATTTATCAATTTTATCAAAATGAATCCTATTTTAAAAATCCTGATTTAATTCGTCGTCATCTGTTTTTAATGAATCGGGAAAAAATCATTCCTAATTGGCAAACTCGCAAACTCAATAAAGAAATAGGATTATTATCAGACGATACAACATTAATTGTCATAAAAAAAAATCCATTTGTAGGGATGCAAGAAAACCTGCGCCCGCAAACAAGATTTAGCCCTTACCCTAAGCAATTCAGATAGCCATAGCCCATCCTATAATTACTTAAAAGGATACATTATGAATATTTATCTAAACGGACAAAAAATAAAACTTTCCCCTCACAAAGCCATTGGTAAAGGTGGGGAAGCAGATGTTTTTCAACTTAGTGATCAACAAGCGGTAAAAGTCTTTAAACCCCCCACCCATCCCGACTATCAAGGACTTCCTTTAGCACAAAAAGCAGCAGAAGAACGTTTACAAGAACATCAACAAAAATTACGCTATTTTCCTCAATCTTTACCTACCAATGTTATTAAACCGCAAGACTTAGTGACCGATAAAACAGGACAAAAAATTGTCGGTTATACAATGGCTTTTTTAGCCAACAGTCTGCCCTTATTTAAGTATAGCGATCGCCGTTTTCGTTTAACCAGTGGCATTGATAATCAAACAGTCATTGAACTTTTTAAACAATTACATAAAAATGTTAATCAACTGCATCAATTTAAGGTAATTATTGGGGATTTTAATGACTTAAATATTTTAATTTCAGCAAATAAACTTTATTTAATTGATGCAGATTCTTATCAATATTATTCATTTCTTTGTAGGGTTTTTACTCCTCGTTTTGTAGATCCTCTATTATGTAATCCTAATGAGAATCAATTAATTTTACAACAAACTTATAATATTTTTTCTGATTGGTATGCTTTTACGGTCATGTTAATGCAGTGTTTATTATTTGTTGAACCTTATGGTGGTGTTTATAAACCCAAGAATAAACAAGCAAAGATTCCTCAATCTCAGCGTCCTTTACAACGCATTACGATTTTTAATCCAGAGGTTAAATATCCTAAACCTGCGATTCCCTATCGAGTCTTAGGAGATGATTTATTACACTATTTTCATCAATGTTTTACCCAAGATAAACGAACGATTTTTCCTGAAACCTTACTAAACAATTTACAATGGTATAAATGTCCGAGTTGTGGGGTTGAATCAAACTATACATCTTGTCCTATTTGTCATCAAACAATTATTAAACAAGTTCCCAAGACAAGTATTTCGAGTAATCTAATTGTTAACACTGTCTTTAAAACCTCTGGATTGATTGTAGAGGTATATCTAGAAAATGATCAGTTAAAATGGCTGTATCATGAAGATCAAAGCTTTAAACGGGAAGATCAAAGTATTATTTTACAAGGAGATTTAGATCCTTATCTACAATTTTGGTTAAAGAATAATCTAACCTTTGTAGGAAGACAAGGAAAAGTGATTGCTTTACAATCTCAACAAGTAAAATCTCAATTAGCAGTTGATAGTTATGACCATCAATTAATGTTTAGATGTAATGAAGTCGGAAGGTATTGGTTATATCAAGGACAATTACTTAAACAGGGTAAGTTAGGAGCAGAATATATAGGAGATATTTTAGAAAATCAAACACAATTTTGGATTGGCTCTCATTTCGGATTTGGATTTTATCGAGCAGGAAATATTAATACTGCTTTTGTCTTTAATCTTAACCATGTGGGTATCAATGATCAAGTTAAATTACCGAATCTTTTAGGCAAATTAATTGATGCTTATTGTACCTTTAGTCAAAATTATTGTTGGTTTTTCATTACTTTAGAAAACCAAAGACAATTAATCAATAAAGTTTATGTAATTAATCAAAAAGGAGATGTTATCACCATGACAGAAGCCACTCTAACAGATAATCTATGGTTATCTACTCTACGGGGAAAATTTGCCTTAAATCATGCTTTATTAGCAGCCACCGATGAAGGAATTATTCGCTTAGAGGTACAAAGTGACAAAATTGTTCAAACCAAAACCTTTACTGAAACTGAACCTTATGTTGATCAAAGTTCTCAATTATTTGCCTCCTCACAAGGTATTTATGTTGTTAATTCAAAGGAGATTAATTTTATGAGTTATCAATCATGAAGTCAGAAGTATGAAGTTTACCCGATCTCCGTATTTCTCTCTCTTATCAACCCTAATGCCTAATTTAGAGACTTAATAGTTTAGGGCTAAAGCCCTTACTACGAACCATATTTTATCAGAGGAAAATCAACCATGATTACGACTATTCAACAGCTTCCGATTCCTACATTTTTTGACTCTAAACAAGTAGAAAAAGTTTGGCGAGTTCCCTATCAAGCCCGTGCAGTAGATGCTCAAAACTGGGCTAATCAGTATAAAATTAAACCAGCTGCGCAAGATAAAACTCGTATTTGTTTGATGATTATTGATGCTCAAAATACCTTTTGTTTACCAGATTTTGAGCTATTTGTAGGGGGACAATCAGGACGAGGAGCAATTGATGATAATATCCGTTTGTGTGAGTTTATCTATCGTAATTTAGAGACAATAACTGAAATTGCACCCACAATGGATACCCATACATCTATGCAGATTTTTCACTCTATTTTTTGGATTAATGATTTAGGAGAACATCCCCAACCCCATAGTTCAATTAGTCTAGAAGATGTGCAGAAAGGTATTTGGAAAGTCAATCCTGCGATTGCTTATAGTCTCGCTAAAGGCAATTATATGGGGCTGCAAAATTATGCCTTACATTATGTCAAAAAACTGCATGATGAAGGTAAATATCCTTTGACAATTTGGCCGTATCATGCTGTCTTAGGCGGAATCGGTCATTGTTTAGTTTCCTCCCTTGAAGAAGCCTTATTTTTCCATAATTTGGTGCGTCACAGTCAAACCAATTTTGAAATTAAAGGAGGCAACCCTTTAACCGAAAACTATTCTGTATTGCGTCCTGAAGTTTTAGAAGATAATCAAGGCCGTCCAATTGCTCAAAAAAATACCCGTTTTATCCGTAAACTATTGGACTTTGATGCAGTTATTATTGCTGGCCAAGCGAAGAGTCATTGTGTTGCTTGGACAATTGATGATTTACTAACAGAAATCTTGGCACAAGATCCCAATTTAGCCCAGAAAGTTTATCTCTTAGAAGATTGTACATCCCCTGTTGTTGTCCCCGGTGTTGTTGACTTTACCCCTCAAGCGGATGCAGCTTTTCAACGGTTTGCAAATGCAGGAATGCACCTTGTGAAATCCTCAATTCCCTTAGCAGATTTTCCTAATTTAACTATTCGTTAATTTTAAGGTTTTAGGTGTAAGGTACTAGGTGTAAGGTACTAGGTATTAGGTTGAATTTTTTACTCATTAAAGTCAGAGAAAACTCTCCTAATTACCATTCAGTTCAAGTTCAAGTATCAGTCTCAATCCCTATATCATTTCAAGGAGTTTTCACCATGTCTGATCCCATTAATGTTAACGATCTTTTCCAAAATGCACAAGACGATGGACTCTTATCTAATGCGTCTTTAACTGCTTTAGATGTAGCGGATATTGGTACTCAAATTCAAGCAGGTTTAGGCGTAGAAATTGATGATTTTATGTCAAGTGAAGTGGTGTTAGTTACCATTATGCCCGATGATTCTGGTTCGATTCGTTTTAGTGGTAATTCCCAAGCTGTAAGAGGTGGCCATAATTGCATCTTAGATGCTTTAGCTCAAAGTCAACAAAAAGATAACATTTTGATCCATAATCGCTATTTGAATGGTCATGTTCTTTATCCCTATTGTCCCCTTGATCAAGCCATTCGCATGACCCCCCAAAACTATAATCCTAACTTGGGAACACCGTTATATGATCAAACTTTAGTATTATTAGGAACGGTGTTAGCTAAAGCCCAAGAATTTGCTGATAATGGGGTAGCGGTTCGTACCATTACCTTACTTATTACCGATGGTGCAGATGAGGGTTCATTCCGCACAAACGCCCAAGATATTAACTCTATTATCCAAGATATGTTAAAGGCAGAAAATCACATTATTGCAGCAATGGGAATTGATGATGGAGGTTATACGAATTTTCGAGATGTGTTTAAACAAATGGGAATTCGGCCTGAATGGATTTTAACCCCTAGCAATAGTGACACAGAAATTCGTAAGGCATTCCAAGTCTTTTCTCAATCGGCAGTTACTGTTAGCCAAGGTGGAGGAAATATGACTTCTTTTGGTGGATTTGCTTAAAAACGATAGGGTAAGAAGAGAACCGAATTTTTATTGACGGTTTTCCTCACCTATCTTTAAAACAAGAAAATACGCCCATTACCCTATTTTATTTCAGGGAAACCGTATTACCTCCTTCAAATAACTTAGTTAATATTGAGTCAAGCAACGGGATAAATTAACTATCCCTAAAAGATTAAACAAACTGCTTGGAGGTCACAATTATGGCTTTAACTCGTTATAATCCTTTCCACGAATTAGAAACCTTACAACGTCGTATGAATCGTTTATTTGATGACTCTCTTCTCCCCACTTGGGATTGGAAAGAGATTGAAGAATTATCCTTTACTCCTGCGGCTGAAATTTCCGAAACCGATGAAGCGGTTGTATTAAAACTCGAAGTCCCCGGAATGGACGCAAAAGATTTAGATATTCAAGTGTCTAAAGATACGGTTTCTATTACTGGGGAACGGAAAATGGAACACCGTAGCGAAGATAAGGGAGTAACTCGTTCTGAGTTCCGTTATGGTCAATTCCAACGGGTTATTTCTCTTCCTGCTTTAGTCCAAAATACCAATGTTAAAGCAGAGTATAAAGATGGTATTCTTCATCTTACCCTTCCCAAAGCTGAAGAAGAAAAAAATAAAGTCGTGAAAGTCAATCTTGACTAGGGTAGATGATTGAATCACCATTAATTGTTCAAGATAGTTAATCTGATTGAGGTGGGTAAAACACTCACCTCATTATTTATTTGTTAATAGATATCTCCCAAAGAGATATCTAGTCGATTTTGATAGCATCTACATCAATGGTTTTACCAGATTCAGATTCATCTGGATTCTCTAATGGTTCAACAGTTGAAGGATTTAATGCTTCAGAAACTATCTGAGTAATTCCAGTAAATAAAAGGGTTAGGAGAACAAAATCGTCAATTTGGCCAGCAATGGGTAGAAAATCAGGCGATATGTCAATAGGGCTTAGAAAGTAAATCAAAGTCCCCAAAATAACTAACCAGCGATACTGGGGATGAAACAAAGCTTTTTGATACCAATAGTAGAGAGATTGGATAGGTAATTTCATGTTAATTGAGACTATTATTAATAACAATTCTAATTCTAGAAGTTTAACAATTTATACACAGAAAGATTCAAAACCTAAAACATCGGTAGGTATGACCCCACCGATGCTTAAAATTAGATTAGATAGCACTAATCTCAGTTTTCTGATGCGTCTCCCACGCTAAGAGGTTGGATATTGACAATTTCACCACCTAAGCGATTGATTCGTAGCATTTCTTCATTCATCCGTCCATAGGGGACTTTAATAAAGACGCTACCACTGCGACGAATAGGATAGCTATTTTTGTCACTTTCTTTACTTTGTCGTAAGCCTTTAACTTCATAGAGAAAGACGCGGTTAGCAGAAGGACTGTTTCCAGTACCAACAAGGGATGATCTACTTAACATGACTTTGTGTTTGCTTTTGTTAACCGTTTTCGTTAATAATGGAAGGCCAAGACATTTTTTACCCCAATAGGGACACAATCACAATCTTTGTGTCCCCTTTTTCTTAGTCTAAACTGGCAGGGGTAATACTTGCGATACGACCACCAGAACGACCAACTCGTTGTAAGGTGGCAGATAATTCTTCGTAAGGAACAAAAATGGCTTTGTTACTACGACGTACACTGGGATAGCCGGGGCGACCAATACCTGTAATCTCTACCCGATAGATTTTGCGATCGCTACCATAGGGTAAGTTGCCGCCTAATGCTTTGGCTGGGGTTTCATTTTTCTTGGATCTCAAATAAGACCAACCACTGTTATTACCAGAAGGGCCGACCACGGTAGAAGAACTATTTTGACCCAATTCTGTGGCTAAACGAGTGTTCTTACGCTCAATTTGCGAGCGATCACTATTGGCGTATCCCCGATACAAGCGGAACATACGGGTAAAACCAACGGTTTTTTGACCAGTTTGAGTATTAAATCCCCGATAATAGGGAACGATGCTATCACCAAAGTTTTCTTGATACTCTACTGAATCGATATAAGAATCAATTTCAGCATCAAATCCTTGGTTTTCATAGAGGTCTAGGTGATAAATCACTTCAGCCTCATCGTAAGGCGCACGGCCTAACAGATGTTTATAGTTGAGTTCAATCACTCTGGTTTGAAAATTGTCATACAAAAACTTGTTTTTGTATAGTTCAGACTTGGCTACAGCACGGACAAATTCTCGTACCGTAATTGCACCGTTCCGCACTAAAGATTCGGCACTTTTGAGTCGTTCTGACTCCATAATATAGTCATTGCCAAGCACTTGACGATAAACGGCGCGAATTACAGCATTAACATCATTTTCTGTCCAGTCTGGTCTTAATTCTACTGGTGAAGCACTGCTGAATGCGGAAGTCCCTAAACGGGAGGCTGCTACAGTTATGGCCACTGATTTACTCCTTACTCAATCGATGGTTATCAAAGCGTAAATATAATAAGACCCGGAAAATCAGATGATTGAAGACGATTTGGCCAACAACCTCCTGGCTTTCCAGGCCATTTGAACCCTAATTAGCTAACTAGCTTAAGGCATTAATTGCATAATCAAGGTAAGAATTGGCTTCAACGGCAGCATCGCCACTGAGTCCATGATTTGCCTTGATATATTTCAAGGCTTCGATGTACCAGCTAGGAGACAAGTCAAAGGTTTTGTTGATTTCGTCGATACCAGCGAGTAGATACTCATCCATGGGTCCGGTTCCACCAGCAACTAGGCAGTAAGTTACCATACGGAGATAATAACCAATATCACGAGCGCATTTGTCTTTACCCCGTTGATCTTGAGCAAAGTTGGGGCCGGAGGTTTGGGTGGTGTAGGGGTATTTGCTGTAAACAGCGTTGGCTGCACCGTCAATTAAGGTTTGAGATTTGTCGGTTAAGGCACGAGCAGCTTGTAAGCTGGCAGTTGCTTGACGAAAACGACCAAAGGCAACTTGAAGTTCGGTGCTGCTGAGAAAACGGCCTTGAGAATCAGCAGATGCAACAGCTTCAGTTAAAGGGGTCTTCATGGTATTGGTATCTCCCAAATTTAAGTTTACTAAGTTTTCCGAGGTGGAGGGTAAGCTGGAAAAGTTCCTTTACCCAGTTGAAAGTGACAGATTACGATGTCTAATTATTTAGACTTATGAAACAGCAGCAGCAGCAGCGTCAAAGTAACCAGCGATTTCAGACATCAAAGAGCTACAGTCACCGGGGGTGATGTTGCTACTATCGTTAGCAATTGCGACCGCTGCCTCTTTCATTTTGTTAACACCTACTGCAACAGAAGCACCGGGAGTACCAAGGGCAACATAGGTTTCACGAAGTCCGTTTAGACAACGATCATTAAGAACACTTGCATCACCAGAGAAGATTGCATAGGTGATATAGCGCAAGATGATTTCCATATCCCGTAAGCAAGCAGCCATACGACGGCTGGTGTAAGCATTTCCACCGGGAGCAATTAATTGAGGCTGTTCAGCAAATAAAGCACGAGCGGCATCCGCAACAATGGAAGAAGCATTGCTGGTAATGCGGTTAACAGAATCCATCCGCTTGTTGCTTTCAGCAACCATTGCGCTTAACGCATCTAACTGAGAGCTACTTAAATACTCACCGCGAGCGTCGGCCTGAGAAACAACTTTGGTAAATGCGTCAAACATTGATTTTTAGTCTCCTAACTTGACGGGTGTAAAATGTTGAACATTCCCTAAAAACGGGATCTTAAATAGCTTAAGTCATAGTGGTCTGTTGACCTAAGCGAGACTTTCTAATCTTGATAGTTCTTCACGCTTCTTAACTTTTCTTTAAGAAACCTGAGAAAACTTGATAGTTGTCTCATAAAGTTGGGTTTGAAGGTCAAACAAGGTATTGGTCATAGGTTTGACCCGTTGTTTAAACCTCTCAAGTTAATTTTATACACCGTAGTTGACCCTTTATTTGTTACGTCTTGTTAATTTTTTGAGGGGGATTTTGAGTATTTTTTGAGGCAAAAATTGCTTGTAAGCCTATCCCTGCAAAACTTTTATCAATTATTACAGTTTGTAAAGTTATTTTGAACTGAGTAAAAATACTCTAAGAAAATAATTAATTCCTTCTTCCTTCAATTTTTGCTATACTATTTAAGCGTAGTCGTTATGAGTTTAATTTAAAGAGAATGGTCAATTCTACAGTGGAAAATGTTGTCATTATTGGGTCGGGTCCGGCTGGATTTACGGCGGCGATTTATGCAGCCAGAGCGAATTTAAAGCCCTTAATGTTTGAAGGATTGCAAGCAGGGGGAATTCCGGGGGGTCAATTGATGACAACCACGGAAGTGGAAAATTTCCCCGGTTTTCCCGAAGGAATTACAGGGCCTCAACTAATGGAACGAATGAAGGCGCAAGCAGAACGATGGGGAACAGAATGTTATACCGAAGATGTGGTTTCCGTAGATTTAAGTCAGCGTCCCTTTACGATACGTTCTACAGACAGGGAAGTTCAAGCCAACAGTATTATCATTGCGACGGGTGCAACCGCTAAACGGTTAAATTTGCCCAGTGAAAGCCAATTTTGGAGTAGTGGGATTTCCGCCTGTGCGATCTGTGATGGTGCAAGTCCTATCTTTAAGGGGAATGAGTTAGCTGTAATTGGAGGGGGCGACTCTGCTGCCGAGGAAGCGGTTTATTTAACCAAATATGGCTCTCATGTTCATCTTTTGGTACGTCGTGATGTACTGCGTGCCAGTAAAGCGATGCAAGATCGGGTTTTAAATAACGAGAAAATTACTGTACATTGGAATACAGAAGCGATCGATGTATTTGGGACTGGGAATAAATTAGAAGGGTTAAAGATTAAAAATAATCAAACCCAAGGGGTAACAGACTTACCCGTAGAAGGTCTTTTCTATGCGATTGGTCATGTCCCTAATACAACCCTTTTTCAAGGGCAATTAGACCTTGATGATGTAGGGTACATTAAAGTTAAAGCAGGAAGTGTAAACACCAGTGTAGAAGGCGTTTATGCAGCAGGAGATGTACAGGATCACGAATATCGTCAAGCGATCACGGCTTCAGGAACGGGATGTATGGCTGCTTTATTAGCAGAAAGATGGCTCTCTGAGCATAATTTAATTCAAGAGTATCATCAAAGCGAAGAACAAGAAGTGCCATCTACTGACAGTTACACCTCAGAAAGTGTCGCAGATACAGAAGAAACCTTTGACATTAATAACACCCGTTATGTGGGAGGTTATGCGTTACGCAAACTCTTCCATGAAAGTGATCGCTTAATTATGGTCAAATATGTTTCTCCCACTTGTGGCCCCTGTCGTACCCTAAAGCCCATTTTAAGTAAAGTGGTAGATGAATACGACGGAAAAATCCATTTCGTCGAAATTGACATCGAAGCTGACCCAGAAATTGCGCAAAATGCAGGGGTAACAGGAACACCAACGGTACAATTTTTCAAAGACAAAGACCTAGTAGAACAAATGCGAGGGGTTAAACAGAAAAGTGAATTTCGCAAGGTCATTGATCAGTATTTACCAGTGACTGTATAAGTTTAGTTGGTGTGAGGTTTTAGGTTCTAGGTTCTAGGTTTTAGGTTTTAGGTTCTAGAGATTTCAACCTCATACCTCACATTTGATCTTTCTCATACCTCACACCTCATCTTCATACCTCATACCCTATGAACTTGTTTACAACTGCTAAACCCCTATATTCTCTCTTTTTGGCTGCGACAAAAAGCAATCCTGAGAAGGCTCATAACCAAATTTTAGCCACTCTTAGCCAAGTCGATCGCAACCGTCAAACAGCTTGGGGAAAATGGTTACTTTCCCAAAGCGAACAAAGCTTTAAAGTGCCAGATGAGCGATTAAAACAAAACTTGTGGGGCTTAAACTGGGTAAACCCCCTTGGACTTGCCCCCGGATGCGATAAAGATGGTATTGCAGCCGGAATTTGGCAACATTTCGGCTTTGGCTTTGCGGAATTAGGCGCAGTTACCCAACATCCCCAAATAGGAAACCCCCAACCCCGTCTCTTTCGTCTTTCCCAAGATAAGGCCGCATTAAACCGTTTGGGTGCGAATAATTTAGGTGCAGTTACCATGGCGCAAACCTTAGAAAAAGCATGGAATCAGCATCCTAGACAAATTCCCATAGGAATAAACCTATGTAAATCTAAGATTACTCCCCTAGAAGACGCTGCAAAAGACTATTTGTTTAGTTTTAATACCTTAAAACCCTACGCTGATTATTTTGTTGTCAACGTAAGTTCTCCTAATACTCCCGGACTGCGATCGCTACAAGACGGAAACCAATTAAAAGGGATTTTAGAAGCATTACAGGCAGAAAATAAGCATAAATATCCCTTATTTGTCAAAATTGCCCCTGATTTAACGAATGAAGCTATTGATACTATCCTTGAGTTGGTTCAAGCTTATCAATTTTCTGGCGTTATTGCGACTAATACTACAATTCAACGAACAGGATTACACACTGAAGTTTTACCTGCGACGGGTCAACCCATTACAGAAGAAGCAGGGGGAATTAGTGGAAAACCTTTAAGTCAACGTTCAACGGAAGTTATTCGATATATTTATAGACAAACCCAAGGAAAATTACCGATTATTGGTGTCGGTGGCATTTTTACCCCAGAAGATGCTTGGGAAAAAATAACGGCCGGTGCAAGTTTATTGCAAGTTTATACAGGTTGGGTGTATGAAGGCCCTTGGATGGTTAAGGCGATTTTAGACGGTATTTTACTAAGATTAGAGGAAAAAGGGTTCTCTCATGTTTCTGAAGCAGTTGGAACGTTTACTGACACTTAGTGTTTAAATTTACAAAGCTTGCTTGAAAAATTTATGATTTATCATTTACAGTTAATCATTCAGACATTTACTCATAACTAAAATGACAATTGCAACTACCAAAAAATCTAAATCTTCTACCAAAAAACGTAACCTGCGTTCGTTGTATGAAAGATTGATGGCACTTTTAATCTTATTTAACTATATCATTGTTATTTTTGATTTGACCTACATTCCCCTACGAGATTTTTGGTTACAAGGAAAAGTCCAAATGGTATTTGTCAAATTTAATAAACCTGTTGACTTTCTCTTTTTTACAGTTGATAATTTGGAACTTAAATTTCCTCCTAAAAAACCATTGCAAGTTTTACCGACTTCATTTAGACAATGGATTACAAATACTTATGACCCAATTAAAGGAATTGTTCCCTATCGCAGTACAGAAGGATATTTACAGTTAGTCGAAGAATTCCAACAAGAAGTTAACGAAATCGAACAACGAATTTCTGAAGATTATACAGATGTTTTTCCCGATTCTGGACAAGTCAACAATAATCAAACAGCAAATAATACAACCGACAAAATTGATAAAATACTCTCCCAATTACGGGCAGAAAGTATTGATATGGTTAATACAAATCCTTTCCAAGTTGCTAATAAAACAGGAACATTAGAGAGAATTAAAAATAAAATGACCGAGCATATTTTTGATGGTAACAATGAAGTATATTCTTCCAAAGAAGCCTTTAGAACTTTTTGGAGTAAAGACTATCTTTTTCGTCAAGGATTTAAGAGTTATTACGAAGAAATTGATTTCTTTAATGAAAGTATTGAGCCTTTAATTGCGACAAATTACTTTAGACCAATTGGAGAAAATGGAGAACCTGTTGACAATTTTGGGGCGTTTGACTTTCCTTTTGGCTTTCTATTTTTTATCGAATTTTTAGGAAGAACATGGTTTATTAGCCGTCGTCATGCAGGACTTAGCTGGTTTGATGCTACCCTATGGCGTTGGTACGATATTTTCTTATTTATTCCTATCTTTCGTTGGTTGCGAATCATTCCTTTAACAATTCGCTTGAATCAAGCTAAATTAATTAACTTAAAATCAATTCAAAGACAAGCGAGTCAGGGATTTGTTGCCAGTATCGCAGGAGATATTACGGAAGTTGTCATTTTAAGAGTAATTAATCAGTTTCAAGGTGCAATAAATGATGGAATGATACAGAATGTTTTTGAACAAAGAGGCGCAACCCCCTATATTGATCTCAACGACACGGATGAAATCACAGAGATAATTAAACTGGTTGTTCATATTACCGTACATAAAGTTTTACCTGAAATTCAACCCGAAGCAGAAGCATTTTTAAAATATAATCTTGATAAATCAATCCAACAAACCCCCGCTTATCAAGGAATACAAAGAATACCGGGGTTTAAATCTCTAGAAACCCAACTGACTGAACAAATCGCAACCCAACTGTACACCACTTTATGTACTGTCTTGGTGGACATTACTGCACAAGATCCTGTTTTTGATGAATTAGCTGCTAAGTTAGCGGAAAGCTTTACCCATGCAATGGGAACGGGTTTAAAAGCAGAACATAGCATGGATCGTTTGGAAGTTTTACTCAAAGATTTACTAGAGGAGATTAAAGTTAACTATGTTCAGAAATTATCAGAAGAAGATGTAGAAGAAATTTTGGAACAAACTCGACAATTACGACAAAATAAAGGAAATGTGGTCACATTAACGCCAACTAAATATTAATGCTTCTATAGCAGTTATAGTGAATTCAAATAAGAATGAGACACCTCACATCCATCTTATCTTTAAGTGTAGTGAGCGAGACGCTCACACTCCTTTGTCTCAAACTTATTTGAAACGACTATAACAGTTGGCAATTGTTGATAGAATAAGGACTTTGCAGGTTTCAAGCTTGTCAAACATCAACCCTTTCTTTGCTACCCACATTCTGCGAAGCGGTGCAAGCACCTCTGAATGTTTGGCTTAAATCATGGCTCAAAATCGCTGAAACTCTTACTCTGTATAGCTTGGAAGGTCTTTTGATTGGCTGACAGGTGCTTGCAAAACCTCACACCCCTTACCCTATCTGGCTTCTGGACGCTGAAAATTCTTGATTTGAGCCAACTTTTTCTGTATTATTACGGTTGCAAAGGAGGTACGTGCAAAATAGACTAGGATAGTAGGCTAGATAAGGCTTTCAGCCGTCGCCCTGATTCAACCTTAGATGCCGTTAGGCGTTGATCACTTAAAGAAGTCGTTGAAAAGCTCGAATACATGGGTACTGATTCAACCTTAGATGCCGTTAGGCGTTGATCACCTGAATTAGCGGCAGAAGAAGAGTTATTAGCAGGTCTGATTCAACCTTAGATGCCGTTAGGCGTTGATCACTAAACTTTGTGAGGTTTGTTAGGAGGGAGTTTGTTCTGATTCAACCTTAGATGCCGTTAGGCGTTGATCACAAAAGGGTCTAGAATTTTAAATCAAATTTTTTGGGCTGATTCAACCTTAGATGCCGTTAGGCGTTGATCACAAGAAAGCAGGGTTGAGAATTTTCATGATCAGCTTACTGATTCAACCTTAGATGCCGTTAGGCGTTGATCACTCGTTTCCTAGGAGTTTTGCTATTGTGCCTATATCACTGATTCAACCTTAGATGCCGTTAGGCGTTGATCACAGTGGCTAAACAACCCCGAAACGCACGAAGAGGCACTGATTCAACCTTAGATGCCGTTAGGCGTTGATCACAGACTCCTATAGAAATTTCTATACAAAAAAGGGTAACTCACCGAAAGTTACCCTAATACTTATACAGTTAATTTAATTGTGCTTAGTTAAATCGTTACACAGCAACAGCTTTTCTAACAGAAGCAGCTAATTCACCACTAGCATACTTAGCAGCATAATCATCAAGAGTCATTTGCTTGATTTTACTAGCGTTTCCAGCAGTTCCAAACTGTTGATAACGATCTAAACAAACCTGCTTCATGTACTTCATAGAAGGTTTCATGAAATGACGAGGATCAAAGTTAGAAGGATCTTTCGCACCTGCTTCACGAATCGCAGCAGTGATAGCTAAACGGTTGTCGGTGTCGATATTAACCTTACGAACCCCACTCTTGATACCTTTTTGAATTTCTTCAACAGGTACACCATAGGTTTCAGGAATCTGACCACCGTATTCGTTGATCATATCAATCCATTCTTGGGGAACAGAAGAAGATCCGTGCATTACTAGGTGGGTATTGGGTAATTTGGCGTGAATTTCTTCAATACGACTAATAGCTAGAACTTCACCCGTCGGTTTTTTAGTAAACTTATAAGCACCATGGCTGGTTCCAATGGCAACCGCTAAGGCATCTACTTGAGTCCGTTCAACGAATTCTACTGCCTCATCGGGATCGGTGAGTAATTGCTCTTTGGATAAGGTTCCTTCAAAACCGTGGCCGTCTTCTTTGTCACCTTTTCCAGTTTCAAGAGAGCCTAAACAGCCTAATTCACCTTCAACACTAGCACCAACCGCGTGAGCAACTTTAACCACTTCTGCGGTAACGTTAACGTTGTACTCAAAGCTAGCAGGGGATTTAGCATCTTCTTCTAGAGAACCATCCATCATAACGCTGGTAAAACCATTGCGGATAGCTGAGTAACAGGTAGCGGGACTGTTACCATGGTCTTGGTGCATAGCAACAGGAATATGGGGATAGGTTTCAACCGCACCTAAAATAAGGTGACGGAGGAAGTTTTCACCAGCATATTTCCGCGCACCACGAGATGCTTGTAAAATAACGGGACTATCAGCTTCATTCGCAGCATCCATAATAGCGAGGATCTGCTCTAAATTATTAACGTTAAAAGCGGGAATACCGTAGTTGTTTTCAGCCGCGTGATCTAGCAACAGCCGCATGGGTACGAGCGCCATAAAAGGTCCTCCTAATCTATTTCTATATTTTTGTGCCTGAGTCTTTAAAAAAATTAACTCGACTTACCTGTTAATCTTAAGATAGTTTTTAACATTTGACTAAAGGATTTTTTTATCTTTACCATACATAAACAGATATTTTTGTCAACTAAATTAATTGAGCGAAAATTTGACAGCGTTATCGATCCTGACGTTACTAACTCTTTCCTTGCTATCAGCCTTAAAACGATTGATATACCAAGATTTTTCTTCATCTCTTTGCTATAGTTACATTAGCTTTTAAATAATCTTTATGTGTAATGAATGATCATCAAAAACAACAATTTTATGCCTATTACGAAACAGGACAAGCAGCCTTAGAAAGTGGACAATATCGTGTAAGCGTGGAAAATTTAGAAAAGGCCATAGAAGTAGCCTCTATTAACACAAAGTTAGGAGCAGAAGCCTGTATTGCTTTAATTACTGCTTATCAAGCGGTAGGAGATACTAAAAGTGCGATCGCTTTGTGTCGTCAACTAGCGACGCATCCCTATCCGTCTTTTAGCGAAAAAGGCAAGTATTTACTTTATATCCTAGAAGCACCTCGTTTACAACGGCCAGCCGAATGGATGACCCAAATTCCTAATCTTGCGAACGAAACAGGGAAACCTAAATATGTATCCCAAAAACCCCCTAAATCTTCTTCTCCCCCGTCTGGATACAAAATAGACTCGGTGGATCTTTCCCAAGTCAATACCAAGGATAATGGGTTTATTTGGATAGCGTTAGCCATTATTTTATTAATGCTTGGGGGAACACTTTGGTTCAGTTAATGTAAAGTCTGAGGTTATAAGTATCTAAAACCCGAAACCTGAAACTCGACACCCGAAACCCGAAACCCGAAACCTGACACCCGAAACCCGAAACCCGAAACCCGAAATCCGAAACCTAAAACCCGAAACCTGACACCCGACACCTAGAACCTAATTAATGAAAAATCTCTAAATGTAAAACATAATGACCTAAACAGAGTGAACCTGTCCATAACTCGTATTCTACTCGCAAAAATTGAGGTAATTCGTCCCATTCTAGGGTTAAGCTTCGGGTGTAATTGCGAAGACGGAAAGATTGGATTTTTAAATCAGGATTAGTTTCATTAAACCAATAGCGACTGATTCCATAGACACCTTGTTCCCAAAAATGACGGTAAGCAAAGCTTTTACGACCTTGCATCGTCATAACTACCCGATAAGGCGAAATTTCTAACCAAAGCAGTTGCTTTTCTGTTGAGTCAGGGGAAGCAACTTCTGAGCAAGATAGAGGAATATCGCATTGACTGAGTAGCAAATGAAAGCGATCTCTGTCCTTTTGATAAAGGGTAGCAGCCGTTTCTAAACTAGATAGAACGGGAAGGTCTGTCGAAAGTAAGGATAAGCAAACTGGACGACGATGATAGGTCAGCATAGAGGAGTAAGAATGATGGATTCTACTTCTACCATAAACCCCACCAGCTTTCCTTGACGGATCTCAGTGTTGCGATTTGTTAAGAAATTTGGGGTTAATGCTTGCCAACTGATAAAGTCTATGGCTATAATGATTAACTGTTGTCAGCAATCCTCAGTAGCTCAGTGGTAGAGCGGTCGGCTGTTAACCGATTGGTCGTAAGTTCGAATCTTACCTGGGGAGTTTTAAAGAAGTCAGAAGTATTAAGTCGGAAGTTAGAAGTTATTTTTGATGACTCTAATAGCCAGACATCAGCAATCATTGCCATTGTGCTGGACTCTAACTCTTATCAGATAAGACTTTCAGAGATTTATCTAAGAAAATCTGATAAAGTTTCTCAGAAAATCTTAGATAAAGTTTCTACAATGTCAACTCAAAAATTTGACCTTTAAATCCTGATAAAACTCATCTTGGGATAAAGAAACCTTAGACTGGGAAGATAAAAGTAATAAAGCCCAAAAAACCCCCACCTTATCAGGAGATTGATCTTCTTTTAACGGGGTATGGAGTTGATGCCATACTTGCAATAAATTCTCTAACTCTAGCCATTCTTGATCTTTGAGCGTTTGCACAATTTGTTCTCGGAAAAAGGTGTCCAATTGACCCGCTAGTTCTGTTAAATTTTCTTGGTGTGCTAGTTGGGTAATAGTATTTAACGCTTCTTGACGGGTATAACTACGAGAAGTTGTTTTTTTAGGGCGTTTAACCGTAACTTTCTCAAATTCTGTCGCAATCTCTTCAATTTGAGTAATCAACTCCTGTAAAGTGACTCGACGCTTACGAGGGGGAGGGGCTGCGGTACGTCGTCGAATTTGCTTTTCTAAAACCACTGGAGATGCAGTATTAAAATCATTCTCTGCGATTTCCTCAGTTGTTAAGGGAAATTCTTCTTCTTCTGGTTCTTCTGCTACTAATTCTAAAGTATCTGCCTTAAAACGAACTAACATAGAAGCCCATAAAAAAGCCTGTCCCGATCGCGGTAGATGGCTATATTCATAGGAATCTTCTAAACTGTTAGAAATGCCTAATTCTGCCAAAAAACGGTCAATGACATCAATCACTTGCACATCCCACGGATCAATTTCTCCGCTTTGTGCCATGTCAATCAAAACAGCGATCGCTTCTTGGGCAGAGGATGACAGCATAATAATCGATTAAAATGGTAAAAATACAACAATGAACCTTTCTATTAGCGACTTAAGAGAAAATTACACCCAATCGGGTTTATTAGAGTCAGACGCATTATCAGATCCCTTTGCACAGTTTCGACGTTGGTTTGAGGAAGCGGTTTCTGCTAATTTATTAGAACCCAATGCCATGACTCTTGCAACTGTTACCCCAGAAGGTCGGCCGATGGCAAGAGTGGTACTCCTCAAAGGCTTTGATACTAGGGGGTTTGTCTTTTATACTAACTATGATAGTGCCAAGGGCAAACAATTGACCGCTACCCCTTGGGCTTCTTTGGTGTTTTGGTGGGGTAAGTTAGAAAGACAAGTTCGCATCGAAGGAAAGGTTGAGAAGGTTGCTTCCCAAGAATCAGATGATTATTTCCACAGTCGGCCATTAGCTTCCCAATTAGGGGCTTGGGCTTCTCCTCAAAGTAAAGTAATTGAAAGTCGGGATGTGTTAGAGAAAGAATTAGAACAATTAAAAAGCGAATATAAAGATAAAAGTCCGAATCGTCCTGAAAATTGGGGAGGCTTCCGAGTCATTCCCCATCAAATCGAATTTTGGCAAGGTCGTCCTAGTCGTCTCCACGATCGCTTATGTTATTATCAGCAACCTGATGGATCTTGGCAACGGCAACGGTTAGCCCCTTGAAAAACTATGAATTATGAATTTTCGCAGTTCAGGTGACTCCTACCCTTAAAATATTCTCTAGTAATAAAAAAAATCCTAGAATCAAGATGAATATTCTATTTCCTCCCACTGAAAAAGCTTATCTAATGTGAAAAAAAATAGAAAAACAATGAAATTCTTGATAGATGAGGATTTATCTCCTCAAATTGCCCAATATTTGTGTCATCATTACAAGCAATAGAAGCAGAACAAGATATGATCAACCGTGTACTTTATATCTCGATCAAAGGAACAAAAGTATTTAAAGAGTTTCCCTAAAGTCCCCTTAAGAAAAAGAGATACTTTCCTTGTATTTACGCAAAAATTCATTTTCCTTAATCAAGTTATGTAAACAATTTTCTTTTTTGTTAGGCTTCATTTTTTTCTACTTAAAAATGTGAAAGTCTTTCCTGATAAAGAATTCAGACATCAAAAAAGGGAAACCCCAACCCCAAAAATCAAAGGGGTGAAAAAAATTTTTGAAAGTAGGTGATATGAAAATTGATCGGGGTGGGTAAGTTATCTTCAGCGAAAAACAAATCACTCCTACCGCAAGGAAGAACTATCATGAACAGTCAATTCAAACTCAATCTACTCAACACTCTCTCCAACAAAAAATCTAACAAAGGTTTCACCTTAATTGAATTATTAGTTGTTGTCATCATCATCGGTGTACTTGCTGCGATTGCTCTTCCCAACTTATTAGGACAGGTTGGTAAAGCACGGGAATCTGAAGCAAAATCCATCATTGGTGCATTAAACCGCGCTCAACAAGCTTACTACACTGAATGGTCTCAATTTGCACCGGCAGGCAACGCACCCTCTGTTGATTTAGAAGTTCCTACTGGAAATGAAAAATACTATGATCAAATTTATCTTCCTGCACTAGGTGTTCAAACCGCACGTAACGAACAAAATGACCGAGACAACACACGGGATTATGTCGGCGGTACTCAATATGACCAAACACTACGGACATTCGCTACTATCGTTATCCGCTTGAACGAAGATGAGGATATTGGTGCAGATGGTGCAAACTTTGCTACCTACATAGAAAATGCAGGTACTGTAGCTGATGCTGCTGCTACTGGAATGTCAATTCCTGCTGGTGCAAATGCTAAAACTGTACGATAATCCCTCAGACTTATATCTCATTGCTTAAGGAATTTGGGTGGAGAAGGTTGCTTCTCCACCTTCATTTTGTGTGTGTATTTCCGTATCAATTAATCCATAAAATCAAATTGTATGAAAATCAGATTTAAACCGCATTCGAGAGTATATTCATAATAGGGAAATCATCTGATACACTAAAGCAACTAAAAAGATTATCTTACTTATGCCTGATTTTAACTCAGAGTCGGTGAACGAAGCTCCTAACTACACCTTAGAACAAGCCTTGCATCAGATCCAACAATTAGATGATCCAAGCGCACGTTATTATGCAGCATGGTGGCTAGGGCGTTTTCGTATTGATTCACAAGAGGCGTTAAATGGATTATTAGAAGCATTAACCGATGAAAGCGATCGCTCTTCTGACGGTGGTTATCCCTTGCGACGGAATGCAGCAAAAGCGTTAGGAAAATTAGGGA
Source organism: Microcystaceae cyanobacterium (assembly GCA_051439375.1). Lineage (GTDB taxonomy): Bacteria > Cyanobacteriota > Cyanobacteriia > Cyanobacteriales > Microcystaceae > JBGTGT01. The sequence continues at coordinate 37,346 of JBFRWB010000192.1, forward strand.
ATTTAAAAGCAGTTGAACCGCTTATTGTAGCTTTGGACTGTGAAGATTATTATGTCAGAGAGTCAGTGGCACAAGCATTAGAAATGTTGGAAGATAAAAGGGGAATTACTCCCTTAATGAACCTTTTAGAAGGGGGAGTGGAAAAAGCACAGATGGTGGAGGGAACACCCCATTTAGTCCAACCCTATGAGGCAATTATAGAAGCATTAGGAACATTAAAAGCAACGGAGGCTATTCCTTTAATTCAACCTTTTTTAAACCATTTTGTGCCAAAGGTTCAATACGCCGCAGCCAGAGCTTTGTACCAATTAACAAGAGATAAAAAATATGGCGAAATATTAGTTGAAGCCTTAAATGGAGAGCAATTACAATTGCGTCGCTCCGCTTTAATGGATTTAGGCGCAAGTGGTTATTTAGTAGGGGCAGAAGCGATCGCTCAAACTTTAGCCGAAAATAGTTTAAAATTGGTCGCTTTAAAGGGGTTATTAGAATCAGATTTAAAATATCATCCGCTAGAGAATGGGTTAACCCCCGAAAGTCTCAACATTATGGAACTTATGGATAATTTGTTATAAACATTTGTCGAGTAAATCTAAGCTTAGTAAATGACGTGGAGAACTTTACTGTTTTTTTGAAATTAAACACAGTAGCCCACAGTGAAAGCTCTTAGCGTATTTCTACAATAAATTTCGTAGCATGGTCTTGTCAAGCCGATTCTTTCGTTATTTCCTCCCTTTTAAATTTCATGATTTTGTCATATTTTCGGCTTATTTTCCCAAATTTGCTAGGCACTAAAAATATCAAATACAAATATGTGCTTATTTTTTATATAAATTATTATTATAAATAACCCTTGATGATTAATTGGGTTTAAAACCGCTTCTTTCGTTTTCCACTGATTTTTATCATAAAAAAATGTCAATTTTATCCCACTCATACTAATAAGAATTAACGATTTCTTAGGGTTTGTTCCCATTTATAGTTGTTATCATAGATAAGTGGGATGAATCGTTTGATAGGGGATTTGTGATGGAACAAATTTTAAGAGAATTTCCTTTAATAGCTGGGACAGGAGGAACATCATTTGTTTATACTCTGAGTCCTTCATTTATTTGGCTTATTGTAGGTATGATTCTTTGTGCAATGGAATTAGCCCTACCCACTGCCTTTGTCGCCTTCATGATGGGACTTAGTGCGATCGCTGTAGGCATCATTGCCTTAATCTTACCGAGTATTAAGCTTCAGCTTGTCCTTTGGCTTTTAGTATCAACTTTTTCGATTGTTTTCTCCCGTCGTTGGCTAACACCTCAACGTAAAGGATCAATGATTAGGGATGCACAAGAAGGAACAACCCTGACTGAAATTGAGGCAGGAGAAGCAGGAAGAGTTCTTTATGAAGGGAATTCTTGGCGGGCAATTTGTGCCGACGACAAAGCAGCGATCGCAGCGAATCAAACTGTCTATGTTGTTAAACGCACAGGTAACACTTTAATTGTCCTTCCCGAAAACTTTTCGTCCTTCTCATCTGAGCATCAACATTTTGAATAAAACTAAATTAACATTCTCTTGGAGGTTGTCAAAATGGGTAACATTTTCTTTTTCATTATCGTTATCTTAGGAGGATCAACCCTCTTCGGTACAGTTAAGATTGTCAACGAAAAAAATGAATACTTAGTAGAAAGACTAGGGAGTTATAATAAAAAATTAAGCCCCGGTTTGAATTTTATTGTTCCTTTTTTTGATAAAGTTGTTTATCAAGAAACGACACGAGAAAAAGTCTTAGATATTCCCCCTCAATCTTGTATCACTAAAGATAATGTATCAATCACTGTCGATGCCGTCGTTTATTGGCGCATTATGGATATGGAAAAAGCTTACTATAAAGTGGAAAATTTAAAATCGGCGATGGTGAATTTAGTATTAACCCAAATTCGTGCAGAAATCGGTAAACTCGAATTGGATCAAACCTTTACCGCACGAACTGAAATCAATGAAATTCTCCTGCGAGAATTAGATATTGCCACCGATCCATGGGGGGTTAAAGTGACAAGGGTAGAACTAAGAGATATTATGCCCTCAAAAGCGGTACAAGATTCAATGGAATTACAGATGGCTGCTGAACGGAAAAAACGGGCGGCTATTCTGACCTCAGAAGGGGAAAGAGACTCGGCTATTAACTCAGCACAAGGGAAGGCAGAAGCGAGGGTATTAGATGCGGAAGCCATGAAAAAAGCAGCCATTCTTAAAGCAGAAGCAGATAAGCAACAGCAGGTGTTAAAAGCCCAAGCAACGGCTGAAGCATTAAATATTATTGTGCAGAGACTTCAAAGTGATCCCAAAGCCCGTGAAGCCTTACAATTTCTATTAACCCAACAGTATTTAACCATGGGTGAAACCATTGGTCGTAGTGAAAGTAGTAAGGTGATGTTTATGGATCCTCGCAGCATTGTTTCTACCTTAGAAGGAATGCGATCGGTTATGGGTAATAGCAATGGTGATTACAGTGAGTTAGAACAGGCATTAGAAAAAATTGATCATCATTCAGCCCGTTAGTTCTAATACCAAATCTGAGGTTAGTCCTCTGTGTTTGTAGAGATGTTGCACGCAGCATCTCTACTGTTTTATGGTGAAAGCTTTGTAAGCTAAGACGCATTTAAACTGGGTAAAGCGTAAATTAGGAAACCAACTGTCCAACCCTCCCCCTATATCCCTATCTTCCCATCAACCCCCACAAACCAATTAAGATGCTTAATAGCTTAAGTCAACCCTAATTAAGATCGAATCATTAAGCCTAAGTTTTCACCCTCGCTAAATCCCCATTTTTCATAAAAAGAGACCATATCTGGACGACAAAACAAAAGCAACGCTTCAACATTCTGTAAAGACGGATGCTCAACAATCGTTTTCATTAACAAATTTCCTAATCCTTGTCCTTGATAATATTCATCGACGATGACATCAAAAATAACAGCACGATAGCAATAATCTGTTAAAATTCTGGTGAAACCGACTAATTCTTGATTGACTCTCAAAACAATTCCTATTACGATATCGGATTGTTCAATCATTTTTTCAATCTCTGTTAATGTGCGAGAGTGACCCCACCACGTTTGCTGATAGAGATGAGTTAAGGCTTGATGCTGAGAAGCATTTAGGTGATCAATAATCTCAAACATTCCATCAAGTTGATAATTTTGATAACTATATATTAGCATTTGAAGGTTCACTTTAGTTTATAATCAATAAGAAACAAATCCACTTACCTTTATTTTTAGTAAGACCATGACTTATCAACAAAAAATGCAGCGTCGCAAGGAAATTCAAGACCAAAGAGTTGCCCAAGCATCGAAAGAAAAAGGCTTAATTATTGTTAATACGGGGAATGGAAAAGGAAAAACCACTGCTGCACTCGGAATGGTTATTCGTTCTTTAGGACATGGTTATAAAGTTGCGATTATTCAATTTATTAAAGGGGCATGGGAACCAGCAGAAAAAGCCGTTTTAGAACAATGGCCACAGCAATTGATATTTCGGGCCATGGGGGAAGGGTTTACTTGGGAAACTCAGGATAAGGAAAGGGATCTAGAAAAAGCAAATGAGGCATGGAAAACAGCCTTAGACTACATTAAAAATCCTGAGTTTAAATTAGTTTTACTCGATGAAGTGAATGTGGCTTTAAAATTGGGCTATTTAAAGATAGAAGATATCTTAAATGGGTTACAGGAAAAACCAGAAGATTGCCATGTTATCCTAACAGGAAGAGGCGCACCGTCTCAATTAATTGAAGCAGCCGATTTAGTAACCGAGATGAAATTAATTAAGCATCCATTTCGTGAACAAGGCGTTAAAGCGCAAGCCGGAATTGAATATTAGATTACCTATATTTCTAATATCTAACTCTAGGATCTAAAATACCATAGAGCAAGTCAGCGATCGCATTAAAAATCACAATTAAAATGCCATAAATAAAGGTAATAGCCATCACCACAGGAGTATCATTGCGTTGAATAGAGTCAATTAATAATGCACCAATTCCGGGGACGCGAAAAATTTGCTCAGTGACTAATGCACCCGTGAAAATAGCAGGAATATCTAATGCAACTAAGGTGGTAACAGGGATCATTGCATTGCGAAGAATATGAACCCTCAAAGTTTGCCAAGTGGTTAATCCTTTGGCATAGGCTGTTTTAACATATTCATGGGACAATTCATCTATCACAGAAGAACGCATAAATCGCGTTAAGATAGCCATTTGATAGATGACTAAAACAGAGATGGGCATAATAGACTGTTTAATCTGTTCAGTGATATTAGCCAAACTATTCATCTCTAAGGTACTATTATAGATAAATGGTAGCCAATTTAAAGTAACACTGAATAGTAAGATAAATAATAACCCTGTGAAAAAAGTGGGTAAAGAAAAGCCTAAAAAAGCGAACGTTGTTAAAGCTTGATCCCAAAAACCATAACGCTTAACAGCTGAAATGATCCCCAAAGGAAAAGCAAATAAGCAACTCAGGATGTAAGCTGTGCCTACAATAAATAAGGTCGTAGGAAGACGCTGTAAAATCAAATCAAGGACAGGGCTACGACTGGTAAAAGAATAGCCTAAATCTCCTTGAAAAAAGGCAATAACCCATTTAAAATAACGGGTATAAATGGGTTGATCTAAGCCAAAGGTTTTACGAAGATTTTCCCTTACCTCTGCAGTAATAGATGGGTTAGACGCAAATTCTCCTAAGGGATCACCGGGGGCTAAGGCTAAGATAGTAAAGATAATAATACTTATGGCAAGTAGGGTGGGAATTGCCACTAACAACCGCTTAATAATATGCTTTAACATATAGATAAATTAAGGAATTAATAAGATAAAAATCTTGGTTTAGGGAACATCTTGACAATCGGCACAGACACCAAAGAATTCTAAGGTATGATAATAAACAGAAAACTTTTGCCCTTGACACCACTGATTTAATTCTGACTCTAGCGGACAATCTTCAATGGTAATTGAACGACCACAACGAATACAATTCAAATGATGTTCATGGGCATTATCAATTAAGCAATAAAAGGATTCACCAGTTGACGAGACTCTCTCTTGAATAATACCATGGTGGTGTAATTTTTTTAAAGCACGATAAATGGTCGCTAAGCCGATATTTGATCCCATACTGTGCAGTTGAAAATGTAACTGCTGTGCGCTGACTTCTTCATCTACTTGTTTGAGTAAATTTAAGATTTTTTGTTGATGTTTTGTCGGTTTAATTGTCATGATTTACAAAGTACGATAGTTATCTTTTTGAATTGATAAAAACCATTCTTAAGGTTAAAGCCTTCAGCCTATTCTACTGTATCATTAATTCTTTGACAAGAAAATAAAAGATGATTAAAATAAGAAAGTTGGTTTCTGATGAGTTAGCCTTAAGAGTATCACTCTTTTTTATCTTAAAGGACTGACTATCAACTGACTGAACTAATTTACAATTGATTAATATAAAGCAAACTTTATGATGATGACTTTATCAAATGATTGGCAACTTAAACAAAAAATTGGTCAAATGATTGTCGTGCGTACATCGGGCTATTTATTCGATCATCAAATTCGTTATCCCATGTGGGAAGCAAGGAATGACACATTAAAACGATGGTTAGACGAATTAAATTTAGGTGGTATTATTTTATTAGGGGGAAGTGCAGCAGAATTGAGTTTAAAAATTAAAACACTACAAAGTTGGTCAAAATATCCCTTGCTTATTTGCGCAGATATTGAAGAAGGTGTCGGACAACGTTTTGCAGGTGCAACGGCTTTTCCCCCACCTATGGCGTTAGGAGAAATTGCCCTTCATGATTTAGCGTTAGCTAAAAATTTAGCCTATCAAATGGGAGAAATAACCGCTAAAGAAGCGTTAATGGTAGGCATTAACTGGCTACTAGCACCCGTTGTTGATGTTAATAATAATCCTGATAATCCTGTCATTAATATTCGGGCTTTTAGTGAAGATTCTGCTATCGTTAGTCAGTTGATTACCGCCTTTATTGAGGGAACACAAAGCTATCCGATTCTAACCACCGCCAAACATTTTCCCGGACATGGTGATACGGCCACTGATTCTCATTTAGAGTTACCTCAAATTGCTCATTCTGTGGAACGATTACAACGGATAGAATTGCCTCCATTTCAAGCAGCGATTAAAGCAAATGTTAATAGTATTATGACAGCGCATTTGCTGGTATCAGCATGGGATCAGCAAACTTCGGCTACTTTATCAAGCAAAATTTTAAGGAAGCAATTACGTCAAAACTTAGGTTTTACAGGATTAATTGTTACCGATGCTTTAGTAATGGGTGGGGTTAAAAAGCAATATTCAGACGCTGAAATTGCGGTTAAAGCAGTAGAAGCAGGAAATGATATCTTGTTAATGCCATCGAATCCTGAAATTGCTATTAAAGCTATTTATGACGCAGTGCAATTAGGGAGTCTTTCTGAAGAACGAATTGACCAGTCTTTTCAGCGTATTAAGCAAGTAAAAACTAAGCTGTTCGAGCCAACTGTTACTTCTGATTTATTTACCTTATCTGATAAAAACTCAACGACTACGGTTAATCATATTATCGAGTCGTCTCTTAGTTATGGAGGGAACATTCCCCTCTCTCCACTAGAGGATAAAGAAGGACGTAACTTAATTGTTGTTGATGACTTATTAAACTTATCTTTTCTAGATCGTCAAAGTCCATCAGTGACCCTTCCTTCCCAGTATGGTTATAAGTTACACCTAATCGATTATCAAACATTACCCTTAATTACCACAGACAAAAGACCCACTTTATTACAAGTTTTCTTAAGGGGAAATCCCTTTCGAGGCCAAGCAGGGTTAACCCCAGAAAATAAAGAAATTTATCAACAATTGATTGAAGAAAAAATTATTAAAGGATTAATTATTTATGGAAGTCCCTATATCAAAGATTGGTTTCTTGAACAATTAGATAATGAAATTCCTTGGGGTTTTTCCTATGGACAAATACAAGCCAGTCAAGCGATCGCCATAACCAAACTCTTTAATCTTTCTACTTCCACACAGCAAAAAGATGAGAATTTTGGCTTCTAACCTTCATTAAAAAGTAAAGCTAATTAAATTAGCTAATATTTCCGTTTAAAGTCTTCTGAGCTTAAAAAAGAATGTGAAGAAAGACTAAGCAATTGTGAACATTGACAAAGAAATGAGACAAAACACTCAAGAATATTCGACAATAAACAGAATAAGTAAACATTAATCCTTAATCTCAAAGTATGAAAGTCGGTATTGTTGGACTTGGACTCATTGGTGGATCATTAGGTTTAGATTTACGCCATCGAGGACTTAAAGTATTAGGTGTGTCCCGTCAGTCTCAAACCTGTCAAAAAGCCTTAGAACGAGGTGTAGTAGATGAGGCCAGTCAAGAATTAGCCCTATTAAACTCAGCAGAAGTTATCTTTATTTGTACGCCAATAGGTCTAATTTTACCGATTTTACAAGCATTGATCCCCTATATGACACCAGAAACAGTCATTACTGATGTAGGATCGGTGAAAACGCCTATTGTCAGCCAATGTTCTCCGCTATGGCCGAATTTTGTCGGGGGTCATCCCATGGCCGGAACCGCAGAACAAGGAATCGATGCAGCACAAAGAAATTTATTTGTAGGACGTTCTTATGTGCTAACACCCACCGAAGAAACGCCTTTAGTTGCATTGCGTAAAGTAGAGGAAATTGCTCGTTCCCTTGGTTCAGTGATAGAAATCTGTCCCCCAGATATACATGATAAAGCGGTAGCGTGGATTTCTCATCTTCCTGTCATGATTAGTGCGAGTCTAATTGATGCTTGTATGAGTGAACAAGAACCCACCATCTTGCAATGGTCACAAAAATTCGCCAGTTCAGGGTTTCGTGATACCAGTCGCGTTGGTGGTGGAAATCCTGAATTGGGGGTGATGATGGCACAATACAATAAAATGGCTGTATTGCGATCGCTACAACAATATCGTCACAGTCTGGATCAATTTATCCACTACATTGAACAAGAAAATTGGGAAACCCTTGAACAGCTATTAAAATCTACTCAGCAGGTTCGTACTCAATTCTTAGAGTAGGAGGAAAACATCCTTCTAATGGCTATGATAAGCACCTATTTCGGGCTGAAAGGGTGCGATTTCTTCAACCATTGTTACATCAAATCGATTGATCATATTTTTCAATACAGGATCTGGAGAAAGGCGTAAGTAAGTCGGATTAAGTTCTAATGAAATATGACGATTTCCTAAATGATAGGCAACCCGCAATAATTCTAGAGAGTTAGGAGATTTTATTGTAAAAACTGGCTCAGGTTTTGCGGTTATTTTAATAATTTCTCCATCCTCTGTAGCTAACAAATCATGATCTTTTAAAATCGTTCCTCTGGGGAGTCTAAATTTAATTTTATATTGACTTTCTCGTTCCCAAACATAGCGACTACGGGTTCTTTCTTCGGCTGTTAAGGTAAGGGTTAATAAGGGAGTAATATTTTGTTTTTTAGGATGGAGTAAACGCTTAGTAATGGTTAATTTCATAGTCTATTAAGTTAATGGGTTACAGTCCACTACTATAACCCACTTTACTTTAACTTACCTTATCTAATTTTACTTGTTGACAATTAGTAGAAGTATCCGTATCCGTTGTTAAGTTATTGTCTTTAAGCCATTTTTTATCATCTTTTTTTAAGGCATTTTCAATACACAGTATATCAGCAGCAGGAGGATCTGTTTGCAATGGCAACTCACCATTATCAAGGTTCTCTGTGTACTTTTTTGTTCCAAGAATAAAGACAATACGCTCATGATTGGGTAATGTATCCTGATAAGGCTTCATATAATCTTTTCTAATGGCATCAATTTTAGCAACTGTATTGCATTTATCTATGGTTATAACTTGATAAATTGTAGTTAACGTTAAAACGTCAATAGATACATTATCATTGATTCGCACGTTAATTAAACCATTATGCTTTCTTGCAATTTCACTAATATAATCGTTTTTGTCTTTGATATCGTCTAGTGAAGTAGTTAATGGGTTAGAGATTGAGGATTTTCTATCGTAAGCTTTTCTAATATTCCAAAGTCGTGCCAATGCGATTAAAGAAACAATCGTTATTACGAAAAAGGGAATTATGACAAATATCCCTTCTAGAAATATATCAATCCATTCTTTTTGAATACCATCTATAGCAAAAGAGGTAATAGTAGTTAAAATAGTTAGAGCAAAAATCATGATCCAGTTTTTGATATTATCATCCGCAGTTAAATCATCGATCTTATAGATTATTAAATTCATCAATTTGGTTTGGTAGCTCCTCAAGCAAACTTCAATCTCCGAGAAGATAAATGAGAAAACGACAATTATTAGCAACATTAAAGCTAGGATGAGAATAACGGCTGCAACAGCCAACAGTGTAGTCCATCCAATCTGCTCATGTACTTGGCCAAAAGGAGCATCCCAAGTTGCAATAATCCAATTAATTATAGAGTTTTCGCTAGTTTTAAAAGAGTAAAATATCACAGATAACAACAGTCCTAATATAAAGAATATTAGCCAAAATATAAAATCTCTTATTTCAACTGTAGGGACTGTTACAGATTGTGATGATGGACTCTCAATAGTTTTAAAAGAAAACCTTTCACAATACATAAATAATACTGTAGTTGTTATTAAAAAAATAACAACTCTCGTTACCAAAGGATGAGTAGAAAAGAAAATTTTAAAATCATTATATGTTGAATCATTTATATAGTCAGAAATGAACAAGATATTAGCTGCTAAAAAAGAAGTAATATTAATCGTTATCAACAAACCAATTATTAAAATAATCCCTCTATAATCTCTAAATTCCTGCTTTTTCCTGCTTGATAAGTATCTTTCCCAATATAAGTTATGACTGATAATATCATTATATTGTCCTGAAAGAAGACCTAAACGGCTACTAATTCTAAATTTCATCCGAGATAATCTATCTATTTTTTCCTCGATATTATCTTTAATATATTTACCAATAGTTAAAATTTGTTCTGTCCAGTTTAGCACCCGATAAATAATATAGGTGTTAATCAAAGGAATAATCCAGCCTAAAACAATAATCACAGGAATCATAGCTGTTTTAATTGTCCCTTCTGTCGTTTTTCTAGTGATTTTTAATTCCTCTTCTTTCGTTTCTTCAGAAGATTGTGATAAATTAATTTCATATAACTTTTTCTTATCCTGTGTGTTATCCATAACAATAATGTTAGCAGATGGTTCTATAAGTGTTGTTTCAGTTGTCAATAAACCGGTTAAGGGAGTGAGTGCTAAACCTGCAACCGTGAAAATTGCTGCTAAACCGAGTAGAATCAGTTGAGAGCGATTGCTCATATTTTGCAAAATCTCATTACGAAGCGTTTCATGCTCTTTGAGAGTAATCTCAATCGTTTGATCAATCTGCTTGATATAATCATTACTATCTTCTTTAAGTTCTTCTATTCTTTCATCGATTAAAGAGTTAATTGTTTGTATCTGTCCCTTGACCTGATTAATATGTTCTCGTATTAATTGTATGGTTACATCTATATCTATGCACATAAAAGCATATTTCAATTTTAGTAACTGCTTGATTTCTTTTAGCAATAAGATGCTTTCTCCTAATACGTCAGAAAATTGCCATTCTTTAAGAAAAAATAATGTATCTTTGCATTTTAAAAAGATTGAAATTCTTTCCTCTAAACGATTTTGTTCTCGAATGACATCTACAACCATCGGTTGCTGAATATGCCTATCTAATGTAGTTAAATAATATTCCAAGACTTTTATATAGTTTTTTGATTCTTTTAGCAGATAAATTTGATTACTAGAAAAGTACATTTTTATTTAAAGCTAATATTTTTCAGTGATCATTTACGCACAAAAGCATAACATATAATAGCTAAATATACTGATTACAGATAGATGAGACAACCATCCATTATCCGTCATTAATCATTGGAAACGGGTATGTTATTTGTATCAATCAATAAAGCCACTTGTAACTCTGATCTTGACTCTATCATTACTGAACATTAGGAAGGATCTGACATTACTATGTCAACACAAATGTCATATTTTTAGTTAATGGGTTACAGTTAACCACCATAACCCACCCTACCCTAATTTAACGCATCGTCACGAACTCTTCAGCCGAGCTAGGATGAATTCCTACCGTTGCATCAAAATCAGCCTTTTTCGCACCCATTTTTACCGCTACTGCAACCCCTTGAATAATTTCTGCTGCGTGATCTCCCACCATGTGTGCGCCAAGTACCTTATCTGTCGCTTTCTCTACCACTAATTTCATCATGGTTTTTTCCTCTTTATTGGGTAAAACATAGTACATCGGGCGGAATTTAGAACGATACACCGCAACTCCATCTTCTCCATACTTTTCTTTTGCTTCTGTTTCCGTTAACCCTACGGTTGCTGCTTCTGGGGTGGTAAATACCGCCGAAGGCACATTTTCATGGCTCATTAATCGTGATTTTCCGCCAAATTCGGTATCTGCTAAAGCTCGTCCTTCATTAATGGCGACAGGCGTTAAATTAATCCGATCTGTGCAGTCTCCCACCGCATAGATATGAGGTACAGAGGTTTGACTCTGTTGGTTAACTGCAATGGCCACAGGTTTCCCATCGGTTAATTCTACCCCTGCTTTGTCTAACCCTAAGTTATCAATATTAGGAATCCGTCCCGTTGCAGCGAGTCCAACGGCATCAGCCAGCAATATTTCCTCTTTTTTGCCTTCTTCTTGCTCAATATGGACTTTTAAACCATCTTCTGTCTTCTCAATAGCAGTGGGTTTAGTATTAGTCAAAATTTTGATCCCATGTTTTTCCATTCCTTCTTGAATGGTATCTCGAATATCCTCATCAAACCCTCTTAAAATCTTATCTTTACGGACTAATTGTACAACATTTGTGCCTAAACCTTTCATAATGCAGGAAAATTCACAGCCAATATACCCTGCACCGATAATAACAATATTTTTCGGTTGTTTTTCAAGGGTAAACATTCCATCAGAAATCATTGCATATTCAATACCGGGGATATTCGGTTTGACAGGATACCCTCCCACCGCAATTAATATCTTATCTGCGGTTATTTTTTTGTCTCCCACTTCAAGGGTATGAGGATCAATGAATTTAGCGTAAGCCCGAAAAAGCTCAACCTTAGAGTTGTTTAACATCTTTAAATAAATACCATTGAGCCTTTCTACTTCATTATTCACAGAAGTAATCATTTTTGACCAATCAATAGTGCTTTCAACAGCACTCCATCCATACCCTTGTGCTTCTTCAAATTGACTGGGAAAATGGGACGCATATACCATCAGTTTTTTGGGAACACAGCCTCTGTTAACGCAAGTTCCCCCTAAACGCCCCATTTCTGCTATACCTACTTTAGCACCGTACTCCGCAGCCCGTCTAGCGGTTGCAATTCCCCCAGATCCACCACCGATTACGAACAAATCAAAATCGTAGCTCATAAGACTGATACGCTCCCTTGTTAACATTCATTATTGCTATGCTAAACCGTTTACTTCCCTTTGGACAATTAATTTTAGGTTTGGGGTTAGGGTTTTCTTCCCTTGAAACCTTAGCACAACCGATAGTTATTCCCCAAACGATTGCTTATTCTAAACCCTTTTGTTTATCCCAGTTATCAAGGGAAATTAATACAGTGATTCAGCAAGAACATTTACTGCGATCGCATTGGGGAATTTTAGTACAAAATTTAGAAACGGGTGAGATACTCTATCAGTTAAACGAAGATAAATATTTTATTCCTGCATCGAATGTTAAGTTAATTACCAGTGCAGCAGCGTTATTAAGTTTAGGGGAAGATTTTCAAATTCGGACTTCTTTTTATGGAACGGGATCAAGTCCTAATTTAGACAGTTTAACAGTTGTAGGAAGGGGTGATCCCACTTTAACAACAGAATATTTACAGGGAATTGTACAACAATTAAAACAATCTGGGGTTAAACAAATTGATCAGTTAGTGGTTAATTCTGGTTATTTTCCTAATGATGGAATTAATCCGACATGGGAATGGGATGATATTAAATATTATTATGCACCAACCATTAGCAGTTTAACCTTAAACGATAATATGGTTGTTACCAAATTCAAACCTCAACAAGTTGGACAACCTTTAACTATAGAATGGTCAGATAATATAGCAGGAAAACAATGGGAAGTTATTAATAAAACTGTCACAGGAGAAGCAGGAGCAAAAAATACTATTTCTTTCCATCCCCAAAGAGGAACAAATCTTTTAGAAATTAGAGGAACATTATCAGTAGATGAAGAATTTGATACCTTTTGGTTAGCAGTTTTAAATCCTGAACAATATTTCTTAGAGGTTTTTAAGCAGCTATTACAAAAAGAAGGAATAGAAGTTTTAAGAAATAAAATCATTAATGATTTAGACGAGTCAGAGATTCAAGGGAAAGAACTTTTAGTAATTAATTCTCCTAAATTACCCAAACTCTTGAATAAAGTTAATCAAAATAGTGATAATTTATATGCAGAGAATTTATATCAAATTATCCTAAAAGAATCTGATGATGATGACACTATTTTACAAGATATGATAAAAGACAGTAAGATAATGGATGGTTCAGGGTTATCTCGATGGAATTTTGTTACTCCTCAAACCTTTGTTGATCTTTTAACCAATATTTATCAAGATCCTAATTATCCTATTTATAAAGCGTCTCTTACAGTTGCAGGAAAAATCGGAACATTAAAAAATCGCTTTGTTGATACCCCAATTCAGGGTAACTTATGGGGAAAGACTGGAGGTTTAACAGGGGTTTCTTCTTTATCAGGGTATTTAGAATTAGATAATAATTCGCAGATTGTTTTTAGTATCGTGGTTAATTATTCTGATCAATCTTCTTTTACGTTACGACAGGAAATTGATAAAATTGTTTTATTTGTCAGTGAGTTTCCTAATTGTCTAAAATAGAGGGTAGAGGGTAGGGTGGGCAAATGTATATAACTTACAGGTTGATTAAGATATTATTAATCATTGCCCACCACAATCATTATCATTATTATTAATATGGGAACGGTGGGCAAAATTAGTGACTCAGCTTCATTGTACAATATTGTCTGCTTCTGCCCACCCTACAATAACTACTAAATATTTCTTCTTTTGGTAGAATAAAATATGTAGTGATAAAAAATATTAGTTGGCCATAGAGCTATTATAATAGTGAATAAAATTCCAGATAGCACCGATATGATTTTCTAACTTCTTAGAAAAAGATAAAGTCTTTCTAACTAATCTTGAAATTCGTTGTCTTAAGGTGTTATTTAGCCTTTCTATATGGTTAGTTTGCCCACTTGATTTACCAACGGCTCTGTGTCTTTTGCTAGGAATAACTGTTTCATAAGCCTCCCAAAAATCTGTATAACAAACTTATAAAATTCAACAGAAGGATTTGATAAAAATCAAAAATTTGCCTTTTATCGCACCATCTCAGAATTAGAAGAATATTTATTAATTGATCAGCAAGATTATCGAGTAGAATTATATCGTAAAGTGAAGGAAGGCCAATGGTTATTAACCGAATTAATCGATCAAGAAGATGTAATAATATTAGAATCAGTTGGAGTAGAAATAGGTTTAAAAGACTTATATAAACGGGTTAAAATCTAACATGAGAATTCTATAAACACCCAGGGTAAACGCATCTAAATTAAGTTGACATATGAAGATATTTATGTGTAAAAGATTTAGAGAAAAAAGATACTATACTTATCAAAAAGTGTTCCATACCGTATCATCTCTGCTTCAATTTAGGCAGAATTTATTACACCTTCCCTAAGATAAGCATAACACGGTTTGAGGCTGGTTGAGCAATAATTAACTAGCTGAAGATGCTAAAATTTGAGTGAGGTAATCATTATCCATTGATGCTTTATAGCGTTTCATTTTTAGGCTTCCTTTAAAAGTCTTTTCTTGTTTCAGTAAATTGAGAGCTAAACGGCGTAATAAAGCAAAGTTTTCAGGAGCATTATCGCGTGCGTATTCGACTTTTATCTTCAGAAAATGTTACATCTAATGTCCAATGTAAACTATTCTCAATTTCCCAATGATTCCTAATTGCTGTCCCTATTGTTTTGGCATCTTTTTCTACACTACTAATATAAAATTAGATTTAGCGTTCACTTTTTTCTGTCCTAAAACTAATTGATGAGATGATGACCAAGCACTGACAATATGTAAAGCTTTTTGTTTTTCTTTTCGGTCATAAGATTGTCTTAAGGTTTTTCCATCAATCGCTATAATTTCTACCCCTATTTTTTCCGTGATTGAACTTACCCACATTTGGAAATATTCTTGAAATTCTGATGGTTCAATTCTAGCCCATACTCGACTAAATGTATCATGAGAAGGAATGCCATTGGGCAATTCTAAAAACTTTTTTAGCCATTCATATTTAGCTTTTCCATAAGTTTCAATGGCTACCCACCCTTCAGCACCACTAATCACGGCTAGAATAGAAATTGCTACAATATCTATTAATAAGTGATCTTTGGTTCTGTCAATTCTTGGATCATTCAAAGACTCAAAATTTTTTAGAAAACTTTCTTGTAAAAAGTCAGATTCTTGGGTCAAATAGTTCTTTGTTTCTGGAGTTTTTACAGATTTTTGGAAGCCTTCAGCCATCAGTTTATATTAACCAGCTAGGTGAGAAAATTAGTTAGTCCTTTATTCTATCATATTTTGGGACAACTTAAGATGCGTTTACCCTGTATAAACACCTAAAACAAATATCAAAAAGAAGAACCGGCTTGACTTAAAAAAATGTCTTCTTCAGGGGTATTTTTACGACCTAAAATTTTATTACGATGGGGAAAACGACCAAACGTTTTAATCACTTGATAGTGACGATCTGCATATTCAATTGTGCTTTGACTATCAGGATAATTTTTCAATGTTAAAAATAAATCAACGGCCGTTTGCTGATCAGCTAAATTTTCGCTATGTTCAAAAGGAAGGTAAATAAACCACCGTTGAACGGGCAAAAGTTGCTGATCAAACGATTGAGTGATCGCTATTTTGGCTAACGCTAATGCTTTAAAATCAGTCGCAAAAGCTTTAGCTTGATCCCTAAACATATTGCGAGGAAATTGATCCAAGAGAATGATTAAAGCCAAACAACTCTCAGGGGTTTCTTGCCAATAATCAAGTTGATGATCAGCCGCTGTTTGATAAACTGAAAGAAAGTGCGATCGCACTTTTTGATCAAACTGAGGATCTTTTTTAAACCAATAGTCTTGGGGTTTACCAAACCCATCTGAGTGAGTGGGGGTAAACCAAAAATCTAAAATATCTGAAGGTTTCATTATTCTATTATGACTGATCGCCGTTAACAGGAAGTAACCGAATCAAAGCCAATTCGATTTTACCCGTTTGCGGTTCTGTGATTTCCGAGCGAATATCAGGGCCAAAAAACTTCTCAATTCTTTCTTGTTGATTGTGCCATTTTTCTAGGGGAAGATTAGGGGATTCAAACTCTAAGATTAAAGTATAAGCACCCTCCATTTCTATTTCTCGAATTCCAACTAAAGTAGGTCTTACTTCATCATTAGGACTTAATCCAACCTTGACTAACGCTTCATCAAGATGCACTTCTTGGCCATAACGATAGCGGGTAACATCTTTGCGAAGTTTCGTCTGGACTTCCGTGGCCTGTTGTTCTCTTAACGCTAATACCTCATCGCTAGTAGGTTGAGTAAAAGGGATAGGAAGAAGTTCTGATGATTTGAGCGCAAATCCGCCTAAAAGTAACGGGAGTCCGTAGAAAAAACCAGCTAGATTAAGGGTTGCATTCCCCATCCCATAGGCAACAAACCCCATTAAGGTTAAAAGACTACCTACGACCATTCCCACCAAGGCTAACGGTATTTTGCCAAACATTTGTAAGTTTTTCCCTCGTTGATTAAATTAAGCTCAGAGGCTGAAATCTCTGCTAATCGTCCATCATACCCTGTTAGGGGTTTTCATAGTAGAGGAAGGAACTGAGCTAGTGAGGGGAGGAATAATAGAGACTTCTTTAAGGGGTTGATGGGTAACACATTGCCAATAACAGGCAAAGAGATCAGGGTGTTGGAAGCGTAAAGAAGCGATCGCAGGGGCTGCTGGAAACGGCCACAACCGATCAAAGATTACATCGGGGCTTGCGAGGCGAAATTGCAATAAATAAACCGATGGGGGGGCATCAAGGGAGTCTAGTAGTTGATAAGCGAGAGAGTACAGGGTTTTCCGAATGCGATCGGGTAAATCCACTGGTTGCTGGTAGGCGTTAGGCATTGCCCCTTCCCCAATTACTTCGCCATAAAGTGGCCCTTTTACCGTCCACATAATCGGTAGCCATAAATCCCCTAATCCTGATTCTCCATCACAGGTAGGATAAGCTAGACTCTGTTCTACCCACTTACGTCGAGCATGAATGTCTTTACAGTCGTGATAAATGCGTTGATTGGGAAAATCCAACCAATGGGGCAGTTGAATGGTTAGGGGACAAACCAATAGGTTAGGATCGTGTAGTTCATTTTTCAGATCACTAGACCATAAATCGGCTGCGCTGGTTACATTCACGGGGGTTTCTGGATTATCCCCAGCGATCGCACCCTTGAGTGCTGTTACCATTCTCTCAGTGACGGGGGAAGCAGATCCCAGACTTCCATTGGCTTTGACTTGAGCGTTGACAATAATGAGAACTTGACGCATTTTGTAGCCTATTCCAGTAAATTTCTCTATTTTTTTAGATGTATCGGTCTTAACAGCGAGTTTTACTTCTTCGAGATCCAACAAGGTTGACGGGACAGCTTAAATAAATGGGGTCTATTTTGCTTCATAGGATTTGGGTCGTACCTAAAGATTGAAGTCTGCATGACCTAGTATATCGTTTTTGATCCAGAAAACCAATGAGATTAAGTCTCTTTAAAACAATCTATAGATGGAAGTTCAGAAGTCACAGTCGTTCAGCCGTTAACAACAAAAATACTCACTGTATAACTAACTATTGTGTTTTTTTCCACTGAGCAATGTTCCATGTATTGCGATCCCAAGGGGTTAAAGCAAATCCTTGTAACTGATTACTAATTCCTACCACTTCTGCTCGATGAACAAGGGGAATCACAATGAAGTCCTTGACTAATAAATCATTCATTTGAATCGCTAAATCTTGCCGTTTTTGGGAATCCAATTCCATAGAAAATTGTTGCCAGAGTTGATCATATTCAGGATTACAGTAACGGGAATAGTTATTCCCTGACCAATTATTGGCTTTTTGCGGAACGGTGTTGCAAGTATAGCCTTTTAGATAAGTACTGGGGTCAGGGCTAGTATTTCCTGTAGTGAACATTTGCAGATCAGCATAAAACTTTTCTATTGTATCATCATTAGATGGATCGCTAGAAAAGAAGATAGTCGCATCGACACTTTTTAATTCTACCCCTACACCAATAGATTGTAAGCCCTGTTTAACAATTTCTTGGGTTTTCTGACGCACTGGATTAATAGAGGTTTGAAAGACAATTTCCATTTCCACCCCATCTTTATCCCTTGTTCCATTATTATTGCTATCTGTCCATCCAGCTTGTTCTAATAATTGATTGGCTTTTGTAAGGTTAACTTCGTAGGTGGTATTTTGGGAATAAAATTGTTCGGGTAATACTAAGAAATTGGGGGTTGCTTTTCCTGTTACGCCGTAAAGTTGTTCAGCAACTGTATCTCTATCAATAGCTAAGGAAAAGGCTTGTCTGACGAGGGGATCATTGAGAAAAGGATGGGGATTTTTTAAACTAGATCGTTCTCCTTCAGCCGTCATTTGAGTGGGATCACTTTGGTTAATTAGAATTCGTTCCATTAAAGCCGCAAAGACAGAAACAATCTGACCTTTTCCACCTGTTTCTAACTGTTTGAGTACGGGAGCTTCAATTTGTAAATTGTAGGCAAAATCTGCATCTCCTGTCTGTAAAACGGCTCTGGCTGCGGAGGTTGCATCTCCTCCTCCTTTCAATTCTATTCGCTTGAATCCTAATGTATCGGCTTCCCTAAAATTGGGATTAGGTTCATAGACAACCACATCCCCCGGTTTGAATTCTACCACTTGATAGGGACCGGTTCCAATGGGTTGTAAATTAGCAGGTGCTTCTCTGGCTTTTTCTCCTATATAAGATTCATAAATATGATGAGGTAAAATCATTCCTTCCCCACCAACAAAGACTAAAAACCATGCTGGATTGACGTTTTTAAAGTGAATTTTTACGGTATGGTCATCAATTACTTCTACTTTTTCTACTACTTCATAAGTTCCTGCTGTAGTTGATCCAGTGGTTGGATCGCTAATAAAGTCAAAGGTGAAAGCCACATCTTTGGCCGTAAAAGATTGACCATCTGACCATTTTATGTCTTGTTTTAATTTCCAAGTAACCGATTTTCCATCTTTGGCAATGCCGCCATTTTCAACCGTTGGAATTTCAGCCGCAAGGAAAGGAACTAATTCACTATTTTCGTCAAAACTAGCCAAAGGTTCAAGGGTAATTCGACTCGCTTCTGCATCTTTAAAACCAGTAGAAAGATGAGGATTAAGAATAGTCGGTGCTTGCCAATATAATAATTTTAAGGTGTCTTGATCCGTTGTAGTGGGTGACTGAACATTGTCAGAATTAGGGGGTTGAGGATTACAACTGCTTAACCAAAAAGACGCACCGACAGCGATAAACCCAAAGGCGATCAATTGACGAATTGAGGATGATGTTTTTCCCATTTCTTGTGTAAATTGCTACATAAATAAAGAGATTGATCGTTATTCTACCTCATCTAAAATTCACCAAGATAGGTTAGAGGCGGTTCAATCAGTCTGAAGAGCGTTTTTTCCCGTGACATTGTTTAAATTTTTTACCACTTTTGCACCAACAGGGTTCATTCTTTTTCGGTTTGAAGGGGGGTAATATCTCTCCATCAGTATAAAACCAGTGATTTTTTTCTTTAATAAAGTGGGATCGCTCATGCAGTTGGGCGACAGCACTTCCTTGTTGATATACTGCGACAAACTCAACCATCCCTGTTTTATTTTCTGGTTGTCCTGCTTCGGTTGCGAGTATCGTTAAACCTAACCATGTCATACTGTTGGCTGTTGCAGCAATCAGTGTTCGGCTATCAGGTTTGCGGTGATTGGGATGCTCGGTATTAAATAAGTAATCTATCTTTTTGAGGCAATAGGCAGTATAGCGAGATCGCATCAGTTTAAGGGCGGTGGGGGCTGGTAACTGTTCTTGTAGATACACACCGCAGCATTGGTTGAATAACGCTTGACTGCCGCAGGGACAAGGGATGGAGGAGGAGCGATCGCCAAGAATTAGCATAACTGTATAAAATAAATTAAGGTGAATTGCAGCCGTTATTTGAATAAAGATTTTATACTTTAAAAAAATTAGTAGGAACAGTGTATGAACAAACGTGACTTTTTAGTGGGTGCTGCGGCGACATTAGGGACAGCTTGGTTCTCTCGTTCAGCTTTTGGTGCGCCTAACCCTAGTTTTGAGGTGACAAAAACAGAGGCACAATGGCGACAAATTCTAACCCCACAACAATTTCGTATTCTACGTCAACATGGGACTGAACGCCCCCATAGTAGTCCCCTTGATAAGCAGTATGGCAAGGGAACTTACGTTTGTGCGGGATGTGAATTACCTTTATTTTCTTCGGAAGCTAAATTTGATAGTGGGACGGGATGGCCCAGTTTTACTGCACCCTTAAAAAATGCAATTGGGACATCTATCGATAAATCTTTGTTTATGACTCGAACAGAAGTTCATTGTCGCCGTTGTGGGGGTCATTTGGGTCACGTTTTTGATGATGGACCTGCCCCTACGGGGAAACGTTATTGTATGAATGGTGTTGCCCTGAAATTTATCTCCGCCTAAGCTATTCAGCATCGCGCATTGGTATGTGAAGACTGCAAGGGAGTAGGGAGAGGGGAGTAGGGAGAGAGTTTGAGGATTTGTACTAAAATATCAAAAACCCAGTTTAAATGCGTCTTAGCTTAGCAGAAGATATCAGTTGATTGCGCTTAAAATTTTCCGAATTTATCCCTAATAAGGTGCTTGTCTATACTCAAATTTTAAAGTCCTTTCCCTGCTAACCAACCCGTTGTCCAAGCATTTTGGAAGTTGAACCCTCCTGTTATGCCATCAATATCTAGAATTTCTCCTGCAAAAAATAACCCTGAACAAATTTTACTTTCCATTGTTTTAAAATCGATTTCCTTTAAGTTAACACCACCGCAAGTGACGAATTCATCTTTAAAGACTCCCTTGCCTTGAATTTGATAGGATTCAGATTGCAAGACTTGAAGTAACAAGTTAAGGTGTTTCTTAGAAATATCTGACCAATTTGTTTTTAAGCTAATTCCTACGGATTGAATTAATCCTTGCCATAAACGTTTAGGTAACTTAACCGGTGAAAAACGACCGATTTGCTTTCGAGAAGATTGTTCTTTAATCCTTAAAAAATGCTGTCGCAATGTTTCTGAATTTTGCTCAGGTAGCCAATTAATTTTTAAAGGAAGATGATAACCATTATCGTGTAGAATTCTTGCCCCCCAAGCCGATAACTTTAAAACCACAGGGCCACTAATTCCCCAATGAGTAATTAGTAATGGGCCCCGTTGCTTTAATACCTTTTTTCCTGTGAGTAATAGGGTTAACTCTACATCATCAACCGCAACACCTTCTAACCCTTGTAAACGTTGATCGTTAATGGTAAAGGTAAATAAAGACGGAACAGGCGGAATAATACTATGTCCTAATTGTTTAGCCCACTGATATCCTGATGGATGACTCCCCGTCGCAATCAATAAGCGATCGCTTAATAAAATCTCTCCCGATTTTAACCCAACTAAAAAACGATTATTTTGTTTGTTAACAGTTTTTACCCTTGCTTCCGTTTGCAGCTTAACCCCAACTTCTTGTGCTGTATCCAGCAAACAATTAACAATCGTGGCAGAATTATCGCTCTGTGGGAACATTCGTCCATCTCCCTCGGTTTTTAAACTGACTCCCCTTGATGCAAACCAAGCGACAGTATCTTTAGGTTGAAAGCGACTAAACGCACCTCTGAGGGCTTTATTTCCTCTTGGGTAAGCTTGAACTAATTCTGTAGGGTCAAAACAATGATGGGTGACATTACAACGGCCACCCCCCGAAATTCGGACTTTAGTGAGGGGAGTCTTTAAACTTTCTAGGAGGATAACTTCACCATCAGGATGGGTCAATTTAGCTGTAATTGCACCAAAAAAACCAGCCGCCCCACCCCCGATGACAAGAAGGGTTAAACCTGTGTTCATATCAAATCTATATAATTAACTCTAGCTACTGCTAGGGAGAGGTAGGGGGCAGGGGGTAAGAAGCAGAAGTTAGGATAAAATATCAGACTTTTACTTATAAACATCTGTAACAAGCTTATAGCTTGCTTTACAATTTTCACAATTCCGAAAAGACTAGCAATAGAATAGAATATTAGGTAGAAGCGATCGACGTTCCTTGAGTAGCGATCGCTTCTAAACCAAAAAATAAAGCAATTTGAGAAAGGGGCGTTGTCGAGATAATTACTCGGCTTCCCCCTTGTTTTCTGAGAAGGGACAAGTCTCTCTTTAAAAGACCTTATTCTTCATCGGGTACGCCCAATTGTTTGAGATGAATATGTTTGCGTCCCAAGGTAATTTCAAATTCATCCCCCGGTTGTAATCCCATTTGTTTAGTGTAAGCTGAACCAATGAGTAAATTACCATTTGATTGCACACTAATGCGATAGCTAGCAGAGCGTCCTCCTCTTCCTGAGCCACCAACTGGACTATCGAGATCCATTCCTTCTGCTTCGAGAAGTGCATTGAGAAACTTCATCATGTTGACCCGATCCAAACCATTTTTGGTCTTTGTTTCATAGCCGCATGCTCTGGCTTTTTCTTCTCTGCTGAAGCTTTCGAGTTCTTTTACTTTGTCAATTAATGCTTGACCAGTTAAGGGTTCCATAATTTGCAATAGACCTTATAGAGTAACTAAACAGTGAATTGAGTAGAGACAACTGAAACCTAGAACATTTTTGCTGTTGCAAAATATACTTAAGATTATGGTTGGTCTCTATTTTTATCTTACACACAAAAAGGAATTTTTTGACAACTTTTAATCGGAATCAATAATAATTAATGAATGATTAACCTCAAAGATAGAAATCAGGATTGTTCATTGACCTTGGTATAAAGGCTATCTGGGGGGACGTTCGTTCCTTAGCCCCTAAAAACTTAGACATCAATCCTTTTTAATGGATTAATAAGAAAATCTCACCTGAAATGATAACAATGAAGCTAACAACTCGCAGTCATTATAGTGTCAAAGCTCTTTTGGATCTCAGTCTGCAACCTAATTATGGACCGGCTTCGGTAAAAGCGATCGCAACTCGACAGGAGATCCCCGCCCCCTATTTAGAAAAATTGTTGATGGAAATGCGACGGGCGGGGTTAGTTCTTTCCCATCGTGGCCCTCAAGGTGGCTATCAATTAGCAACCCATCCCAGTCAAATTTCTTTGGGGCAAATTTTAGAGGCAGTTGGGGAAACGATTAATCCCCTTCCCCATCATCAACCGAAGGATAAAATAGCAGAAGATTGGGTCACTCATAGTCTTTGGCAACGACTACATCATAAACTTAAAGAGGCGTTATACCAGATTACTTTAGCCGATCTCTACTATGATGCAAGAAGTTGGCAAGCTGCCCAAGGAGATAAAATCAGTTTTGTTGTTTAAGGGAAAAATGAGCTATGGCAAATCTTCAATCATCTTCTATCTATGAAGGAGGCTGTCACTGTGGGGCAGTACGCTTCCGAGTGACTATTACTTGCTTTGAGATCATTGACTGCAATTGTTCCATTTGCCGTAAAAAAGGCTTTCTCCATTTGATCGTTCCGCCTGAACAGTTTACCCTAATTAAAGGAGAGGAGGCGTTAGCTACCTATCATTTTAATACGGGCATTGCTCAACATTATTTTTGCCGAACCTGTGGAATTCACCCCTTTTATCGTCCCCGTTCTCACCCTAATCATATCGATGTTAATGTACGCTGTCTTGACAAAATAGAACTTTCCCAGTTTAAAATTAAGCCTTTTGATGGTGGCAATTGGGAAGAAAATGTGGCTCAAATTCAAGGGAGTCTCCCAGAATGATAGTTGAAAGTAAGAGCGCAATCGCTCTAGTAGGGGCTACAATCTTAGACTATGCGATCGGTGATCCGTGGGGATGGATTCATCCAGTTCAAGTGATGGGTTGGTTCATTTCCCATTTAAGCCAATTAATCCTTGATTATTGTCCCCAAAAATGGCAACGTCGTCTAGGGGGAATTGCCCTTGGCTTAATAATAATTATAGGTAGTGGCCTAAGTGGCTGGTTGCTGATTACCTTGGCCACTCGTCTTAATTCCTTGCTCGGATTATTATTAGAAATTATCTTACTCGCCAGTTGCTTTGCTGGCCGAAGTTTACGATTAGCAGCAAGGGATGTTCTTGCTCCCTTAATCGCAGGAAAAACGGCGATCGCACGGCAAAAGTTAAGTCAATATGTAGGACGAGATACGGAACAGCTTTCTGAGGGGGAAATTCTTCGAGCAACGGTGGAGACTGTCGCAGAAAATGGGGTAGATGGTGTTACCAGTCCCCTCTTTTATGCTATTCTTGGACTGTTTTTTCCCGCCATTGGAAGCGTTCCTTTCACCCTTGCTTATAAAGCTTCTAGTACATTAGATTCTATGATTGGCTATCGTCAACATCCCTACACGGAGATCGGTTGGTTTAGTGCCAGATTAGAGGATCAATTAACTTGGTTTCCCTGTCGATTAACGGTGCTAACCTTGGCGATCTTGTCAGGTAAACCTAAATATGTTTTATCGATTTGTTATCGCGATGGACGACAAGATCCGAGTCCCAATTCAGGTTGGAGTGAAGCAGTTTATGCTGCTATTTTAGGGATACAGTTGGGGGGAAAGAACACTTATCAGGGAGTGGTCAAGATAAAACCTTTATTGGGCGATCATGTGTCCGCTATTACCCCAGAAACAGTTAATCATGCTCTAAATCTGACGCGAAAGGTTTGTTTACTATGGTTAGGTTTAGCGATCGCCTCAAGTAAATAAACCCTTGTTTGTAATTTATTAGTAAATTTCATATTACATAAACAAACAGTATTATCACAATGCAAAAACTATCAGGTCAAGAAATCTATCAAAAAATTTATGACAGTATAGAAACAGTGATTAGGGGGCAACAGCAAGGCATTCGTCAATTATTAGCAGCTTTTCTCAGTGGAGGTCATGTTTTGCTTGAAGACTATCCCGGAACGGGAAAAACCACTTTAGCAAAGACGCTGGCCTATTGTTTAGAAGCGAGTTTCAAACGGATTCAATTTACCCCAGATTTACTTCCCTCGGATATTTTAGGTGTTTCCATTTTTGATCAAAAAGAGCAACTTTTTAACTTTCATGAAGGCCCAATTTTTGCCCATATTGTCCTAGCTGACGAAATTAATCGAGCCTCTCCTCGAACTCAATCCGCTTTACTAGAGGCAATGGCTGAAACACAAGTTAGTGTGGATGGTCAAGTCCGTCCCTTACCCCAACCGTTTTTTGTCATTGCGACGCAAAATCCAGTGGAATCCCACGGAACGTATCCCTTACCTGAAGCTCAAATGGATAGATTTGCCCTTAAGTTTAGTTTAGGCTATCTTCCACCAGAGGAAGAAGTCAAAATTCTGGCTGCACAAATCGAAGGACATCCAATCACGAGCTTACAGCCTTGTCTTACATTAAAAGAAATAAATTTACTCAGGCAACAAGTCAAGCAAATTCGTATTAGTGAGGAATTAAAGCGTTATATTGTCGATATTGTTTATCAAACTCGCTGTGTCAATGGAGTTCAATTAGGGGCCAGTCCTCGCGCCTCAATTGCGCTGATGAAAATTGCTCAAGCATTGGCTTTATTTGATGATTGCGAATTTGTGACCCCAGAACATATTCAAGAATTAGCAGTACCAACCATTGCTCATCGTTTGGTGATGGATACTCAAGCTAAATTTTCTGGGCAGACGGCAGAAATGATCGTAGAAGAAATTGTGCGATCGCTTAAAGTTCCTAGCTAAATTTAAGTTCGAGGAAAGTTAGATGACAAAGCTTATTTATCACCTACTATGTTGGGTTGTCATTCTCGAAAAATGGGGAAAACATTACTTGACCCTCAGTGGTGCTTCAGTGCTGATTATGCTCATTTTCACCTTAGTCATTGGCCTTGATACCCGTCAAAGTAAAGCCTATCAAATTGCCATGTTTTTACTATTTGTTATCTTTCTAGCAGTTCTGGCAAGTCGTTTTGGCAAGATTCCTATCTCTATCACCCGAACCTTACCCCGTTTTGCTTCAGTTGGTATCCCATTATCCTATCGAGTAACGCTAGAAAATAAAACTCACAAAACACAAAGAGATTTGAAAATTAGAGAAATAATTAGTGATTTACGGCCGACTTACCTCGAATTCTACCAAGCTGTTAAAAATTCATCAAAAAGAAGTAATTATCTTTTAAAACATTGGCAACAATGGAATCGTTTAATTAAAAAAAAGCAGTTAATCAAAACTAAAGTTATTGCACTACCCATTCTTCCACCTCATAGTAAAACAGAAATTAAATTAGAAATCATTCCTTTACATCGAGGTCAAGTCAATTTACAGGGATTAATTTTAACACGGGCTGATCCCTTGGGATTATTTAATCAATTAAAACGCTTTGTTTTAAGAGATAGCTGTTATATTTTGCCAACTCGTTACCCGATTCCTCCTATACCCCTTAGTGGTTCTCGTAAATATCAATCGGGGGGCATTTCTTTAGCATCATCTGTAGGAGATTCAGAGGAATTTATGGCTCTAAGAGAATATCGCCCAGGCGATCCATTACGCAAAATTCACTGGCGAAGTTGGGCAAAAGTTGGTAAAATCATTGTTAGAGAAGAAGAGGATGAATTTTTTGTCCGTCATGCTTTAATCCTAGATACCTTTGCATCAGAAAATGAAGATGAAGCACTAGAAGAGGCAATCTCAGTAGCAGCTTCTTTTGCTTGTCAGGTACAAACCCAAGATTCCCTATTAGATTTAATGTTTATTGGGACACAAGCTTATTGTTTCACGTCTGGTCGTAGCATAGGATATACTGAGGAAATGTTAGAGATTTTAGCGTCTGTATCGGCTTGTATCGATCAATCTTTTGAAAGTTTGAATGCTTTAGTCTTAAGCCGTATCCACTTACTCAGTGGTTGTATTTGTATTTTTTTAAAGTGGGATCAATCAAGACAAACCTTGGTAAACTATTTAAGGCGGTTACGCCTACCGACGTTAGTATTAGTTGTGGTAAAAGATGATTCTTTGATACCAAAAGATGATAATGGGAAAGAGCAATTAGCAGAGAAGATTCATTATCTACGACTCGGACAAATTCCAGAAGATTTATTCAAACTCTAATTAGTTACTTTATACTCTTGGATCATGAAAAAACTACCCCCTTTTTTGTTAGGTATATCCCTTCTCTTTTGGGGATGGCAAACAGATATCTCTGTTTGGGGTTTAGGATTACCAATGGCTATATTGGTTGAAAGTTCTTATTGGCTTGAGCGGCGATGGGATGTCCCTGATCGAACTTTCCAAAGTCTTGCCAAGATTACGCTAATAATCACTATTGCTCTCTACTTTTTGAGCTTATTTCAATCCCTTACTTTTATTTATACCCTGATTCAACTTTTACCTATTCTTTTATTTCCTTTGTTCATCACGCAAATTTATTCTAGTCGCGATGAAATTAATATTTATTTACTCTTGTCCTTTTTTAAAGTTCCTAAATCTACCCGATCGCCTTTGACAATTAATCTGGAAATTCCTTATCTTTTTATGATTATCTTAGCTGCTAGTGCGGGAAATCAGCAATCACCTTGGTTTTATGGAGGAATGTTTCTTATTATTGGGACTTTTTTCTGGAAAATCCGCAGTCAACGTCATTCATTGCTTATTTGGCTACTTTTATTATCAATGGCGGGTTTATTAGGATTATGGAGTTCTTCGCAACTATATCAATTACAAGGATATGTAGAACAATCTACTGAACAATGGTTTGAGAATTTTTTTCAACCGAATGATCCGCTAAAAACTAATACAAGAATCGGAGATTTAGGAAGTCTTAAACAATCTAATGAGATTAGATTTAGAGTTAAAATAAATCCTCTCAATCAAGAATTATTTAAAGTCAGACAAGCTACCTATAATCGTTATCAATCTCCCATTTGGGTGGCTAAAGGCTCTCAGTTTAGAGAAATCAAGCCTCTTAATGGAAGTAGAGACTGGCCGATTGCTTTATCTAATCAGAATGCCGATCCTTTATCCTTAACAATTTATGATTTTTTCCCAGAGAAAAAAGGACTCCTTAAACAACCCAATGGAGCATATAATATTAGCAATAAATTCATCACTAAACTGAAAAAAAGTCAATATGGCTCTGTCAGAGTGAATAGTCAAAATAAATGGTTAAGTTATGATGTTTCATTTCAACCGAGTCAGAATTTTGATGCTTTGCCAGATGAGACAGATTTAGAAGTTCCCATTTCCGAAAAAAAGCCTTAAGAAAAATTATAGATGAATTCAAGATTGATCAAAAAAACGATCAAGAAAAAGTCAAGCAGATCGAATCCTTTTTTGCTAACCACTTTGGCTATTCCTTGAAATTTGAGAACGCAGAAGGAAAACCTAAATCCCTCACCTCTTTTTTATTAACAAATCGTTCAGGCCATTGTGAATATTTTGCGACAGCTACGACTTTACTTTTAAGAGAAGTTGGAATTCCGTCTCGTTATGTTATAGGATATGTCGTTGCTGAGTACAGTCCTTTAGAAAGACTTTATATTGTACGAAGTCGCCACGCTCATGCTTGGACTTTGGCCTATATTGATGGAAGCTGGCAAGAGATTGATACAACGCCTTCTAATTGGTTTAGTTTAGAAGAACAAGAGTTACCTCAAGCGGGTTTAGTGAGTAAGTTTCTAGGATTTATCCATTTTAAAATTAGTCAAGGTTTGCAATGGATTATCCAGCAATCTTGGTTTAAATATAGTAGCTTGCTCATTCCTTTATTTCTCATTTTTCGCTGGTCAAAAATTTGGCAGAAAATCGCAAAACCCTCGGAAAAATTTCCCAAAAAATCGCCAAAAACCCCTACTGATTTTTCTTCTGCACTGAATTTAATTGAACAGTCTTTAAATAAAAGAGGTCTATGGCGTTTTCCTTCTGAAACATTTAAGCAATGGTTTATGAGGCTCAAAAAAGAAAATATAGCAGTGGGAACATGGGAAGAGTTACTACCTATTATTGAGCTTTATTATCGTGAGCGTTTTGATCCTCAAGGGGTTACGCCATCACAGCATGAACAACTGGTTATTTTAGTAAAAGCTTGGTTGAAAAAATGGCCGATTTAGCAACCCTATAACTTACTTCCCTTGCTTGTCTTAACTTCTAATTTTTTCGCTTATCAATGTGTCCAGTTGTTGATTTAGGTCTTCAACTAACCTTAGCATCTTCTGAATTTTTAGGTGATACCAGTCGTGCGATCGCTTTCAACCTATTGAGTATAAATAATTAAAACTAATGCTAACTCTACTATGGCGCATTCTTTTGATCTGTCATGTATATCACATCCCAAAACATTAAGAATCATGACACTTAAACAACTAAAAAGTTGCTAAACTCTAGACACCATAACCCTTTTACCCCATTTTCCTAAATGTAACGATATTTAAGCGGTTGCTCATTCGTTGCAACAACTTTGAGACAATAAACCCTTAGATGTTGTTATTTTTCGCTCCAACCATCAGGAGAACTCTATGAAATTAGCTTACTGGATGTATGCTGGACCCGCACATATTGGTACACTCAGAATTGCCAGTTCTTTTAAGAATGTTCATGCTATCATGCACGCCCCCCTAGGCGACGACTATTTTAACGTAATGCGGTCAATGTTGGAACGAGAACGGGATTTTACCCCGGTTACAGCTAGTATTGTTGATCGCAATGTCCTCGCACGGGGATCACAAGAAAAGGTGGTTGATAATATTGTGCGTAAGGATGGAGAAGAAAACCCTGATTTAATTGTACTAACTCCCACTTGCACCTCTAGCATCTTACAGGAAGACTTGCATAATTTTGTTGATCGCGCTCAAATGGATGCTAAGGGAGATGTACTGTTAGCGGATGTTAATCACTATCGGTTTAATGAGTTACAAGCAGCAGACCGCACTTTAGGACAGATTGTACAGTTTTATTTAGAAAAGGCTCGTAAAAAAGACCAATTACCCCAAGGGAAGACGGAAAAACCTTCGGTTAATATTATTGGAATGACCACATTAGGATTCCATAATCAGCACGATTGTACCGAATTAAAACGCTTAATGCGGGATTTAGGAATAGAAGTTAATGAAGTGATTCCCGACGGCGCATCGGTGCATAATTTAAAGAATTTACCCAAAGCATGGTTTAATTTAGTTCCTTATCGGGAAGTAGGGCTAAGAGCAGCGCAGTATCTTGAATCTGAGTTTGATATCCCTTATGTTGATATTACCCCAATGGGTGTGGTAGAAACAGCCCGTTGTATTCGCAAGATTCAGCAGTTATTGAATGAACAAGGCGCAAACGTTGACTATGAAGATTATATCAACGAACAGACCTTATATGTGTCTCAAGCTGCATGGTTTTCTCGTTCGATTGACTGTCAGAATTTAACGGGGAAAAAAGCGGTGGTATTTGGGGATAATACCCATGCTGCTGCTATGACTAAGATTTTAGCGCGAGAAATGGGGATTCATGTGGTGTTAGCAGGGACTTATTGCAAGTATGACGCAGACTGGTTTAAGGAACAAGTGGGTGAGTATTGTGATGAGGTATTAATTAGTGAGGATAATGGAGAAATTGGGGATGCAATTGCTAAAATTGAACCTGCTGCTATTTTTGGTACACAAATGGAGCGTCATGTAGGAAAACGCTTAAATATTCCCTGTGGTGTGATTGCAGCACCGATTCACATCCAGAATTTCCCTCTGGGGTATAAGCCTTTTTGTGGTTATGAAGGAACGAATCAAATTGCTGATTTGGTCTATAATTCTTTTACTTTGGGAATGGAAGATCATTTATTAGAAATCTTTGGCGGCCATGATACCAAAGAAGTAATTACTAAGGGAATTTCGGCTGATTCTGATCTTAATTGGAATAAAGAAGCGCAAGCAGAATTGAATAAAGTTCCGGGGTTTGTGCGAGGTAAAGTCAAACGGAATACGGAGAAGTTTGCACGGGAAAGGGGGTTATCGGAGATTAACCTTGAGGTAATGTATGCAGCGAAAGAAGCGGTTGGGGCCTAATTAATTGGGTGATTATTTAATCATTTGTCGGGGCATAATATTATTATGCCCTTTATTTGTGAGCTTTTCTATAAGAAAGACGCACTATAGCCTTAGTCCTAATCTTATTCTTGATTCTGCAATGTTACTACTAACTCAGGATTTTCTGACCATGCAGCTACCACATTCATCTTACCATTGAGGAAATTCTGACGAATGGCACGTCGTTGGATTTTACCACTGGCAGTTTTAAGAATCGTCCCAGACTTGGCCAAAACAATTCCATAAGCAGGAATTTCATGCTGTTCAGCAATTTCTTGCTGAATATCACCGATTAGCTTCTCCGTATCCAACTCGCCGCTACGACGCTCAATTTCCTGCACTACCACTAATTGTTCTTCCCCATCATCATTGATAGAGAAGGCTGCACCGTAGTCAGAACGAAATACATTATTCAAATGTTGTACTGTCCACTCAATATCTTGGGGATAATGGTTTGTTCCTCGAATAATAATCAAATCCTTAATCCTTCCCGTAATATATAACTCTCCCTCTTTCATAAACCCTAAATCACCCGTTCTTAAATAGGGTCCCTCATTTGTTCCCTCGATATATGCTTTGTATGTCTCAGTTGTCGCATCTTCCCGTTGCCAATATCCTTGCGCCATACTTGGGTCTTTCGCCCATATTTCTCCCACTTCATCCTCTGCACATCGAACAAAAGTATCAGGGTTGACAATAGCCACCTCAGTTTCACAGGTTAAACGGCCGCAACTGGGAAGAGTCCGAACCCCTTTTGACTGTGAGGGATCTGCATCCACAATTTTATCTTTTTCAAGGGAAGATGAATCTAAATGAGCAAATACGGGTTTTGTCCCTTTCGGTTTACTGGATACTAACAAAGTGTATTCTGCTAACCCATAAGCAGGTGCAAAGGTTTCCCATTTAAAGCCACAAGGGGAGAAGGTTTCGACAAATTTAGCCATTACCTTTGGATTAATCGGTTCTGCCGCATTTCCCGCTCCTTGCCAACTACTTAGGTCTAATCCTGCTATATCTTTCGGTTTAACCCGTTTAATACATAAATCGTAAGCAAAGTTAGGGGCTTGAGAATGAGTAACTTTGAACTGAGTAATATTTTTTAACCACTGTACGGGACGTTTAATGAAAGAGAAGGGAGACATTAAGTAACAAGGAGTTCCATTGTATAAGGGAACGGTAATGCCTTCTACCAAGCCATAATCGTGAAAATAGGGCATCCATGTACAAGTTACACTATTTTCATCATAGCCACAGGCACGTTTTAAATAGCTGCAATGGTGCATTAAATTAAAATGGGATAACATGACTCCTTTCGGTGTAGAAGTCGAGCCAGAGGTATATTGTAGGTAGGCTAAGGCATCTTTATCGACTTGGGGATCTTCCCATTTCTCTGCTAATTCTAAATCAATGGTTGCGGTATCGATCCAACGCATCGATTCAAATTCGGGAAATTCGTCCTTTACCGATTCAATTAAGCCTAAAATTTCTTCGGTAATTAGCGCAAAGGTTGCGTTTGCATCCTTAACAATAGAGCGTAATCTGGGTAAAGTTCGCTTTAATCTGCCTGATTCTGGGGGAGGAACGGGAATTGCTATTACGCCTGCATATAAACATCCACAGAAGGCTGCTACCACCTCTAAACTCTGGGGATATAAGATTAATGCCCGTTCTCCTTTTGCTTGGTAAGATTGGAGTAAGGCTGCGATCGCTCTCGCTTGACGGTCTAATTCAGCGTAAGTTAAGGGAGGAGTCGGTTTTTTGCCACTTACCATGAATGTATAAGCATGACCCTCTGGGGTGACGGTTGCCCGTCCCCGTAAGAGTTCTACAATGGTAGAGGGAGCAAAGGTGGTAGATTTAGGTTTATCAAGGCTTTGAGTCATGCAGCTTACCAATATAATGTCAGAATTCGGCTAAATTATCACCCCATTATTCATACTGTGTAAAGTTTTGTCAAGACTAATCAACAAAGATGTATCGGTTAATGAGGTATTCATACTTGATCTTAAGATTCCTTTAACCGATAAAATACTTCTAGCGTATCAGACTGATTATTTTATCCCTGCTTAACATGACTCAATCTCCCGATCAATTTCTCACCACCGATGAATCTTTAGACGTGGATAAAGCACTGTTAACCTCTCCTGAGAAATTTCTAGCGCGTTTAACCATCTCTTCACAAAAACTCCTAAAAATTATTGCACAAGATAAACAAGTGTCTATGGAAACGTTAACCCATCATCAAATTATTGACTGGTTGGAAAAAGATGCTAAAATACGGAGAGAAAAAGGGGTGGATGCAGCTACCCTAAAATGGTAAGCGGTTTATCCCTTCGATTTCTTATTTCTGCTATTTTCTTCGATTTTTCTACCCTTAAACCCATGACTACTACCCTAAAAGTTCCCTCCATTGCTTGTCAAGGTTGCGCTGATACAATTACTAAAGCCATTCAAAGTAATCTCCCCAATGCTGATGTTTCTGTGGATGTGGCTAATAAAATTGTCACCGTCGAATCTCAAGCGTCAGAAGAAACCCTAAAACAAGTTATTACTGAAACTGGCCACACCGTAAGTTAATAGTGAGCAACTTCGTTAGACAGTCTTGAAAAGTTTAATCCACCCTACTTAAAAAAATTAGGTTAAAGCGTTATGCAAAATCATTTTT
The DNA here is from genome assembly GCA_051439375.1 of Microcystaceae cyanobacterium. Taxonomy (GTDB): domain Bacteria; phylum Cyanobacteriota; class Cyanobacteriia; order Cyanobacteriales; family Microcystaceae; genus JBGTGT01. The sequence continues at coordinate 71,604 of JBFRWB010000192.1, forward strand.
CTTCGTTAAAACTATACTAGGAAAGATTAAATGATGGCGCAAATTAATTTAAGGCTATGAAACCTCAATTTTGGCTAGCTATATTGAGTAGTGTAATTTCTCATCTGGTTGGGGTGGATTGGCTTAAAGCAGAGGAAAACACAGATTATCTGATTTGTCCTCGTACTTCATCGTCTTTAACTCCTAATAATTTTAATTTAACCCAGATTCTCTATAATAATCGTCCTTTAACGCTCCAAATTAAAGGATCAACCATTTTAACCCCAGAAAAATTATTACAAGATCCTAGAATTCAAGAGATTGTTCAACAATACCAAGAACAAACCCTGACACAAGCCGATCTAACAGAATTTTACGAAAATTTAGCTCAAGCCATCAATTTTTATTATCTCCGTGGGGGTTATATCACCTCACAAGTGGCTTCAACGGCAGATGACCTCATTTTTGACCAAAATACCCTCATCATCCCCGTTATTGAGGGAAAAATCTCACAAATACAAATTAACCATCAAGGACGGTTAACCCTTCCCTATTTGTGCGATCGCATTGCATTGGGAATTACTTCACCAGTCAATGTTAATCAATTAGAATCTAACTTTCGTTTAATCAGTCAAAATCCCCTAATTGAAGCTGTTACTGGAGATTTAAAAGCTTCTGGTACAGCAGGATCAACTATTCTAGTGGTAACAGTAGAAGAGACTGATCCCTTCCAAACATCCGTGGGAATTGATAACTATTCTCCTCCCTCTATCGGATCAGAACGAACATTATTGAGCTTTCGTCACGGAAACGTAACAGGATGGGGAGATGAGATGGCTTTAAGTTATTATCGCTCTTTAACAGGTGGATCGAATATTTTAGAGGGATTATGGCGATTTCCAGTCAATCCTAAAGAGGGAAGTCTTCAATTTCGTGCAACTCCCAACTGGACTCGTGTAACTCAATCTCCTTTTGATCAGTTTAATATTAAAGGGAATAAGGATGTCTATGAACTAAAGTATCGTCAACCTTTATGGCGCAATTTAAGGGATGAGTTGGCTTTATCTATTGGTTTTCGTTACATTGACAGTACAAACGCTAATATTTTTTTAGAACGTCCCGATCTCTTTGGTCAAGTTCGTACCAGTGTTGTACAATTTGAACAAGATTACTTACATCGTGACCAAGGAGGACTGTGGTTTGTGCGATCGCAGCTTAATTGGGGGACAGGATTACTCGATGCGACACAAAATCCTGATTCTTTTCCTGATGGTATTTTTTTAAGCTGGTTAGGTCAAATTCAACGGTTACAACGCTTAGGTAATGATAATCTTTTGATTCTTCAGGGTGAAATCCAATTAACACCTGATCCCTTAACTTCAGACTATTTATTTATTCTGGGGGGGGGTCAGTCTGTGAGAGGATATCGGCAAAATGTACGGTCTGGGGACAATGGTTATCGTCTTTCCCTAGAAAATCGCATTACTCTCTATCGAGACTCTGATAACGTCTCTCGTTTTCAAATTGCACCATTTATCGACTTTGGTAAAGTTTGGAATACGACAAAAAATCCTACTACGTTACCCTCACAAACGTTCTTAATTGGAGCAGGATTAGGTATCATTTGGCAACCTTTAGAGCAATTTAGCATAAGAGTTGATTATGGTGCGCCTATTATTAATTTAGACGATAGAGGGAGGAATGCTCAAGATGATGGGTGGTATTTCCAAACAAATTATAAGTTTTAAGGTTTCAGGTGTCGGGTTTCAGGTTTCAGGTTTCAGGTTTCAGGTTTCGGGTTTCAGGTTTCGGGTGTCGGGTTTCAGGTTTCAGGTTTCAGGTTTCGGGTGTCGGGTTTCAGGTTTCAGGTTTCGGGTGTCGGGTGTCGGGTGTCGGGTTTCGGGTTTCAGGTTTCAGGTTTCAGGTTTCGGGTTTTCAAAGTGTATTCTTAACTCCTTAACTACATACAAAAACTTGTACAGTTAGACCTATATAATTATTCAATTTCATTCATAATTTGTAATAAAAATTGGGTAAACGCATCATCCCCAATACGCTGTGCTGCTTCTTGGAGTAACATCTCTTGAGAGACATCATGAGATGATAAATTTCCTGTAATGGGAATTAATAAGCCTAAATGTCGGACAAGTTGCTGTATTTCTCTGCGAAAGCTGGCACGTTTAGCTTCTAAAACTTCTACAGTACGACTAACTGAGCGTTCTTTTAAGTGATGGGAATGTTCTTTAATTAAATCTGTTAGGAGGGTCGTTTCTAAAGGAGTTGGTTCTGCCATTATTCTGTTAATCCTCCAAAATCCTATGGGTAACTTTTTCTAAGATATTTAGGCTCTACCCTAATGATAATTCCCATAATAAAAATCATAAACAAGTTAGATCAGAAGAAAACCTTAAGATTTATGCTAACAATTCTCCTGTTTCTTGTAGAGAATGAAGTCGATGATAAATTCCTTGATGGTTTAACAGTTCTTGATGACTTCCTATCTCGACAATTCTACCTTGATCTAATACGACAATTTTATCTGCTTCACGAACGGTGCTTAAACGATGAGCAATAATTAAGGTAGTGCGAGTTCCTAAAATTGATTTCATCGCTAATTGGATGGCTCGTTCTGATTCATAATCTAAACTAGAGGTTGCTTCATCAAATACGAGAATATCAGGGTTAACAATTAATGCTCTCGCAATTCCTAACCGTTGTCTTTGTCCCCCTGATAATCTTACGCCTCTCTCTCCTACAATAGTATAATAACCGTGGGATAACTCATGGATAAAATCATCCACTTTGGCTATTTTTGCAGCCGCTAAAACGTCCGAAAAGCTAACCGTTGGATTACCATAGGTTAAATTATCTAAAACTGTTCCATTAAAAATATCTACCTCCTGATGAACCATTGCTAATCGATGACGATAATCGGTAATATCTAAGTCTTGTAAATCCTTGCCATCAATGAAAATATGCCCCTGATTCGGTTGAAAATAACGGAAAAGTAACTTAACAAGGGTTGATTTTCCAGACCCTGAATGTCCCACTAAAGCGACGGTTTGACAAGGTTCAATGAGAAGGTTAATCTCTTTTAAAACTAAGCGATTTTCATCATAGCCAAAGGACACATTTTTAAAGTCAATTTTCCCCGTAAACTGATAAGGGTTATTGGCTTGAGACTTCATCGTTAAACTCGCAGCATCCTGTCCAGAGGGTAATTCTGTAAATTCATGTAGCCTAATAATAGATGTATAACGACGGGATAAAATTTCTGCCATATCTGTTAGGGGATCAAGTTCTGCATAAGCAATGGATGTTAAGGTAAAAATAGTGACAAAATAACCCAAAGAAAGTTGACCTTGTACAGTAGGAATGAGGGTTAAAACAATGACACAAAATAGAGATAACTGAATTAAGGTTCTTTGCCAAACTAATAGACGAACATAACCAAAGTGAATACGATAATTCACATACTTGAATTCTCTTTCGATTCTACGTTTTTGCCGCTTAAATTCTGCTGCTTCTGTAGCAAAGGCTTTAACAGTTTTAATATTAGTAATAATCTCAGAGTTACGGCTTTGGGTATTTTCCATATATTTATCTAGCAATTCTTCTTGAGAAATTAGCTTCCTAATATAAAACCAACTAAATAGTAAAATAAAAATAAAAGAAAACCCAACAACTAAAGAAATCCACCATTTAAGCAACAAAAGAATGATGATAATAACAAAGACACGGAAAACTTTAGGAATGACTTGTCCTGCTATTTCAGGGTAACTCCACATATGATTTTCAACCCCTCTCGCAATTCGATTGGCAATTCTCCCCGGATTATGCTCATCATAAAAAGAAAGCGGTAAGGTTAAAATTTTACCGAGTATGGTTTGTAGTTGATCTCGTCTCGCTTTTAAGGTAATTCCCCAATGATACCAAGCACTCACCCATGCTTGTAGCGGTGCTTTAATCACTGTAAAAAGACAGATAAAGCCAATTAAGACCCCTAACTCAAAAAATTTGCCCTGAGAGAAAGTAGTTACATTAGCAATTTGAGCCACAATGGTTTGAGTAAAGGGATCTAATGATTGATTCGATAAAACATTAAGAATTTGCCCCATAATATATGGAAGGACTAAATCACTGGCTTCTAATAGACAGGTTAAACCAATCGTCCAGAGAGCCAGTTTATGGTATTTTTGATAATAGTTTAAAACATCTCGAAAGGAAGCCATTTTTGATTCCTCTTGAATAATTAATCATTATCTTAGCTTAAAAATATGGGGAATATTAATATTATTGTCCAATCAAAGATGCACCTTGGCCTGAGCCAGCAAACATAACCCAAGAAAGGAGAAAATTGGCGATAAAAATCCCCAATAAAGCGGTAACAACGGCAGCCGTAGTGGATTCTCCCACTCCTTTTGCACCCCCTCTAGTCGTTAGTCCCCAATTACAACCAATAATTGCAATTAACCCCCCAAAAATAACCCCCTTAATTGGACCACTAATAATATCCCAAACACTCATAAATTGTTCAACTGAGTCAATAAAAACAATTGGCGAAATAGAATAAACCCCTTGAGCAATAATGAGTCCCCCCAATAATCCTGTAAATAATGCCAAAATACTTAAAGCCGGTACCATGATGCAGCAAGCAATTAACCGTGGCACAACTAAGTATTCTATGGGATTCGTTTTTAGTAAATATAGGGCATCAATTTGTTCAGTAACTCGCATTGTGCCAATTTCAGCAGCAAACGCCGAGCCAACTCGTCCTGCAACCACAACCGCCATCATAATCGGACTTAGTTCCCGACTCAAAGCGATCGCTAAAATTCCTCCTACCGCACTTCCAGCACCCAAGGCTAAAAATTCCCGTGCGACTTGGATAGTGAAAATCATCCCAATAACAGCGGCGGTAATCAGAGCAATTACCAATGAGGCCGGCCCCACATTCATCATCTGTTGAATGACATTTCGTTGATCCAAAGGACGGGTAAACATAAAATAAAAAACCCTTCCTGTCAGAAAAAGTGCGGCTAAGGAACGATCCGTCCATGAGGCTAAACCAGTAATCTGTAAAAAGTTATTCATCATAGAAATGTATTTAATGGTTTTTTATTGTATCTTAGGGATCGGGTTTCAGGTGTCGGGTATCAGGTTTTAGGTGTCGGGTATCGGGTTTCAGGTTTCAGGTGTTGAGTCTTCAAATTTACTGTTAACTGCTTACTGCTCACTGAAATGATGTTGTCTTCTGAAAAGCGATCGCAATTATGTCATAAGGCTACAGAGGTGGCTCAACTCGCCTACGCTCCCTATTCTAAGTTTCGAGTGGGAGCAGCAATTTTAGGTCAAAATAAGATTTATACAGGGACAAATATAGAAAATGCTAGTTATGGGTTAACTTTATGTGCAGAAAGGGCTGCTTTTGCTGATGCGATCGCATCAGGAGAACGGGAGTTTCAAGCGATCGCCATTGCTTGTATTGATGCAGCTACCAACGCTCAACCCAGTAAATTAATGCCCTGTGGGGCTTGTCGTCAATGGATTGCTGAATTAGCCCCAAATGCGGAAATTATTATCGTAGGAATTGACCAATCTTTTTCTTTATCAGATTTACTTCCCCAAGCTTTTACCCTTCATTCATAAACAAAGATTATTATATTATGGTAGGACATAGAAGTTGAATGGCTCTCAATTTCTGAACTTCTGAAACCTGAAACCCGACACCTGAAACCTAAAACCTGAAACCTAAAACCTAAAACCTGAACTCGTGATTAAATTTATTCAAAGCAAAATTCTTCCTTCTAAAATTGTCCAATTGGTAATTCAAACCATTATGAAATGGCAACAGGATAATTGTGCAGAAATGGGAGCAGCCCTAGCCTACTATTCTCTTTTTTCTCTGTTTCCTACCCTTTTAATTGTATTGAGTATTGTTGGATCTATTTTAGGAACTGAAACAAAAGCGGTGCAACAAGTATTAACCGTTGCACAAAAGGGACTTCCGGGGGAAGCATTTGAAATTGTTAGAAATACTCTTACCCATCTTAATAGTAGTAGTGTCGGTGCGGGACTTATTGGGTTTATTATTTTACTCTTTACAGCTAGTCGAATTTTTGGTGCATTAGATCGGTCAGTTGATAAGATTTGGAAAGCAGATAATCCAGCATCGGAACAAACTCATGTTGCTCACATCGCTTTAAGTTTTATTTTAGATAAAATATTTGCGTTTGCTTTAGTTCTTAGCACGTCTGCCCTACTGTTTCTTTCTTTATTATCTAACATTGCTATCCGCATCATTTTAGAGGTTGTCAAACAGTTTGAAAAAGCAATTGTTTGGTTTGATGTTGATAATATTCTTCTCTATAAAGGATTGCAAACAGGTATTACTTTTTTACTTTTAACAACCGTTGTGATGACGTTATTTAAAATTCTCCCCTCAACTAAGGTAAAATGGGGTGATATTTGGATAGGCTCAATGATGACAGTGGGTCTTTTTATGTTGCTACAAAGATTAGTCGGCAGTGGAATTGTTAGTATTGGGGAACAGTTTAAAGCCTATGGGGTATTGGGAGGTGTAATGGTGCTAATGCTATGGATTTATCTAACGTTTCAGATATTCTTTCTCGGCTGCGAATTTACTTATGTTTATACCTATCTATTCGGTAGTCGTCGTAATGAAGACTCAGAAGAAGCGTCTTTAATTCGTAAATCTCTTGTCCAAAATCAATGAGTTTCCGATGGTGCTTTCCTTAAAATAATTGAGCCAGCTAAAACAATTAAAACTGCCCCAAAATAGGAGATTGTGTCTAACAACTCATTCCAAAATAACCAGCCTAAAAATGCCCCAAAAGGAACAGAAGTATAAGTAAAAATCCCCACACTGGAAGCAGGCGCATTTTGATAACCACGAGTTAATGAAACCTGTCCAATTGTTGTTGCTAACCCAACCCCAATTAACATCAAATATTGAGTAATCGTTGGGGTTTGCCATGTCCAAATTAGGGGAATAGCGGAAACAAACAGACCTAAAATGGCAAAATAAGAGACAATTCGCAAAGGTGGTTCAGTTGAAGAAAGCTTACGAACCGTAATAAAAGAGAACGCAGCCATTAAGCTACTTCCTAAAGCAACTAAACTCGCCCAGTCCCGACTACCATCTGGCCTTAAAATAAGAATAACCCCTACAAATCCTATGCCACCTGCTACAATAGTTCTTAAAGAAATATTTTCATCCAGCCAAAGAAAAGCAATAAAAGGAATGATTAAAGGAATGGTAGATTTAATCAACATTAAATCAGCTAAGGGAAGATGAGCTAACGAATAGAAAAAACCATACATTGCCCCTAGTCCAATTCCTGAACGAAGAAGGTGTAAAGATAAGCGATCAGTGTGTAAAATTGAAGTTCCACTTCTAAGTAATGAAGGGGTTAAAATCATTAACCCAAATAAATTACGAAAAAAGACGATAGATTCATTAGGTAATGAAGTGGAAACTGACTTAATAATAGCAGACCCCACAGCAAAACTAACTTCGGAAGCAACAATAAAAAAAGCACCCCGCACAATACTTTGATGATTAGACATGAGTTAAGTATTCATAAAATCAGAAATTCGTTGCATTCTCAAAGGTTTAAGATCCCAATTTAAAGGCTTCTAAATAGAGACTATAAGCGATACCAATTTTAAAGACATTTAAGACATCTATCCATAAAGCATTTGGTCGTTTTTGAGGGGGAAAACGATATACCCATCGACTGACAACTTCAGTAAAAATTAAGATAATCGCTGCAACAACCACATCCCATTGTGCTGCTTGTCCAACCGTCGTTGAAACCGCTTCCCCAATAAAAATACCAAAAAATAAGCTCAATAATATCAAAGAAATTCGTCGCCAAGGATTAGAAAAAAACTGGTTTGCTTGTCGCAAGGAATCATCAACTAAGGTATTTAAACGAGTTCTTTGCATGGCTAATAATGTTAGGATTGTTTAGGATTATTTAAGAGAAAGACGGGCTTGTTTAACCATGGTAATGAGGGTATGATGAGCATCTTCTGCATCTTTTAGAGGATGATCAAAGGTTACTCTTAGGGTAGGATCATTAGTCCCAGACTTAACATTTAAGTCCATTCCTAACGAGTCAATTGATAACATTTGTGCTTGAGTTACATTCTCTGCGTTACCAAACACTTGAGCGTATAAAAGAACTGCATCTGCGTGATCTTCGTTCATGTGTTGACAAATGCGATCGCTAATTTCTGGGGTAATAGAATCTGTCATAACTTAAAAGAAATAAAAAGAGGCGTTAAGATAATTGTATCCTTTAACATTATTACTCAATATCATATCACTACTTCTACTCAGATAATGGCAATGGGCAAATTTATCAGCAAAAAAAGCATTTTAATTGTACTTGCGTTTATCTTAACTTTAACGTTCATCCTTTTACCTGCGATCGCACAACCTTCGGAATCGGAAACGGCTGATGTGGTGTTAGACGGAAGACAACTCTTTAAAATTAGTAGTGCAGAAGCCTTTTCTGCGCAACAACGGGCTGATTGGATTACTTTTCAACTGCAACAAGTGGTTAAATCCCAAAAGTTTCCCCGCATTGCTATTCAGGAACGCAATCAGCTTCCTGCTATCATTGTTAATGATCGCTATTTATTCACTATTACTAAACGAGATATTCAGCAAGACAATACGGTTACCGAACAAGCAGAAATTTGGTCACAACTGATTCGTCAGAGGATATTACAAGCCCAACAGGAAAGGAGTTTTCGCTTTCTTTGGCGGGCCTCTTTGGGTGTCATACTGGTTTTATTTGTAGCGATTGGTCTTCATTGGGGGTTCAGTCGGTTATTTAAGCGTCTGTTGGTTACACTGCCCCGATTATTAAGACTAGAGCAAAATTCAGAGGATTCAACCCGAAAAACACTTACATTTGCCCTTCGCTTTTTGCTTTGGCTTATACAATTGGCATTATGGGTAATCTTTGCGTTTTGGGCGACCAATTTATTTCCCTTAACCCGCAATTGGAGTTATCGTATTCGGGTTAGTTTGGTGAGAACGTTTATTGAACCTTTAGTTACGGTTGGGACAAAGGCCTATTCTATTCTCGATTTTTTCATCCTGATGGGTTTATTGTTCGGTTTATTTATCTTTGCGAATACTGTTACTAATCTTTTAAAGATAAGAGTCTTACGAATTAGTAATATTGAAAGAGGAATTCAAGAAGCGATCGCAATTGTTTCTAAATACATTTTTTTATCCATCGGAACGATTGTCATTTTGCAAGTTTGGGGCTTAGATTTGAGTTCTTTAACCTTAATTGCCAGTGCGTTAGGGGTGGGAATTGGTTTCGGGTTTCAAGATATTATTAAAAATTTTACCAGTGGTTTTGTGTTAATTTTTGAGCGATCAGTTCAAGTAGGCGATTTTATTCAAATTGGAGATTTAATGGGAACAGTCGAACACATAGGTGCAAGAAGTACGGAAGTTAGGACGCTTGATCAAGTCTCCATTATCGTACCCAATTCTCGATTTTTAGTGAATGAGGTAATTAATTGGAGTCACCGTAATCCTGTTTCTCGAATTCATTTACCTGTTCGAGTGGCTTATGAATCGGATATTAACGATGTTAAAACTGCTTTATTAGACGCTACCAAGGATTATCCACAGATTTTAACAACACCTATTCCTAAAGTCGTCTTTAAAGGATTTGGTGATAGTAGTCTGGATTTTGTGCTATTGGTTTGGATTGCAGATCCGAGTAAGCAACCTTTGGTTAAAAGCGATCTTTATTTTCGCCTTGAAGCATCTCTGCGACGACATAGTATCGAGATTCCTTTTCCTCAAAGAGATTTACATATTCGTTCAAGTTCATTTTTATCAGTTAATAATAAAGAGTGAGTTTTTTTGTCATAAGAATTTATCCTTTTTAGTGATTTCGATTAATCTGGATCACTATACTTTACTTTTATAACAGGATAGGAACATTAATCGGTTTCTCTAGAAAATAAACGAGGGAGAAAAATTCCTGTAAATGCGCCAATTAAGGCTAATAATGCGTTAACTGCTTCTTGGGAGAGATATTTGGATAGGAGACTGGGTTTTAAGGTTTCGACGGGAAATTGCTTGTATAAACCCACTGCAATTCCTCGACTTTCTCCAGAGATAAAAGTCTGTAACCCTTGGGGGGAATTAGGATGAATTTGTAGGGAACGAAGTTTTCTAATACCGGGGTTTGGTTGATTGACTATAAGAAATTGCTTTTCTTGTAGTTCTAGTTTTTTATTGGCTAATCTGACTTCTCCTTTTAAAATAGTTGAGTTAATAATCTCATCGCTTGCTTTTTCTATGGTATCAAATTCTTGAAAGCTAACATTCTTTACATCAATATCGCCTCGAAACCAATTTATAGTTTTCTTATTATCGATAGGAGTTGTGGTAATCTGAATCTTAGCAACATCGTTTAAGGTTAAGATTTTTTCACTACTTTCTGCATCAGGAATAAATTGTAATTCTATTTCTTGATCTTGATTAGTGTTTGTGTTTAATTGAGGAAGATTAACTTGATCTAATCTTAAGGTAAAAGGTTGTTGAGTTAAGATTAAGGTTAGATTAGCAATCTTTTGGGGTTTTGCTGATTGATAATAGTCTATTACTCCACAGGTATTTGCAGATTGAGAAGAAGAGATTAAACAAAAGGAAAGTTGATGGTTAGGAAAGTTATGGGTAAGCTGGTTAATACTAATCTGAGGTTGAATATCTAATGATAAAAGAGAAAGATTAGGTTGTTCAGAGGTAAGAATAAAACGACTATCAGGTTGGTTAAAGTCTAGCTTAAGCTGTTTAATATTATTGAGTTTTTGATTTATAGTGTTATCATCACTGGTAAATTGTCCTGTTAAGATTAAGGGTTGTGGTTGAATTCCTTGAATGTCAAGGGTTGTGATGTTATCAATGATATTTAAAAAGCGTCTATCACTACTCCCGTTGTAAGTAAAACTCATTTCTTTAACAATTAGATTTCCTTCAAAAATGTAACTCCCTTTTAAGATAAAGTTACTGAATAAAACTCCTACCCAGAGAATAATTAATATAACAGCAGTGATTCTATCTCGGTTATTTAGTTTACTGATAAGATCCCAGAATAAAGAGAAGATTAATTTTAATAATCCTAAAATTGATTTAATTATACTTTTTCCCCATTTCCCTAAATGGCGATATAATCTTGAGCCAGAATTATGCTGAGGATTTTGATTCATAAATTCGTTTTCAATCTGCTAAGAGATGCTAAATATCTAAATCAAGTGCAAACAATTAAACTGTCTATTTTTTACCTTCCTTAGATAATTAATCTTAATGTTAAAGGATAAGATAGTAATTTGAGCAAAGATTTTACTAATTTTTACAACCAATTGGGATTATGTTCGAGATAAAAGGAACGCTCTCTCCCATTATTATCCTTTAAATATAACTCATATCGTCCTTGAGAGGCATTTCCAGATTCCCACGTAAATTTAATTTGTCCTTCTTTGGGGATTCTTTTAGGGGTTAGGTTACTGGAAACAGTTTGTCCGTTGCGTCGCAATTCAACAATGGGAAAGGATCTTTGTTGTGAACTAAAAATAACAATATTATAGCTATTGATGGGTTTACCTAAGATAACGGGATAATAAACTTCCCTAGAGTTACGGTTAAGGGTAGCAGTAGCGAGTAAACTTTTAAGGGGAATTTTTGCTTTTTCTAAGACGGGTTTGGTTTTGAGATCAAAGGTAAAGTAAGTATTACTATTATTAGTATCAAGTTTAAGTTGATCTAAGCGATAGTTTTTAACATAAGATTGAATAATAACATTAGGAGAATCATTGGAAGTTTTAGGAATGCGAATATTAAGCATTTCAGGGTAGTCTTTGGGTTGCCCAATAGAATAAGAAATTAAACTAAAGGTGGTACTAATCGGACGAGGATTTGTTCCCTCACAGCGATTATCATCACGACGTTGATAAGCAACAGAAGAAGGGTTTCCTTTCGGACAGGTTTGTGCATTAAGGGAAGCGTAATTAAGCAGAGAAAGGGTTAAAGCTATTAAGAAAATGGGGATAAAAAGTTGTGTAAGTTTTTTCATTTTTATAAAGATATTGAATAGGAGAAGTATCTAGAATCAGATTAGGCATTTTCTAAGCACTCTAACAATTCCTTTTGAGTTAAGTTAAAGGTTGTATAGAGTTTTATCTAAGGTTTTTATATATTAACAGATAATTAAGCAAAGTTGTAAGTTCTTTCTATCTTCCCCTACTTCCTTTAATAAATCTCAGGTTTACTGTATAATTTATCATGAGTTTTTCCCAAGAGGGCTTTTAATGTTAGACACAGATATTGTTAATTCAGAGCAACCTAAAACCTTGTTACCTTCTTTACAAGAAATTGCTAAACTTCCCCTATCAGAAAGACACAAGCTATTACATCCTCTGATTCAAGAAATTGCTGATGAAGTTAATAATGATCCTGAACTAAATTTATTTTCTGAAATAGAAGGAGACGGATTAGAAGAAGATGACGATTAATCCCCAAAGAGGCGAAATATGGCTAGTGAATCTCGATTCAACGATTGGACAAGAAATTAGAAAAAAACGCCTGACAACTTGGCAGAATAAATTTATTAAGGGTAAGGATAAAGGGAAGGAAGCGACGCATTATTGTCTGAATCAGGATTTACAGAATTTAAGGATTTTCAGGATTTTCTCAATTATAAATTTACTTCCGACTTCCGACTTCAAACTTCCGACTTCTAATATCCCCATTCCTTTAGTTTTTCCATAATAATATCAATACGATAGGCTAACCCTACACCACCCGTTGCAGGAGTATCTGCAATAATAGGGGTGGGAACATTAGGATCTGCTGCTACATCATTTCTAGTATAAAGACTTACCATCATGGCGATAATTTCGCCTTTTTCGTTGATAACGGGTCCCCCAGAGTTTCCTTGTGCGACGGTTGCATCAAGGGAAATTTCAGGGCTATCTGGCTCATAACTGATAGCTGCAACTGTTCCTCTAACTGCTACCCAAGGGTTAGTGACAGTAACAGGATGACCGATAATGATAACAATGCTATTAAGGCGAATTTTACCTACTTTGGGAGTAAGGGGTTTAATATCGTCAGGAATTCCTGTGACTTTGATCACCGCAAGATCCAAACTCTCATTTTGAGAGGTCATTTTCTCAAGGGTAGCAGGATAACGGGGACGCTGTTTGCGAGATAATTCGCTATAAAATTCGACTTCTATACTGTCTATATCGCTTAATACATGGCGATTGGTTACAATCCATACAGTGTCACCTTCTCGCTTCATCACCCATCCTGCGCCAGTCTTATCGTTTTCTGAAACTATAATGTGTGCAGTGGAACGTAAATAGGGGACAAGGGGTTCTTCGTTTATACTGGGGAGATATTGGCGATCATCGATGGGAATGGGGGAATTAGGTGCGGTTTTTAGTGCGAGGAGTCTTTCTGCTTCTTTAAGGTTATTTTGTGCAATGGTATAGTTAGGATCAATTGCAAGAGCTTTTTTGTAGTTTTCAATGGCTTCCTCTAATTTTTCCTGATGAAAAAGTAGCGTATTTCCTAAACCAACATAAGCGTGAGCATGAGCATCATCAGGGTTAAGTTGAATCGCTTGACGGTAACTTTCTATTGCTTCTTCATATTTCCCTTGTTCATCTAACACCACTCCCAACGCAGTGTAAGCAAAGGAGTTATCAGGATTAAGTTGAATTGCTATACGAACATTTTTGATCGCTTCCTCTAATCTTCCTTCTGGAAAATACACCTTAAGTCCTAGATTGATATAAGTACTAGCATCGTAAGGGTTAAGTTGAATGGCTTTACGGTAACTTTCTATCGCTTCTTCTAATTTTCCTTGATAATATAGCGCATTTCCCAGATTCTGGTAAGCAAGGACATGAGTAGAAACAGGAATTCCTTGTTGATTAGTCCCTTGTTGATTAGGTAAGCTTAAGACCATTTGATAATTTGTGATCGCTTCTTCATATTTTCCTTGAGCGGACAGTGCATCTCCAAGATTCTGGTAAGCATAAGTGTAATAGGGATTAAGTTGAATCGCTATACGGAAACTTATGGTCGCTTCCTCTAATTTTCCTTGTTTTCTCAGCGTATTTCCCAGATTGTAGTAAGCAGTGGCAGAATTAGGGTTAAGTTGAATCGCTATACGGAAACTTATAGTCGCTTCCTCTAATTTTCCTTGATAATATAGCGCAATTCCCAGATTGTTGTAAGCATCAGCAGCATTAGGCTCAATTTCAATCACTCTCCTAAAAATAAGCTCTGCTTTGGTATAGTTTCCTGCTGCTTGTGCGGTATTTCCTTGTTGAAAAAGTTGGTTAACGGTTTGCGTCAAACCTATTTGTGGTGTGACGATGAGGGAAAGGGTAAGGATAAAGGGAAGGAAGCGACGCATTCTAAATTATGAATTATAAATTATGAAAAGCATAGAGAATAGGTCATTGCGAGGGGGTGGAAACATCGATTAATTTGGTTTTAGCGCAATTATAGCGTTTCCAGCCTCATGAGGTACACCATAAGTATCTTAACACCTGCCTCCTGTCCCCTGCCTTCTGCCTCAAAGCCTTAACCCAAAAAATCCAGTCAGGGATTACTTTTTAATTTTTAATTGTGCGTCGCACTATAATCCGCTAACCCTTGGAAAAAGTGAACCAGAAAATGTCCCGCACCCGTGCGAAGAGGTATAGCTGTCTTTTGATAAAGCTCACTATCCCAAAAAGCATGACCCGCTTCATAATCTGGCCAACGAGAAATTGCTAGAATCTTATGAGTCCACTGACCATGTAAACACTCAATATTTCCTTCAATCTCGAATACGGTGTAATAAGCTCCCTGTTCCTTGAGCATCGGTAGAATAATGTCTCGATATTGACCCATGCGCACCGAATCAGTCCCCGTACCTTGAATTAACATATAAGCTCTGGGTCCTCTATCGAGAGGAGGAGTGACAGAAGCCAGTGTGGGAATTTCTAACTGTTGAGGTAAACCAATATAAGGAAGGCCAGAGACAGCAAGTATGAGGGAATTTGGGTGATTTTTGAAACTTTCAAGTAACTTTTGCAGGTTAGCATCTTGCCAAAGGGTTTGTATCGAGAGACGATGGGGAAACTGAGCAATGAGTATAGCGGTTGATGGCGTTCCTTTTTCGAGACATTCTACTTGAGGGGCTGAACAGTTGGCGAGCAGTGTACCATTGTAATGACTAATAAAAGTCGCTAATTGATCCCGATACATTCTGTTATCTATTGGTTCAGGTAACTGTATTATCAAAAAATAAGGAAAATCATTGCTCGTTGTCATAATAAAAAAAATGGGTAAAATTGTTGGTTGTGTGATCACTGATGAGTAATCACTCTATATCTAGGATGCTGCCATAAGAGCCTATATACTTAAAATTGGAAATAAATAAAAGGAGAATAACTAGGTGCAATAAATAGATAAGCAACAGCAAAAGCAACTCCATAGCCCATTGAAAATAACCAGTTTGGCCATTTTTCCACCATCTCTTTTTCCGGTTTTCGTCGAGAAAAGCTATAATGAATTAAAGCCAGTCCAGCAATTGTTAACCACCACATTTGACTTAATTCTAGCTGTCCTGATCCCTCAAAAAGCACATAGGACTTAAGAATCGTTAGGGCTGAACCAAAATTGCTAGCGCGGAAAAAGATCCAACCTAAGCAAACCCAATAAAAAGTGGTAGCTGTACTGATCACCCTACCCATGACACCAAAAAGTTGAGGACGGACTCGCCTTGTCCATTCCCGATGCACAATTAAGCCACCACCATGAATCATGCCCCAAAAAATGAATGTCCAGCCGGCTCCATGCCATAAGCCACCTAATACCATTGTGATCATTAAATTGCGATAATTGACTAGTCTTCCTCCTCGATTACCCCCTAAAGGAATATATAAGTAATCTTTTAACCATGTTGATAAGCTAATGTGCCAACGTCGCCAAAAATGGGAAATATTAGTAGATAGATAAGGAAAGTCAAAATTTAAACAAAGTTCATATCCTAACAATCCCGCACAAGCGATCGCCATATCTGTATAGCCTGAGAAGTCGCAATAAATTTGAATGGCATAAAGAATTGTGGCAATCCAAGCACTTGAGGCATTATAAGCATCAGGTGTCAGAAAATAGGGGTCAATGGCTTGAGCAATTCGATCAGAGATACACGCTTTTTTGATAAAACCGATCAAAAAGAGAGTTAGGTAATAGCGCACTCGAACATCTCGGAAGATTCTCATCTCGTTAAGTTGAGGTAAAAAGTCGGCGGCTCTGACAATTGGACCAGCAACTAATTGGGGAAAAAAGCTCACAAAAACGGCAAAGTCAAGCAGAGATTTAACGGGCTTAAGCTTTCCTCGATAGATATCAATCGAATAACTTAACGTCTGAAAAGTATAAAAGCTGATGCCAACCGGCAAAAGAATTTGTAAAGAAATCGGATTAAGGGGAATTCCTAAAGAGTTAAAAAGTGAGATACCTGAATCAACAAAAAAGTTAAAATACTTGAAGAAGCCTAGTAATCCTAAATTAGTTACTAAACTCAGGAGTAGTAGGTTTCTTGCTTTTTGAGGAGTGTGTGCTTTAACCAGTTGATTACCGACCCAAAAATCCACGACAGTAGAAAGTATAATTAAAGACAAAAATCGCCAATCCCAAGCCGCATAAAACCAGTAGCTACATATTAGTAACCAACCTTTACGGCTTTTATTAGTAGGAAGTAACCAATAAGCGAGAAAAACTGACAAAAAGAAAGGGAAAAAACGAAATTCTGTAAATAGCATGAGGGAGTTAATCGACTTCTAAAAAGGGTAAAGATTGCTCGGCAAGGTATCTCGATAATTTTCCTGCGCCTTTGGCATTTAGATGACCAGCATCAAAGCGAACGTCAGCTTGGTAGAGATCAAAATACTTTATAGGATCGTTTAAAGTCAATAAATCAGAAACATAACCTTGATCATGTAAGCTGATTAGTTTTTCCCCAGAATAGCTGACAGAAGTAATGAAATATATTGGTTTTCCCCCTGCCTTCTCAATGGTTCGATTTAAGTCTTGAATAACTGAAATTTTGGAGATGGGAGGATTTGTATTAGAAGGTTTGGCAGGTTGTTGGGCTTCTAAAAGTTTGTTCTGTCGCCAAGCTTCCATTTGCTTGTCAAATGCCCCAGCTTTTTGAATCCGAAAGTCCGCTTCCCGATGTTCATATGACTCATGAACTTCATCATCAAGAGAAATATAACCATTTCCATTGAGGGGGACTTCTAAATCATGTGAAGTCTCGGTTGCTGTCTCAATCCCTAAAGCGTCATAACCTCGACCTGCATTGGTCATAAAATAAAGAAAAGGGACTGTATTATCTCTGATCAGCTGATATTTGCGTCGAGGCGACTGATCAGAACCTAAAATTCTACGGTAAATCCAAAAGGTATGGGGAAAGTCATGCCAAGCAATGGCTCTTCTCGAACGTTGATTGGCGTGTGCAACCCCCCATTCTAAAGGATAAAGCTCCACATAAACATAGTCTAGTTCAGCCGGTTTCATCGCCAGAATTTTTTTGAGATAAAAGTAGCTTTCTGCTTGTGTTGCACCCGCAATTCCAAAGTTAAAAGCTCTCAAAGAACGACCTTTTTTTTGTAGTGATTCTTCAAAAGTATTAATATCAACTTGCCGATGAATTCGGCTACTCCCGAAAAAAATCACGTCAATCTCGTCCTTTTGTGCCTCAAAAGCCCGTAGTTTTGAACTAATAACGGGAACCTCTAGAGGAGGCAATAAGACACGGAGAAACGAAGAAAAAGCAGCAAAGCCAACGATAAAGAGAAGTAAGTGCCAAGAAAGTGATCGCAGAAATTTCTGACGAGAGAAATTAGATGGATACAAGGAGTACATATTGGAAAACTACCTAATCGAGAATTGAAATCCAAAATAGCATAATTTCAATAATCTGATTAATTTTTTTTGGGAGAAGATTTTAGACACGGTTTTTTTAACTTAACATTCTGCAAGATGATTTTCTGTGACTTTTCCCCCAAAGTCAACACCCTAGATGTCTCCTCAACGCATTCCCCCAAACTCATCATGCCACAGAAAAAGGTGCATTACACTTCGTTAATACACCCTACAAGATCAGTGATCGTATTCTCCATTATTGATGGTTGAAAAAGACTGATTAACATGAATATCGACTTGTCGGGGAATTCCTACCTCAATCCCCTGTTCATCAAATGCTTCCTTTAAGCGTAGCCGAAATTCACGAGCGACTGACCACTGTTCTAACGGTTGAGTTTTAATAATTAATCGAATTAAAATGCCCGTATGAGAAATTTCATCAATCCCTAAAATCTCTGGTGCTTCTAAGATCC
>JBFRWB010000193.1:0-66458 GCA_051439375.1 Microcystaceae cyanobacterium
ACGATCGATTAAGTCTCCTAAAAAATAGAGATAATCGTCTTCTGTTGGTGCGATCACTTCTAGTAGCGTCATTAAAGCACCATAATGACCATGCACATCTCCAATGATAATTCGACGTTGAGACATAAATTTCGGCTAGCCATGAGTCAAGGGAACGTCTAATCAGCAAGTCGCTATTATGTTAATGATAAAGCGATTACTATTTCCTATGATATGTCCAAAACAAGAGGGTGAGAAGAAATCAACCCTCATTGTTTAATTATCCTTCATTAAGAAAAGATAAGGGTATCCTTATTGATTAATCTTCGTGATCATCAAAGGGATCACTGAGTTGGGCGGCTGGGGGGCCAAAAGCTGTATAGACAGCGACTCCTGTAATAGCGACAAGAAAGGTACAAAGACCAATTCCAATAAGGGTTGCGGTTTCCATAGTTTTGTCTAGAAAATAAGTGCGGGTTATTACTTTAACCTAACAGATATCGACCCCCAATAGGGGAGTGCGGGCAGCCCACTCACTCTGACTTAGCTCTCTTTTGCCAAAGTCGGTAAGATAAAATAAGAAAAAAAGCTGCCAACCAGACACAGACTTACGACTTTCTCTTCTATAACTCCTAAACTTCTAAACGCCTAAAAAATGACCTACAAATTACTATTTGTCTGCTTAGGAAATATCTGTCGTTCCCCATCGGCAGAAAATATTATGCGTTATTTAATCGAAAAAGAAGGATTAAGTGACAAAATTAGTTGTGATTCGGCCGGAACATCTAGTTACCATATTGGTTCGCCGCCAGATGCCCGAATGCAAGCGGCGGCTGCTAAACAAGGGATTAAATTAACGGGCGCAGCCCGACAATTTGAATTCTCAGATTTTGGGTCTTTTGACCTTATTTTAGCCATGGATCGGGACAATTATCGAGATATTTTACGTCTTGACTCCCATAAGCAGTACCAAGATAAAGTCAAAATGATGTGTGACTATGCAACCCATCACCGAGAAAGAGAAGTTCCTGACCCTTATTATGGAGGAGGAGAAGGGTTTGATCGGGTAATAGACTTACTTTTGGATAGTTGTCAAGGATTATTAGACGAAATAAAGGAAAATTATTCAATTAAATGATTCTTTAGGGCAAAACGGACTAATTCTGCTCTATTGTTGGTTTCTGTTTTTCTGAGCAAACTACTGACGTGCTTTTCAACCGTTCTAGGGCTAAGATGTAGCTTATTACCAATGTCGTTATTAGACAATCCTCCAGTTAACCATTCTAATACTTCGATTTCTCGTTCTGTTAAGGTAGGGAGATCGGGAGGGGTTTTGCTATTTTCAGATAATGTGCTTTTGGGTTCGGAAAACCGCCATTCTGACTGAATCATCTGCGATCGCTCTAATAAATTACGCACAACAGCCTGTAATTCTTCCATTTCAAAAGGTTTGGGCAAATAAACATCACATCCCACTTTATAGCCTTCAATTCTTTCCTCTGTACTATCTCTTTCGGTAAGAAAAACCACAGGAAGGAGACGAAATTCAGGTTGTTGACGCAAATGACGTACTAGAGAATAACCGTCTTTTTTGGGCATTTTAATATCTGAGACAAGCAAGTGGGGGTGATAGCGATCTAACAAAGATAGGGCTTCTTCCCCATTTTGGGCGGTGATAACTGAATATCCCACTAATTCTAGATAGTCCTTGACAGCAATCCGAATTCCTAAATCATCATCCGCTATCAAGATCAATAACGCCATAGATACATCCTAAAATAAGCTAACACGGGTTGGCTAAGTAAGCTGTTAAGTTGACTCGCTTTCCTCGTACCATCCTTTGACATCGGCCGCAAAGTCTTCGTAACGACGCAAGGGAGTGACTTTAATGGTAACGTGTTGTCCCATCTCTTTCATAATGGGTAGGGTAAAGGTAATCTGATCGAGGGTGTCGGGAGAATCAACGTCCAAAATGGCAATAACTCGTCTTTCTCCAACGCATTTCCACAAATCGACAACAATTCCTGCTTTCTTGGCATTGAGGGCTGCTTCAGCTTCTTGTACCCAAACAGAAAACAAATCTTTTTGGGTCATAGTCGCTGCGTATTCTACTTGAAAATCGAGAAAAAAGAGCATTGTTGACTTTATGATTATTCTAGAAGATGAATTAATTTTACCCTAAACTGTTCTTAGTTGTTCCTATCTTGAAGAAGAATTAGATTTGATTAATTGAAATCCATGGTCAAGAATTTGCTCTTTATTGATTTTTACTTCTATTTCTGCGGGTGAATAGCAACCTTCTTCTACTTCTAATGAAGCTGCATCGAGGGCATTTAGATAAGCTTCTTGTAAGGTTTCTTTTAATTCTTCATCACTGAGATAAGACCCACCTGCTTTTCTTCGTTTATTTTTACGTTGAATTTCTCTGACACTATTGCGAATAGAAACCTCCCAAGAACGGGTTGTTCGATTTTCCGATTGTTGTTTAATTAAATGGAGTAATAAAATAACTGCATCACTGCGAATGGTGCTAATAATTCCATTTTTGCTCATGTCTTCAAGGTCTTCAACAATAGCTAGCGAACCCTTAATATCTCCTTTTAATAATAGGGCTTTTAACTCTAATAATTCTTCCATGATATTTGTCTATTTAAGTTACTTTAACCTTTAATTAATAATTTACTGAGGAATTAAGTTAATTAAATCCTCAATGCTTTTAATATTAACCTCTCCTTGATTTCCTGCGAGTCCCGCCAAATAACTAATTCCTCGATGGAGATGTAAACGAAGCTGCTGAGAAAGGGTTTCTTTATCCATTGCTAAACCCTCATCATAACAACGTTGTTTTAAAGCAATTAATAAGTAATCAGCCATTTCTCCCCCAAAAACACGCCAAGTCATTTCTACATTACTATCAGATGGAATAGGAATAGGAGAGGGAGGAGTGGCTTCTGCTAATGAATAACATAAAGCCCAACGACAGAGAATATTCCACTGTTCAATTTTGGTATATCGTTTCAGTTTAATTAACTGTTCTTTAGCGGTTTGTGAAAGACGAACACGTTCAATAGGAGATTCCATAGGACTTAACTTAATCTTACCAAAAGTACAGATCAGATCCAACAACAGTTTGGCTAGTTTCTGAATTATATTTTAGCAAAAATTCCCGTGCGATCGCTTCTTGTTCTCGCAAATTTTTCACTTCTGTTTCTGTAATTTCTGTATCGGTTGAGAGTAAAATAACTTGATGGGATGCAGCCGGAAAATAACGTTCTACCAAATGATGTCTATGGGATGAATCTAAACGGCCTAAAGGGGTATCAATGGCGATGGGTAATTGACGGCCAGATACCCTTGCTAACCCCCATAAAAAAGCGATCGCTAATAACTGTTTCTCTCCCGCAGATAAGCGATGTTTGGGAACAGGTTTTCCTTGAGGCGAATAAAGGGAAATTTGAAAGTCATAAGTGTCGATAGCTACCCGATGAACTAAATCTGATTTATGCAGTAAATAGCGAAAACATTCGGTGACTTCACTTTCTAGCTTGTTTAATTTTTTAAGGGTTAATCGTTCTTTAAATAGCTCAATAGTCTGTTTGGCTTTTAGAATAGATTGGATTAGTTTTTCTTTATTATACTGTATCATTGATTCTTCCCCAAACTGTTCTAAGATTTTTTTAGTTTTCTCTACATTGTTTGTGGCTTCTTGATAGCGTTTTTGTCCATTTTCTAAGGTTATTTGACATTGATTCATGGTCTTTTGTGCCATTTTTAAATTCTTTTCTAGTGCATCATAGGCTTCAGGTGCAGCCGCTACAGTTAACTGTCGTTGAACTTTTCCTAATTCTTCTTCTAATTTCGTTAAAGATTCAAGTTGTTTTTTAGCAGCTTCGATTTGTTCTTTCAACTGATAGGCTAATAAGGTATCCAGTTGTATCAATCGCTCTTCATCTATCTGTAACCAGAGCATTTGTTGTGTATTGGTAGGATATATTTTTTGATTTTCTTGTTGTAGGAATGTAGAGATGTCTTGAATTTGATCAGAAGTTAGCTTAATTTGAGGAAGGTAATCTAACAACTGGCGATCTCGCTGTTGCAGAATTTCCTTGGCTGCTTGTGCTTTCTCAACCTGTATTTCATACTGTCCTTGGTGATAAGCTTTATGCAAAAGAGGTTGTACTAAAGCAAGGGGAAGATTAGAGTTCGCTAAAATAACTAATTCTTGACGATACTTATTTTCTGTTTCTTCTAGGGTTTGTTTCTGGGTTTCTAATTGACTTTTATCGGCTGCAATTTTTCCTCCTTCAATTTTAAACTTATTTAAAGCATTCTGATAAATCTCTCGGGCTTGTTCTAATTTATCTTGTAGAGCTTTTAATTCTTGACCATACTTATCTGCTTCTTGCTGATATATCTCAATTTTAGCTTCAAGGGTTTCAATAGTTTCTAAATCTTGATGACTGGCAAGTGCTTTTCGTTTTCGGCTCAATAAAACACCTAAATCAGTAGATAATCTTTCAGCTAATTCTAGTCCTAATAAAGATTGAATTGCCTCTATTACAGGGGGTGGCGGGCTATCTTGTTCAGCTAGCTCTTTGACTTGTTCTCCATCAAAGAGAAATAAATTAGAAATTCCTAACGGTAAAATTGCTTCAATATACTCATCCCATGTCGCTGCTAACCCCTCATTAACCTCATTTTCATAGATAATTCCTAAGGTGTCTTTTCCTTCTTTGAGTTGATGTCTCCAGTATCTAACAACTCTTAGCGTCTTCCATTGTCCTTCTACAATATGTTCAAATTCTAGTTCAACACGAGTTCCATCAGAAGGGAATGTTTGATGACGGTTAATTGATTGAATTAAAAAGTCACTATAGCTTAGGTTATTACGGGTTGAACATTGCGCTCGTTGTCCATATAATGCTAGACGAATTGCATCCATTAAGGTTGTTTTTCCACCACCATTCATTCCCCCAATTAAAATAATTGGACGTAAGCTATCTCCTTGTTCGGGTCGTAAATTGAGAACATGACGACCTGCATAAGGACCAAAATTTTCTAAAATCAGTTCTGTAAAAATCATAGGAAAGTTGAGGAATTAATACAGCGTCGAGAAGAATTACAAGCATTAGGGTTGATTGATAAAACTGATAATAGCAATATCATAGGATGGATTCAGAAACGATTCAATAAATTGTTGACTTAAGCTTATTAAGTTGATTAATTCCAGCGTGTTTAGCATAAAATCAAGTTAGTTCAAGGACTAAATTAGGCATTAATCGCTGTAAATTTTTTAAAGATTTACCCTGCCAAGGAATACTCTTTGAGCCTTTAATCGTCATTTGACTATGGCCCGTTTTACGAATATTAATCACAAATTTTGATAACATACTAATCCCCGAACTATTTAGAAAATCTAGTTTTTCTAAATTTAAAGTAATCATTTCAGGCTGTTGTTCTTTCACTTGATTAAGCAGTTCTACGATGGGGGCATAATCGGTCATTCCACCTAATCTAAGTGACCCTTCAAAATGAACAGTTAGTGTTTTTTCTTCGTAAAAAACACGATACTGTTTATCGCTAATTTCCATAATTTTCCTCCTTTAAGTTAGGTTTAAAATTGAATTTGTACCATGGTAGTTAAGCGACTTAACTCAGAATTAGAACTGAGTTCTTCGAGTTTCCAGCCAATTTCTGCTCCATAATCGTGTATAATGGTTAGCAAGCCCATCCCTGACTCACTCATATTATTTTCCTCAGCTAAGGCTTCTAATTTTTCAATATATAATATCTCCAAATCAGAAGATAATA
The DNA here is from genome assembly GCA_051439375.1 of Microcystaceae cyanobacterium. Taxonomy (GTDB): domain Bacteria; phylum Cyanobacteriota; class Cyanobacteriia; order Cyanobacteriales; family Microcystaceae; genus JBGTGT01. The sequence goes on from JBFRWB010000193.1 coordinate 5,791, forward strand.
ATTCTTCGATAGCAGAAGTTAGCGAGGGAATGCTCAGTTTAGCGACACAGTTGGTAGAAAATAAAATAACGGTTTGTCCTAGCAAATGGATACCAAAGGTAATAGCCGAGTTAACGGTTTCCTCATGATATTTCATCGCATTTTCTAGGAGTTCATTGGCAATATAACTGACTGCCCCTTTCAAATTTGCTTGACGATTTAGGGACTGGGAATCATTTTCATCAACTGGAAAAAAAGCGACTAAATAATCTGCCACAAAATCAGCCGATAAGCCATTATTTCGCCATCTTTGTTGTAGAGGAATAGAGGAAGGCGCAAAACTAATCACCAGAAACTGCTCACTGGTGTTTAAATCTTGGCGAAAATTCCCATAAATTAGCGTCATATATCTTACTCAAGAGCGAACTGATAAACTAAAATAGCCCGTTTTCTCCTCAATCTTCTCAACAGTGTATCCTGCCATTGTCAAACTATCAGGAACTTGTTCGATGGGTTCGCCCTCATCTAGCCACACCTCTAAAAGAGAGTCTGGGGGTAACTGTTCGAGTTTAAGCTTAGTTTTGACAAAGTTAATGGGACAGGGTGTTCCTCGTAAATCCAAGGGCGTTATTAGGTTACTCATTTATGGAACAATCCTCCTAAGAAACCTTCTAAGCCGCCTTTGCCGTGAGCTTCTCCCCGAATCGTGGCTAATTGCTCTAATAAATCTTTTTCTTCCCCTGTTAGCTTAGTAGGAATTGATATTTTAATAGTAATGAGGTGATCTCCTCGAATACTAGCATTTCCTAATTTGGGAACACCTAGGTTTTCTAACTTTAAAATGGTATTCGGCTGAGTTCCTGATGGTACTTCTAATTCCTGTTTGCCATCCACCGTATTTACCTGTAAACGACAGCCTAAAATAGCTTGTAAATAGCTAATTTCGATGGTGGAGTGAATATCCATCCCCTCACGGGTAAATTCCTTATCGGTTTCGACAAATAGGTAAACGTATAGATCACCCGCCGGGCCACCTAATGTTCCTGCATCTCCTTCACCAGAGACCCTTAGTCTTGTCCCATTATCCACACCGGGGGGAATAGTAATTTTTAATTTCTTGGTTTCTTGTCGTCGCCCTTGACCATTACATACTTCGCACTTTTCTTCAATTACCTGACCCGTCCCGTTACAGGTGGGACAAGTTGAAACTTGGGCAAAACTACCGAAGGGAGTACGAGTGGAACGGCGAACTTGACCAGCCCCTCCACAAGTAGGACAAGTTTTCGCCCCAGTACCGGGTTTTGCACCACTTCCGTTACAGGCTTGACAGACTTCGAGGTGAGGAATCCGAATTTCTTTTTCACCGCCAAAAACCGCTTCTCGGAAGTTCAATTTAAGGTCAAGGCGAAGATCATCCCCTCTTGCGGGTCCTGTGCGTCGTCTGCCGCCGGGTGGAGTCCCCATTCCGCCAAACCCACTGAAAATGGTTTCAAAAATATCGGCAAAGCCACCCATATTTTCGTAGTCAAAGCCACCTGCGCCGCTACTGACACCCGCTTCGCCAAAGCGGTCATAGCGTTCTCTCGTTTCGGGTTCAGATAAAACTTCGTAAGCGCGGTTAATTTCTTTGAATTTATCCTCTGCTCCCGTTTCTTTGTTCACATCGGGATGATATTGTCGAGCTAACCGACGATAGGAACGTTTAATGTCTTCTTTGGAGGCATCACGGCCAACACCAAGGATTTCGTAGTAGTCACCGGGCATAGGGTTGTTCTGGGTTATAAAGTTTGCAGCAGTCGTAGGAGTTTGACAGGGTAAGACTAAGCTTAACCCTAATACTGTAACAAATTATTGCAGTTGGGGGTACGGTTTTCTAGGTATTAATTGCCCTAAAATCCGTAATCTAGTTCAGTTCCTTGCTTCATGGGTTGATTGGTTATCGGTTGCCTTGCCCATTTTTGGTAATCTTTTAGGAGTTGATTGAGAAGTCGTTGCTTAATTCGGCTTAATACTCCTTTTAAAAGTCCATTTCCCGTCATTTCTAGTAAAGGTTGAGGCGTGAGCCACAGGGGAGGGGGCAATTCTACATTGACCCTTAAGTCTGCTCTTCCTTTGAGATAAGTTTGTTGCTTTCGTTGATAAGGAAAGAGTTTTCCCGACAATTTTAGGTTAAACCGATTATTAATGTAGTCAATACCTCGTATTTCACAGGATTCTGAGCGAAGATGCACAGTTCCATTAGCCTCTGTCCACACCTGTAACACGACTGTGGGCTGAAAATGATAAATGTCCATAAAATTTAAAGGACGCATTTTGAGGCGAAATTGCTGGGGAGATAGGGTTTCCATCAAGGAAGGGTCTGCGATCGCTGTTACCAACCGTTGCGGTTGACGAAGATAGTGCTGAATGGCAATCTTCTCTTCGGGAACAGCCATTTCTAGGGTTTCGCAGGCTGAAAAACAAGTGGTCATATCAAAAAAAGATTCAGATAGCAAATCTATCTTAATTATACTTAACAGTTCTTAATGATTCAAAGATCAAAGATTTGCCCATCATACAGCGTTTGGGGAGGACTGTGGTGTGATAAGTTAAATTCTAAGATATCAGGGCGTATCATCAATCCAACTAGCACGCCATGCAGCCTCGGCTTGTGCGATCGCATATTCTTGTTGTGCTTTACGAAACTGTTGACGCAGTTTACTCACTTTTTCTAAGCTTTGACGTAATTGTTTGCGAGCAACGGTTAAGGTGGGTGTAGCAAATTCAATATCCGATAATCTCAGATAAATGGTGGTTATTTTGGTGATTTTCCCTTCTGATGCTTCGTTATCTGATTCACCTTCTTCTGATGATTTGGCTTCAACAATGAGGTTCAGAATATTAGGGGAATTTCCGGCCGGTGACATCCCGTTTTCTTCTGCTTGCATCGCCATTTCTAAGAGTTTTGGTGGCAAACTATTTTGGAGAATTTTAGCTTTTTGAAGGTGTTGATTAACTTGATTAGATAATTGTCCTAGTTTATGACGAATTCCTGATTCAATATGCTTACACCATAGCATTAATTGTTCAGGGTGTTGACAAATAAAAGCTTGATTATCTTCTGCTTTTTCTGTTGATTTTTCTGCATCAGGACTTTGTTGTGAAAGATTTAACAGAGAAAGGGATTGTTCTTCTTTATCGGATTCTGGTAAGGAAAGTAAGATACTTTCTAGGATTTCTAAAGGAGATTGTGTTAGATTTAAACTGATTAAAAGAGATAATAAATCTTCTTCTAAAGAAGTCATTTCACCCCGAACCTTTTCCTGTAACTTTTGTTGTTCATTGTAAGAAAGGTTAAGAAAATGTTCAGGATGGACTTGGGTGCATAAATAATAAACAGCCAGCACAAGCTGTTGACGAGTCGCTTGACTCAGTAGCTTTAAGTAGTCTTGATAAAGTTGATAAAGTTCTTGAGAAAAGTGTTGAGTTTGTTCGGTTAATTGATCGAGTTGTTGCTGAATTTGTTTGATAGGTTTTGCCATAATTCAGATGTGAGGTGTAAGGGATGAGGGATGAGGTGTGAGGGATGAGGTGTGAGGGATGAGGTTTCAATCGCTAAAACCTAGAACCAGCAAACCTAAAACCTGACACCTAACACCTTTAAAAAGCCGCTTGAATTCGCTTCATGGCTTCTTCTACATTTTCCCGACTGTTAAAGGCAGAAATCCGAAAATAACCTTCGCCAGCCGCCCCAAAACCAGAACCGGGTGTTCCTACGACATGGGCATTGTGTAATAGTTTATCAAAAAAGTCCCAACTGGAAAGATTGTTAGGTGTTTTGACCCAGACATAGGGGGCATTTATGCCACCAGAGATAGTTAATTGCGCTTCTGTTAGCTTTTCACGGATTATTTTGGCATTTTCGAGGTAAAAAGCGATTAAAGCCCCTACTTGCCCCTTTCCTTCTTCGGAATATACCGCTTCTGCTCCCCGTTGTACAACATAGGAAACACCATTAAATTTAGTAGATTGACGACGATTCCACAACTTCCACAGTTCTACGCTTGAGCCATCGGCAGCTTGTGCTTGTAAACACTTGGGAACAACCGTCAATGCACAACGAGTCCCCGTAAATCCTGCATTTTTGGAAAATGATCGAAATTCAATGGCACAATCTCTAGCTCCTTCAATTTCATAAATGGAGTGGGGAAGGGTAGAATCGGTAATAAAGGCTTCATAAGCTGCGTCAAAGAGAATAATTGAGCCATTTTCCTTAGCATAGTTTACCCAATCTTGCAAATGCGCCTTGGTTGCTGTTGCACCTGTGGGGTTATTGGGGAAACACAGGTAAATTAGATCCACTTTCTGAGTAGGAATTTGGGCGGTAAAGTCGTTTTCTGCTGTAATGGGTAAATAAACCAGTCCTTCGTATTCTCCCTGTTCGTTGGCTTCTCCTGTATTTCCTGCCATAACATTTGTGTCAACATATACAGGATAAACGGGATCGGTGACAGCGATGGTATTGTCTTTACCAAAAATATCGAGAATATTGCCTGTATCGCACTTAGAGCCATCAGAAACAAAGATTTCCGAGGCATCTATCTCACAATTGCGAGATTGGAAATCATGAGTCGCTATTTTCTCTCTTAACCAAGAATAGCCTTGTTCGGGGCCATAGCCTTTGAAGGTACTGCGATCGCCCATATCTTCTACTGCTTTGATCATAGCGGTGCGACAGGCTTGGGGCAAGGGTTCGGTGACATCCCCAATTCCGAGTTTAATGATGGCTGCTTCGGGGTTATTTTCGGCAAAAGTATTGACTCTCCGTGCAATTTCTGGGAAAAGGTACCCCGCTTTTAATTTTAAGTAGTTATCGTTAATTTTGGTCATTGTGCTTGATGTTGCTAAGAAGCTGACAAATTTTAGCTAGTTTTTCCATTTTATCAGGATGGGTTAATCCAACAGATTTAATTTTAATAATGGGTAATTGATGATTTATAATTTATAGTTCATAGTTCATAATTCATAATTCATAATTTCTAATGTGTCTCAATATCCTTTAATTCTTCTTCCTAACCTACTGACTGATGTAACGCCGCCTACTCATTCTAAACCGATCAAACCGAGTCACCCTATTCTTCCCCGTAAACCGAATCCGTTACCTTTAGCCCCTCAACCGATTAATATTCAACGTTTAATTATTTATAGTCTTATGGCTACTGCGATTAGTCTTACTTTGGGAGGAATCATTAGTGTTTTTAATCCCTCTGTAGGGGGTGGACTAGGAATTTTTCTCTTATTGGCTTCCTTGGGAGTTATCTTTTTACAAACATTAGGGGAAAAATCTTCTTTTAATCGACGCTTAAGACAATATGAGGATCTGCAAAATTCCTATTTACATCAATTCGAGTCTTATTCCCAACAATTAGCTCGCTATGAACAAGCCCAACAAACGTATCCGACTGCTTTACAAGCTTATCAAGACTCTCTACACTTATGGCAGCAAGACATAGAACAATTTAGGGCAGTTTTATCTGATACACTCAATCAAGCCCAATCTTATCAAACCGTAGAAATTAAACAAAAAAAGAGTTCTGCTGAACAACGATTTGAAGCAGTGCTAAATAAATATTTTCCGTCTCGTATCAAAACTATCCTAAAAGTTGAAGCTTCTAATAATGAGCAACGATTTAATTATATGCTTGATTTTGTTTATATTGATGAAGACATTAACCTTTATATTGACATCGAAATTGATGAACCCTATGAGCATAAAACCCGTGAACTCACTCACTACTTAGGTTCAGAGGATGAACCCATTCGACATCATTTTTTCTTAGAAATTTTTTGGATTATTATTCGATTTAGCGAAGAACAAGTCGTTAGAAATCCTCCAAGCTGCTGTAAGGTTATTGCTCAAGTAATTAAACAAATAACAGGAGATGATACGACTCTATCTCCTTTACAAAATGAACCTGACTTATCTCCTACTAAGCGATGGAATTATGAGGAAGCGACTATCATGGAACAGCAAGATTATCGCAAAACTTATCTACAACAATAAGTAATCTTACAATTGACTATTTTCTTTGCACCCAATATTAATTCTTCTGAACGCCTAACCTTCTTTTCAAGAGACTGAAAGACAAATCTTGAGATTCTTTAAGATTTTTGTGGATTTGTATCTTTAAGAAAATAAATATTAACTGTTAATCCTTTATTCTGCACGGTTTCCTATAATCAAGGATATACCAGATACATCAAATCCTTGTCAACTTCCGTACAATTACTGACAAATCAGAATATTTGGCTAGGGATTTACTCAGAACCACAGATGGTCAGCTAAAGCCATTTATCTAGAATGGTTTCAAGTTGTAAATCTAACTTAACTAAAACGTCAATTTATTTGAGGGAATAAAATTCATGGTTGCAACCTCAATCAATACAAAAGCGTCACCCAAAGCGATTCTCAAAAAGCGAGAATACCCTGCTAGCAAACAATATCCTTATCGACACGCTCACTATCGTCTCCATGATTTCTTCCATTTTCAAACAGATACAGGCATTATCACCGATTGGAATGAAGCCAGAGATACACTAACCACCGAGGATTTCATTATCGGTTTAATGGAAGGATTAGAGCAAGAAGTGGGTAGTGCGGCCTCAATGGTGCTGTACAAAATTGGCGAAGAATGGGGTGTCAGAGATGCCAAATTTTTCCATCACTGGTTTACCAAAGAATATGGCTATGGGGCAGATTTGAGCAAACATAATCTGCTCTATGTATTAGAAGGCTGGTGGTGGCCCTTTAGCGCACAAGGCTGGGGAAACTGGGAAGTAGATATGAGTGAACAAAAGAACGGTTTTATGTTCGTTAATATCTTTGACTCTGCGGTGGCTCGAACCCTTGGAGATGTGGGGAAACCCGTCTGTCATATCTATGCAGGCTTAATGGCAGGATTCTTTAGTGGTTTGGTCAAAAAAGACCTCAGTTGCATCGAAATTCAATGTTATGCTATGGGAGAAACCTACTGTAAATTCCTAGTTGGTAAAAAAGATCGCATCGATGCAGCTACCTTCTGGCAAAATGAAGGCGCATCTGCTCGCGACATTGAAAAACGCCTCACTGATGGAGCGTATCTAGAATGATGAACCCGACACAATGGGCTGGACTGGGGGTTCAAGACTTTTTTAATGGCTTTAATTGGAAAGGAGACCCTCCAAAACTGCCTCCAATGGCCGTTAACGAAGAAATTGAGCAGGAATCTCTAAATACAGAAGACCTAGTAAGTTTAACGCTGCAAGACTTCCTTCGTCGAGGGAATTGGCAAGGAATGACCCTTTCTCGGCATCGTTCTTCTGTTGTTACTGCTGCTGCTCAACCCCAAGCCTCTTTTGACCCTGTTCTTTCGCTGAAATTACCCGTCCATCGCTTTTTTAAAGGAATTCCTTGGCAGGGGGGGGGTTTAATGCCAGCAGCTAAGTCAGCTTCTCCTAAAAAGAAAAATTCTTTAGCTGAAGCGATTCCTGAACCCTCCGACGATTGGACGATCACTGACTTATCAGACTTATTGTAGGACAGCACCATGCACAAAAACTTTGAAGCACTGACACAAATGGCGGAAGACCATTATTTACGAGGTTTGGAAATGCAAGCCTTCCAACTCAATTTGGCTTCCTTGAAAGAGCGTTTAGCTCTGTATAAATTACTCAGAGATCAAGAAATCGAACTCTTTCAACCGATTGCTGATTATATTGTCAAAACCTTTGCAACTGAAGACGAAAAACATCTCGAAATTCTCCTTAAACATTGGATTGCCGTAATGCGCTATGGTTCAATGGCCATGTTGTTAAACAATCCTGAGTTCTTACAACGTCGCTTATTGGAATGGCTCTCTTCTCCCATTGCGGTTCATCAAACCCAAGCCATTGAACGGAAAATCTATGGCAAGTTACAGGAAAATTTGGCAGAAGTCCTCACTGATAGCCAATTAGCTTTAATTAACCCTTTCCTCAGCCAAGCAGAAACCGTTCTCTTGAACGCAGATCTTGCCCAAGAAGCTGAAGCCCTACTCTAAGAGGAATATACTCATGATTGACATTGCTGAACTTGTTAAAGATCAACCCATACAAGGAAATTACTTTTCTCCCGATATTTATGTACAAGGGGACGTGGAATTAGGCCTATTAGAAAACCGAGGGGGGGCAAGATTATTAGCTTTACCCGAAGTTTTAATCCAAGGGCTATATGCAGGTTTAGACCATGAATTAGGGGCAGAAGGATCGAGTGTAGCCCTCTACGCCTGTGGGAAATGGTGGGGAAAAGGCTTTTATCGTCGGTTCGTTGAAGAAATTAGCGATTACTATGAAAAACCGATGGCACAAATGGAGATGATCGAGTTTCTCGAATGCTTTAAACAGTGCTGGAAAACCCACGGTTGGGGCGTTTGTGACATTGATCTGAAATACTATCAGCAGGGCTTTTTAGTGGTTAAAGTAGAAAATTCTCCCTTTGCTGAAGCTGCGCCCCAAAATGAGCGTCGTTCTTGTGATATCGAAGCAGGAATCCTTAGTGCATTCTTTGGCCAACTAACACAACAAGATTTACGCTGTGTGCAAACTACCTGTGAATCATTGGGGGGAGAAAGTAACATTTTTGTTCTGGGTTTAGAAGACCGTCTCAACACCATTGAAGCATGGTTAGAAGAAGGCCACGACCACGCAACCATTATGGAGTTACTGTGTCGTAATCTGGTTTCTGAAGAAGCCTAGTGCCGCTATGGGGAAGTCAAAGTCTAAAAGGCACTTGTGCAATGAGAATAACCTTTATCTTACTGGTTTTGACCATAAGCAAACAGGTTAATGACTCTGCATAGCACTATCTTTCCCTAATCAATATTGTCTCATCGTCAACCTAATTAAGAACCTGCAGGAGCTTGTCAACGTGGCTAAAAACGTCAAACTTGATCCCTTAGATGTGGAAGTTTCCATTCAAACCAACGATAACTTACTATCTGCCCTATTAAAAGGGGAACTACACGTCCTCAAAGAATGTGGTGGGCGGGGAATGTGTGCAACCTGTCATGTCTTTGTCACAGAGGGAATGGAAAGCTTATCCCCCCTTAACCGTCGGGAAAAACGCACTATTGAAGTGATTACCACAGCCAGTAAATTTTCCCGTTTAGCCTGTCAAGCGAGGGTGTTGGGACCGGGGGTAGCACTAGAAGTGCCTTCAGGGATGTATCTCGACGAAGTTGACGATATTGAGTCTTTAATTGGTCGTCGGGCTGAACAGAATATTTTGCACCCCATTACGGGTAAAACCCTTGTCGAAAAAGGAAAATTAATTACCCGTACCATGATTACTCAACTCAATGATACACAGGTTGAGGTAACCGAATATCTCTCCCGTACCAGTGACGCTTAACAGTTTTTCAGTGAACAGTTACCAGTTAACAGTAAGTAATCAGTTACCAGTTAATTGTTGTTTACGACTGATTTTGGCTTCTAAAACCGTTAAATCTCTTGAAATGTAAGGAAACAATTGCGATGTTATACCAACTAACCCAACTAAGCATTGATACTGATGGCCGTTATGCCACCGATGCTGAATTACAATTCCTCGAAGACTATTTAGAGTCTGCCGAAACTCGGATTAGTGCTTATGAAAAAATTCGAGATTCTGAGGAAACATGGCTTCATCATCTCACAATGCGAGTTCGTGGCTTAAATCCCCAACAAATCCTTTTTCAACGGGGGAACTACGATATGACAGGCATCTGGGAACGGGATATGCGGATGCTGATGTATTGTACTACTGCGGCCATGTTAATTAACGATCTCGATCGCCTACGGGAAGGTACATTAATTTGGCATCAAACCATTACCAAAGCGCAAAAAGTACAAAAAATCACCCATGAAACCTTTGGCCTCCTCGCTGAGATTATTGGTCAATATCTCACCCCAGAAGAAACCAAGTGTATTGTTCCTGCTTTACAGCTTGATCAAGCTATCTTAGGCTAATTTCCTCGCTCCAACTGAAAGCTTAAATCTTTACTATTCACTATCAACCACTAAGGGAGTATCTTCACACCATGAGTAATAACGGAACATTTGCAGTCACACTGATTAATGAAGAAAAAGGCATCAATCAAACGATAGCCGTCGCTGAAGACGAGTTTATCCTCGATATAGCTGAAGAAGACGGGATGAACCTTCCCTATTCCTGTCGTGCTGGTACTTGTTTTGATTGCTTAGGACAAGTAACCAAAGGAGAAGTAGAGCTATCGGAGAAATCCATTGAATTCTTGAAGCCTGAAGAATTAGATGCTGGATATGTGCTGCTTTGCTCTTCTACGCCCAAATCTGACTGTACCATTATCACCCATCAAGCAGAAGTCTTACTCGGTGAATAGTTAATCAATCATTCTAGTTTTATTAAAAAAGGCGGTTGAAGATTATGACCACAGAACAACAAAACATGGAAAATCAAGTTGAAACTACGGAAAATCAAGGACAAGCCGGGGATAATATGCCCCAAATCCTAGATATTGCTTCGATTGTGGTTGCATTAGGTGGCTCAGTTGCTTCTGTTGTGACTCAACAGGTAGGCGTTGCTGCTTTTCCAATCACTGCGGCTATTGGTTTAAGTATGTATAGTCGGAGAAAAATGATTGAACAAGTGCAAAATGCACAAAATAGCGCAACCGTGCAACTTGAAGCATTAGTTGAGACCTTACAAAATAATGTTTCAGTTGATATGAGACAGTTAGATCAGGACTTAAGCAAAAAATTAGAGAATGGTCTGCAAAAACAAGAGGAAAACCTCAACAAACAAAGTGAAGTCCAGCAAAATGATGTTTCTGCTCTCAACCAACGTTTAGAGGCAATGAATCAAGCTCATAGTAGCTTAGAAGACTCTCATAGTAGTTTAAGTCAATCCCATCAGGCTTTAGATCAATCTCATGGTACATTAAGCCAAAATCACCAGCAATTAAACGAGTTTGCACAAAATGTTGATGCAGAACTGAAGAAATTGGAAGATGTGGTGGGAGAATTGCGTCAAATCGACAACTTTACCCAATCTATTCGTGCGAACCCCAATGAAGCAGAAGTCTTTTATCGTCGTGGTTTAAGCCATCAAAATCTAGGGGATAAAGAAGAAGCGGTTGCAGACTACACCGAAGCGATCAAATTGAACCCCACCCACGCCCAAGCCTATCACAATCGAGGTATTTTATTGGCAGATTTGGGTCAGAAACAAAAAGCCGCAGAAGATGTTCGTTTAGCAGCTAAATATTACTTTGAACTAGGGGATATTGAAAGCTATGATCAAGCCCGAGAATTGAGTAAAGAACTCTATGCGGTTCGTAGCAATGAGATTGAACCCGACCTCATTATTCCCAACAAAGCAGACTTAGATACAGAAGAAGAACCTTCAGCAGAAGCTGAACTTCCTCAAATTGTTTCTTTAGGTGCATTATTTAATTAATTAATGCTTCTATATTTCTGTTGGTTAATCTGGGGTAGGCGTGATTCACGTTTTACCCCACTTTTTTCTGGCAATTTTCCTAGGGGTTTCCTGTCACTCGACAGTTATTTTGATAGAATCTTAAAACCTAAGATATTGATTTCAGCAAAACCCTATGTTAAGTTTGCGTCATTTAATCGGTGTGAGTGGAGGAGTCAGCTTATTATTTACGGGGGGATGGCAAGTTAATGCCCAATCTCTTCAAGATATGACTCAAAATACAGCAAATAGCTCTGAAATCTCAACACTAGAAGAACCCCAACCCAAGGTAGCAGACCTCAAGCAAATGGATGTTTCTCAGAATAATGGGGAAGCTATCTCTGAAAATAACTCAGAAACATTGCCAAAGGTGGATGATTCACCCGTTGCGCCTTTTAAACCCTCGGATGTCTCCCAAGAGTCATTACGAAAAACGATTCCCGAAGCGGTTGATCCTAATGCAAATCCTCTACAGTTTCCAACCCGCCCCAGTGAAGTAGATATTACGACCACCCAGTCCATTACCCTGAATCAAGCTTTGGTGATCGCCCTTGAAAATAACAAAGATTTACAAGTCGCTCGATTTCAATTAGATGAACGACAGGCGCAATTAAGAGCGACTCGTTCCCTTTTGTACCCAACAGTGGATTTTTCGACTCAATTTAGCCGTGATCGCTCAATTGCGATACAACAGCAGAATATCAGTCGTGAAAGAGATGATGATCCAACAACCCTCCCCAATTTAGGAGAAGAAAGTACAAATGTAGTTGGAGGCTTTGAGTTGAATTATAATGTTTATACCGGGGGTGAACGGGAAGCTCGGATTAGACGGGCAGAACGGGAAGTTAAACAGCAAGAATTAGAAGTAGAACGCATTTTTGAAGAATTACGGTCAGATGTAACCACAAGGTACTATGACTTGCAAAATGCCGATGCTTCGGTTGCGATCGCTCAAGCAGCCATTGAAGACACCACCCAAAGTTTACGGGATGCTCAACTGCTAGAAAATGCAGGGTTAGGAACCCGTTTTGATACCTTACGTTCGGAGGTAGATTTAGCACGGGCAGAACAGGCGTTAACAACAGCGATCGCCGATCAAAGAACTGCCAGACGGCAATTAGCAGCCATTCTCGGTGTTGGGCAACATATTGAATTAACCGCCGCCGATGAAATTGAAGAAACAGGAAGATGGCCCCTCTCTTTAGAAGAGACAATTGTTCAAGCCTATAAAAATCGGGCAGAATTAGAGCAGCAATTAATCAGCCGTGAAATTAGCGAACAAGATCGGGAAATTGCCCTATCTGCTCTTCGTCCTACCTTTGCTTTTGCTGCAAACTGGCAGTTTGATGAAGATTTTGATGATGCCGTTCATGTGGCGAACGGTTACAGTTTCCAAGGTATCTTGAGTTGGCGATTATTTGATGGGGGACAGGCTTGGGCAGAAGCTCGACAAGCAAATCGCAATATCGACATTGCTGATACTAATTTTGCTAACCAACGGGAATTAATTCGTGTTGAAGTAGAAGAATCCTACTTTACTATGATTTCTAGCCAAGAAAACATTGGCACAGCCCGTCAAAATGTGGTCTTGGCCGAAGAATCCCTTCGATTAGCTCGTTTACGTTTCCAAGCGGGTGTCGGAACACAAACAGATGTAATTAACTCTCAACGGGACTTAACAGATGCCCGTAGTGAATTTCTACAAGCCGTTATTACTTATAATCAATCTTTGAATGACTTACAACGAGCCGTCAGTCGCCTACCAGACAATCGTTTGTTTGAACAGCCTTAAGGAATAGGAGTTATAGGAGTTCAGGAGTTACAGGAGTTTAGAAGTGCCGGAAAAGTTCTTATTTCTCCCCCTGTTTCCCCTGCTTCCCAAACTTCCTCTTCCCAAAATTTCTTATCATTTCTTATAATTTCTTAATATTGTTATAGTAACTATGGAACGATAAAGTCTAGGAGGGCAGATGACCACAATCACCTTTGTTAATAAGGAAAAAGAACCGATTAAAGACGTTGTTGCCGCTAACGGCGCAAATTTAAGGGAAAAAGCTTTACAAAATCAAGTAGATCTCTATACTTTTAAGGGAAAGCTCATGAATTGTGGGGGCTACGGTCAATGTGGTACTTGCATTGTTGAAGTAATTACGGGCATGGAAAATTTGTCCCCCCGAACAGACTTTGAAAACCGAGTTCTCAAGAAAAAACCCGATAATTATCGATTAGCTTGCCAAACCTTAGTAAATGGCTCAGTAACGGTCAAACCCAAACCTTGATCTAAATGAGGAATGGGGGATCGAGAATGATATTCTAGAGGATGTTCTAAGCCGAATCGTCTGAGAGGTTGCAATTCTATGCAAGTTAATGATTTAGGGTTTGTGGCGACTATTTTATTTGTTCTCGTACCCACTGTTTTCTTACTTATCCTGTACATTCAAACTAATAAACAGGAAAGCTAAGCCCTTTTTTGTAATAGTTAAAATCTAGGGACAAGCGAGCGATCGTTTGTCCCTTTAGCTTTTATTTTGGCAGAATCGAAGCATTAACCTTAAAATTAAGAAAGACTGATCGTTTTTAAACACAACTGTTCCATCTACTGGCGTTATTTTGTAAAATTCATTTTTAACTCATAAACTCCTTCAGACATTCTTTTTTGTATGGCAAATCCCATCTTTTCAAACACATGAATCATTGCTCGATTTTCAAATAACACTTCTGCTGTAAACCCTAATAATCCTGCTTTTTTTCCTAAGTAAGTCAAATAAGAGAGTAATTCTGTCGCAATTCCTTGATTTTGATAATCATCCCCCACTGCAAAAGCAATTTCTGCCGTATGACTTTCTTCTTCAATACCATATTGTCCGACTCCTAAAATCGTTTCCTTTTCCGCTTCTTGGAGAATAGCTAATAACACCATTTCTTGGGTAAAATCAATAATCGAAAACTTCTGTAACTGTTGATGAGGAATATCTTTACGAACGGACATAAAACGACGATATAAACTTTCATCAGAGAGAGAATAAAAGAAGGCTTTTAATAAAGGTTCATCGCTAATTTTTGCAGGTCGAATTAACAATGATAAACCCGTAGCAGTGGTACGATACACCTCTAATGCTTCAGGATATTCTCCTTTTTGGCCTTCAATAAATTCTTGATCTGGGTAAATTAAATTATCTTTTTTGGCCTGTTCAATTAACCATGGTCTAAACTGAGGATGGGCGATCGCAATTAAGGCCATGGCGCGTTCTCTGATATTCTTTCCCTGTAAGTATGCAATGCCATATTCGGTTACAACGTAGTGAATATCCCCTCGATTTAAAGTAACCCCTGATCCTTCAGGCAATAAGGGAACAATACGGGAAATTTTACCATTTTCTGCCGTAGATTCCAAGGTTAAAATAGTGCGGCCGTGATGAGATAATACTGCCCCTCGCATGAAGTCCGCTTGTCCACCAATACCACTATAAAACACTTTACCAATAGATTCAGCCGTCCCTTGTCCCGTTAAATCAATAGCAATTGCACTATTAATGGCTACCATATTGTCATGTTGGGCAATAATTAGAGGATGGTTGGTGTAATCAACGGTTTTAAACTCAATTGCAGGATTATCATCTAAATATTCATAAGTTTCTGCGCTTCCCATACAAAAAGTACCAATGGTTTTACTAGGATTAAGGGTTTTGCGACTATTATCAATCACCCCTAATTTGAGCAATTCAACGATACCATCAGAGATTAATTCTGTATGCACCCCTAAATGCTTTTTATCCTTTAAATTCGACAAAACTGCGTTAGGAACTGTCCCATATCCCACTTGAATCGTGTCCCCATCTTCCACTAATCTTGCCACATATTGACCAATACGCTGTGCAATATTACAATCTGTCGTCTTTGCAAAGTTCAATAAGGGTTCATCGTGGTGCAAAATGTAGTCCACCTCGTTAAGATGGATGAAACCATCTCCATGTACTCTCGGCATATTGACATTCATTTGTGCTATGACAAGAGATGCAGATTCAATGGCTGCTTTAACAATATCTAAACTAATCCCTAAACTCATGTAACCATGGTGATCGGGGAGAGAGGTTTGGATTAAGGCAACTTGTAGGGGAACTAAACCTTTTTTTAATAAATTTGGCACTTGAGAGAGGAAAATCGGCGTATAATCTGCAAGTCCCTCATTAATCGCTTCACGGGTATGATCGCCAATAAAGAAAGAATTATGGCGAAAATTGCGCTGAAACTTAACATCTGTGTAAGGGGCAAGCCCTAATGTCCAAACATGGAAGATTTCTGTATCAATTAAGGCTTTTGGGTGAGATTCCACATAATTTACCAATGCTTTGACAAGATATTGGGGTTCACCACAAGCTGTCCCGATAAAAATGCGATCGCCTCGATGAATATTGCGAAAAATCTGTTCTTCTGAGACAAATTTAGGAGAATATTGTTTTTTTAAGGCTTCTATCGTTGTATTAGTCATAATAAATCTTTTTTAAAGTAAAATTGTCCCTTATTAGGGACTTGAATGAGCAAATAAAATAATATTTTAAAAACTAAAGAATATCCTGCCATTCAAGCATAACAGGATAAGGAATCTTAAGGGTTTTTGGATTTGAGGTGTCTAAGGGTAAGTCTAATTCCAGTGTCTGCGATCGCAATAGTTGCGGCCAAATGGGTTGAAAGTCATATTGTCCTACGTTGGGTGCAGGAGATGTTTTCGCAAATTGATCGGGGGCTGATAAAATGCGATCGGCCATGACAATCACTAAAGGTTGAGGATGGCGAAATATGACTAAATCGGGAAATCCTACTAATCTTAACTCAATGGATATTATTTGGTTGTTTTTAGTCCGTTTAAAGAGTACAACTTGCCAAGTTTCTCCTTGAGAGTCTCTTAGACTATGACGAGATTGATATAAGATTTGAGTGGGAGATTCATGTTGGGTACGAAGTAAGGCGGTTGCAGGGGCAGAAAATCCGCAAAATAGGGTTAGAATTAAAAGAAATAGAACAATTAAACGGTACATTGTTTTAAGATTTACGAATGATTTAGATTAGCTATTTTCGTTATTATCAGAGTTATTATAACGATTAAAGGTTGTAAAGTAATAGCCTGTTGCTGCTGTGACTAATGTGGTTAAAAAAGAATAAATTGTATTGGCTGTATTGTTAATATTAGATGTTCCTAAGTCTATTTCTTCGGGAGATTTAATTGACCAAATATTGATGTAAATAACTGACCTAAAATGACCTACAATAACCAATGCTAAGATTACCCCAAATCCTAAGCCTAGATAAGCAGTTACTCTATTATTAAACCGTGTTTCTTGTTGTTTTGGCGTTAAGGTAAATCTGTCAATATCATCTGATATTTCTGTAGGATTATCTATAAGATTAAAAGATGTATCTGTAAGTTCAACAGATTTAACGACTGGAGATTGAGAAGTTTCAGATGTTTCGTTAGACTCAGATGAAGGTGAGGAGTCAGGATTAGTCATTATTCATTCCTGTTAGTAGTAATTTGGCAATAATTTAGGATGTGGACAAAATCGGATCTAACCATCCAGATTAATTGTTAAAGAACGATTAGACATAATCAACATCCGTGAAAACCTAATCTACAAAAGATTAAGAGATATTTAACTCTTGAGCAGGTTCATCTTGCTTGGTTTGAATTAAAATCCGTCCTCCTTGTTTTTTTAAGTCAGCATAAAGACTCATCAGTTTTAGTCCATTACGAATTACTTCAATGTCGTCCATACCTAAATCCTTTGCAATGTCTTCGACAACTTTAGTTGCACCTTTATCTAGGTTGATTTTTAAGGGAGGGTTAGCCATAATGTACAAACAAGGAACAGATTAAATAACGATTATTAAGCCTTGTTCTTTAAGTATAGCAGTTTTTTCTAAAAGCAGATAACACCTCAGAAAAGCGATATCCAACTGTTAAAGTGGTTGATAGTCGTAGGTTGGGTTGAGGAACGAAACCCAACAATCCTACCTCAATTACAAATTAAATACTATAATCAGATAGGTATATAGTAACAATATATTTTATCCAATATATTCCTCAAAATCTTCAGATAAGGGTAAAATAAAAGTTCCTTTCATTGAACCTGCTAATTTTTGTGTTGTCGGTTTTCCTTTGCTCGTTTCTTCGTGGGATAAATGGGATGATTTAGTCATTAAATACTCAGCATAATGTAAAAGCTCAACTTTGAGAGAATCGGGCATATTTTCAACAATTTTCCATAAGGCAGAATCATTAGATATCATGACTTTTGTGAGATTAATTAATATTTACAAAAAGTATAACATATCGTTAAATCAAGAAATCTTACCTTCTCCCCTTTGGTAGTTATCTCATTCAGGATAAAGAAAGCAATTATGATCTTAGTTAAAAAAGAATGCTAAAATGAGAAAGTTCAAATCAATCACCGATGAAGATTATGGATGAGTACGAACAATACGAAGCCGATTGTGAGAAGATCAGACAAGCCAATGAGAAATTACTCAGTGAATTTGAAGATTGGCTAAAAACCTCTGGTTTATCTCCTAAAACTATTAAAAATCATTGGTCTAATGTAGAATTTTATATCAATGAATACCTACTCTACGAAGACATTATCGAAGCCAAAGACGGGATAGATGGTGTCAGTCTGTTTTTCGGATATTGGTTTATAAAAAAAGCAACATGGTCAAGTGCATCGAGTATTAAGTCCCATGCTGCAAGTCTCAAAAAGTTTTATACTTTTATGCAGGAAAAAGGCTTAGTCACTAAAGATAACTTAAACTTGCTTAAAGAAACCATCAAAGATGAAATGGATGAATGGCTGGATACTTTGGCGCGATATGATGACCCAAGTATTGATGATATGTCTGAGGTTTGGGGTTATTAACATTAACCGATAAGATAAACCACTTAAAACGCCAAAAAGTAAAATAACCTGCGATCGCTAATGACGTTCAATAATAATATATAAGCAAAGAACTTTGTAATCTCTACTTCTTAACTGTCAACATCCAAAGATTATGACTGATAATAATCGCCTCCCTCAACGAGAGAAAACCTCTCAACACATTATTAAGATTATCAAGCAATATGCTCCTTTATCTGGTATGGGGATTGGCATTACGGCGATTATTGGGTTTATTAAAGCAGGACAGCCCCAAGCAGCCATAATCTCTGCTACTCTGACATTTAGTATCCCTATTTTAGCGATCGCATGGAATTCCCTTACCCGTTTTAAAGATAAACTCCTTGATGAGATTGAGAAGGAATTAGAAGGTGCAGAGGATAAAATGGTTAAGGGGTTAGTAAAAGTCGGAAAAACCTTTTTAACGAAGGCACGGTGGCAACTTAACCCCAAATTTCAGCAAGATTACTATGAATCCTTAGTGGATACCCTTTGTGATGTCAGTGTAGATGGGTTTCGCTTAGGTGCATCTGCGCTGAATCTTGAAGATATTTTTATCTCTCTCCGCATTATCCCTAAATCGTCGGAGCAAATAAGTGGTCATCTTCTTTCACCCCATGATGTCCCTGAAAGTCAAGAAATTTGGGATATTTTAGCGAAAAGCATTAATAAAGAATTTCGTCATTATCGTCGCATTGCCATTATTGGTGCGCCGGGGTCGGGAAAAACGACCCTTTTAAAGCATTTAGCTCTATCTTATGCCAATAAAAGTTATAAAAGAGTAGGTGCGCCTCAATTTATTCCTATCCTACTTTATCTCAGAGATATTCGTCATTTAATCCTGCAAGATAACCCCTTAACCCTTCCTAAACTGATTCAACAGTCCATCGAAACCTTACCTTCAGATCCTGCCCTGAGTTTGCCCCAAGGTTGGATCGAAGATCAATTAAGAATCGGTAATTGTTTAATCCTATTGGATGGTTTAGATGAAGTTGCCAACGCCACAGAACGAGAACAAGTGAGTCTTTGGGTAAATGAACAGATGAGAATCTATCGTAAAACCCATTTTATTGTTACCTCTCGTCCCCACGGCTACGATAAGCAGAATTTTGAACGAATTGGTACAGATTTAGCGGTTTTACCCTTTAGTCCATCCCAGACTGACGAATTTATCCATCGTCTTTATACACAAAACAAAATTAAAGAGAAAGGAAGAAAAACCCCTGCGGTATTCAGAGACGCGGAGGATTTAGCTAAAGATTTAATTGATAAGATTAAAAAGAATCGTGCCATTGCAGATATGGCTAAAAATCCCCTACTCATTACTATGATTGCCACCGTTCACTACAATGGTGAAGCACTCCCTGGCCGTCGGGTGGAACTCTATCAACAAATTTGTGACCTTCTCTTAGGAAAACGACAAGCAGCTAAAAAAACTAGAGAAAAACAAACCACTAAACGCTTAGGTATCCCTTCATCTCTTCAAACCATTGAAAATGCCCTCTCTGCTGAACAAAATAAATCCGTGTTACAAGTATTGGCTTTATCCCTAATGGAAGCCAAGAGTCGTGAATTTACCCTATCTTCAGATCCTAGTATTAATCCTAAGATTCCTAGAGCCATTCCTATTATTGAGGATATATTAGGCAAAGTTGCCCCAAATTCCCTCAGTCCTCAAGATTTTTTTGAAACGATTCAATTTGTGTGTGGTTTAATTGTCGAACGAGAAGTCGGTATCTATGAATTTGCCCATCTTAGCTTTCAAGAATACCTTGCTGCTGCTCAAATTCAAACCTTAAAGCAAGAAAAGCCAGAGAAATTTGATTTATTACTAGAAAATTTTGAAATTTCTTGGTGGTCAGAAACGATTCGTCTTTATTCGGCTCAAAGCGATGCGACTCCTCTTATTCAACACGCCATTGACAATCCGACTATTAAAAGTCTAACCCTTGCCCTCGATTGTCAACAAGAAAAGCTTATACTGGATTCTAACGTAGATGAAGCCTTAAATAAGCTGCTTGAGGATGGTTTAGACTCAGATAACCCTGAAATTGCCCAACTGGCTGCTGAGGTTAAACTTTCTCGAAGATTAACAAACTTGCTGGAAATAGATGAAAAACTAGAAATTGACCTTAATTATCTTACAGTTGCTGAATATAAGCTATTTCTAGATGATATTTATTCCCCTTCTTCTGCTAAATCTCATTTTTTACTTTCTTTTCAAGCAATAGCTGATTCACCTCCTCACCATCCAAGGGTTAAATCCTCAACACAAGATTCCTTAGAGTTACCCTTATTAAACTATAGTGAAGTGCGACGCAATCCGATTACAGAACTTACTCTAGATGATGCCCTAAACTTCTGTTCATGGTTAAATCAGAAAGCAATTGCTCTGACAGGACAAGAAAAAACTTCCTCTGATAATACGTTCTATTATCGCCTTCCCAATGCCCAAGAAGCCCAAAATTATCCTCCTAACGAACATCCTCACCTTCAATGTTGGATAATGGAGGATTATGAAAACCCCTCCCTACAACCTAAAAGTGTACGCCTCATTAAAACCAATATTCCCAGTCTTTTTAGCTTTGAAACCGTTAAAGTCAACCGACAAGGGCAAATCATCGATAAACAACGCCTCACCCGTCAATACTTCAGTGTACCGCTCAATTCCCCCTCTTCTCAAGGGGGGTTAGGGGGGATCTCTCCTATTGAACTCGATATGGTATTGATTCCCAGTGGTACATTTTGGATGGGAACACCTGATGAAGAAATTGAACGACTCTGTCAAAAATATGACGCAGAATGGTTCAAATGGGAAAGTCCTCAACATCAAGTTACCTTAGACTCCTTTTACCTCAGTAAATATCCTATTACCCAAGCACAATGGCGAGCGATCGCTGCTCAAACCAACCTAAAGGTTAACATTGACCTAGATCCGAATCCCTCTAAGTTTAAAGGGGATAATCGCCCCGTTGAACAGGTAAATTGGGATGAGGCCGTAGAATTCTGTCAAAGACTCTCAAAACTGACAGGAAAAGCCTATCAGCTTCCTAGTGAGGCGCAATGGGAATACGCTTGTCGCTCCGCTCCAATTCAAAATTCAAAATTAAAAATTAAAAATGATGAAACTGTAGGGGCGCAAGGTTTGCGCCCAACTAGCGAATTAACCCTAGAAGAATGGAATAACCACTATCATCAGCCGTTTCATTTTGGGGAAACCATAACCCCAGACATCGTTAATTATCGTCCTGAAGACTGGGAATATAAGGGGAAAACCCGTTCAGGGATTTATGCAGAAGAACCCAAGGGCAAATATAGAAAGGAAACCACCCCCGTTGGCAACTTTCACCCTAATGCCTTCGGAGTCTATGATATGCACGGCAATGTGTGGGAATGGTGCGCTGATCAATGGCATAGTAATTATCATGGCGCACCCGATGATGGCAGTGTATGGGGTAAGAACATTAGTTCTATCTCTAATTCTCAACTTAATATACTTGTTCGATGGCTAAATCGTTTACGTCATCAAGATAATCAAAGCAACCGTCTTGTAGTTCGTTGTGGTTCATGGGGCAACAATCCTTATGGTTGTCGTTCCGCCTACCGCAACTTCAATTCTCGCGATGGCCGCCTCTGCAATTTCGGTTTTCGGGTGATGTGTGCCGTGGGGAAGACTCTGTAACCCTTTTTTCTCTTACCCTCTTACCCTTTTTCCTGTATTCTCTATCCTTTGGAGAAAGTCGCCTTTGGCGACTCGCAATATTTTTTTAAAATCATGTATTATTTTGTAACTAGGAACTTTCATCATTCATCGTTGATAATTAAAAAGATATTCAATTTCCTCATAAGGTTGAGGGACTGAAGAAGGGATAGACGAACCCGACTGGTGGTTCATGGGGCAACAATCCTTATAATTGTCGTTCCGCCAACCGCAACAACAATACTCGCGATGACCGCAACAACAATATCGGTTTTCGGGTGATGTGTGCCGTGGGGAAGTCTCTTTATTGCCAGAGTTGGCAGGTGGGAATCTGTCAAGCGTGTGACCGAAGAGTCTAGTCTATTCCTGCGATGCTGGTAACGGTATCCAAAAATAAAACTGAGTTAGGGATCTTGGTAGGTTTCATACCGAAGAGTTCCTTAACTCTTCACCCACTTATAATGAACCGCTAACCAATACCCCTACCCTACAGATAGTTGACAAACTTGAATAACTCCATTAACATCAAATTAGCATCGAATTAAATATTAAGAATAATGATTAATCTATCAAGAGATATACATTCTCTCACTGAATTTAAGCGAAGCACAGCCGAGTTTTTGAAACATATTAAACAGACAAAAGAGCCTTTAATTCTGACCGTTAATGGTAAAGCAGAGTTAGTCGTTCAAGATGCTGAATCTTATCAGAAACTCTTAGAAGCAGTTGAATTACTAGAAACCCTGAAAGGAATTAGGTTAGGCTTAGAACAAATGGAACAAAATCAGGGAAAACCTGCACAAGATTATTTTAATGAACTTTTTGATAAACTAGACAATTCCCAATGAGCGATCGCTACCTAGTTATTATACAACCCGAAGCCCAAAAAGCGATAGAGAATACCTATTTTTGGTTAAGTAACACTTCTTCTCGCCAAGCCAGAAAATGGTTAGAAGGATTAAATAAAGCTATTTTATCCTTAGAAACCATGCCTTTGCGCTGTTCTTTGGCTTTTGAAAACGAGTTTTTTGAAAAAGAAATTCGACAATTAATTTATGGGAAAGGACGCAATGCTTATCGAATTTTATTTACAGTTTTTGATGACAAAGTTCAAATTCTTTTTATAAGACACGCTGCTCAAAAACCCGTCATAGATGAACGAGATGAATAATCGATTAGTTTATTTAATATTTATATCTTATTAGAATTTGCAACCTTTGTAATTCATCATGTGCTTAAAATTCCCCATGATGTTATCTTCAGTATTACTTATACTCTTCAAGGTTCGACTGCTCACTGAATTGTGACATTTTTGAAAATGCCCTATCATTCCCCTAAACAGGATAAATTATTCTCTATAATGCTAGGGAAACCCCCTAAGATTCTCTTTACATTATGACTAAACTTGTTGACTACTCATCCGCTAACGCATTACCCGAAATCTGGCCAACCACCGTTGAACGCTTTGCTGATTTGTTAGCAGTGGAAGATCCCCATAGTAAACCTGAAGTAAGACTAACCTATCGGGAATTATGGCAGAAAATCCAACAATTTGCTGCTGGACTGCAAGCGTTAGGGGTTAAACCCTCCGATAAAGTTTGTCTCTTCTCTGATAATAGTCCCCGTTGGTTAATTGCTGACCAAGGTATTATGACCGCAGGGGCTGCCAATGCGGTACGATCTTCCCAAGCGGATGATGAAGAATTACTCTACATTCTCACGGATAGCGATAGTACAACCTTAATTGTGGAAAATAATAAGACTTACAAGAAGCTGAAAGACCATTTTGCTACTATTTCTCTTGAACGCATTATTTTACTCTCCGATGAAACCCCAGACGAAAATCAATCAATTAAATGCTTAAACTTTACTCAATTAATGGATTTGGGGGCAAATGCACCCTTAACCCCTGTTAAACAGACTAAAGACACCCTCGCAACCCTAATTTATACCTCTGGGACAACGGGAAAACCCAAAGGGGCCATGTTATCTCATGGTAACTTACTCCATCAAGTCACCACCCTTGATACGATTATTAAACCTCAACCCAGTGATCCTGTTTTAAGTATTCTTCCCTCTTGGCACGCTTATGAACGCAGTGCAGAGTATTTTTTACTTTCCCAAGGTTGTACCCTTATTTATACCAGTATTCGCACCTTTAAAAACGATTTAAAACGCTTTAAACCCCGTCATATGGTGGGAGTTCCCCGTCTCTGGGAATCTTTATACGAAGGCGTTCAAAAGAACTTCAGAGAACAACCCGAAAGCAAACAAAAATTAGTCAAGTTTTTCCTTGAGATTTCAGAACGTTATATCATTGCCCGACGAATTGCCCGTAATTTAAGCTTAGATCATATTAATGCGTCGAGTAGTGAGCGTTTAATGGCTAAATTGCAAGCATTACTCCTCTCTCCCATACACGCATTAGGGGATAAATTAGTCTATGGAAAAATTCGTGAAGCAACGGGGGGACAAGTTCATACCTTGGTGAGTGGAGGTGGTTCTTTAGCCCGACATTTGGACAGTTTTTATGAAATTATCGGTGTTCCCCTTGTTGTTGGCTATGGACTCACTGAGACTTCTCCTGTCACAAATGCACGAACGGTTAAGCGTAATTTCATTGGCACGTCAGGCCGTCCTATTCCTTCTACAGAAATACGAATTGTTGACCCGGATACTAAACAAACCCTTCCCCCAGAAAAACGGGGACTGGTGTTAATTCGCGGTCCTCAAGTGATGCAAGGCTATTATAAAAAGCCGGAAGCAACCGCTAAAGCAATTGATAAAGAGGGATGGTTCGATAGTGGTGATTTAGGTTGGTTAACCAAACAAAATGACCTTATTTTAACAGGACGGGCAAAAGATACCATTGTCCTCTCAAATGGAGAGAATATTGAACCCCAACCTATTGAAGATGCTTGTGTTCGCAGTGCATACATTGACCAAATCATGTTAGTCGGGCAAGATAAAAAGGCATTAGGCGCATTAATTGTTCCCAATGTAGAAGCCTTGGAAAAATGGGTCAATAGCAACAATTTAAGCTTAACTTTACCTGAATCAGCGAATTCTCATACAGAACTGCAAAAAAGCGATTTTTATCATAAGTCAGTGATTGAATTGTTTAAGAAAGAAGTGAAGCGAGAAGTCCAAAATCGCCCCGGTTATCGACCAGATGATCAGATTAAAACCTTTGAGTTAATTTTAGAACCCTTTTCTATGGAAAACGGCATGATGACGCAAACTTTAAAGGTAAAACGTCCCGTTGTGACTCAACATTATCAAGATATTATTAATGGAATGTTTCAGTAATTAATGTGAATTCTGGTTAAGACAGTTATGGGGGGTGACAAGGTGTGAGGTGTGAGGTATCGGGTTTCAGGTGTCAGGTTTTCAAAAATAGAACACAAACTCTTACTATTTCCCTAAAAGCTCTCAGAACCAATACAGATTAACTGGATAGAATTACCTGAAACCTGATACCTCTTGTGTACACTTTCATCCCTATTACCCAAAACTCAAGTTAATCTGGCTCTTCTTTTAATAAAACACCATTTAAGAAGATATCCGCAATTCCTTCTGCCATTTCCTTAATCGCTTTAGGGGAAGCATCGGGGTCAATAATCGTCTTTTCAGAAAAACCCGCGATCGCAAACATTCCTAAAAAAACCTGTGCTACGATTTTAGGGTTTATAGGGCGATAAATTCCCCTATCCATCGCGGTTTGAAAAAATGCCTCTGCAACATCAGACATTTTCGCAATAACTTCTGATTGAATACGCTCTTGTAACTCAGGGTGAAATTGGGCTTCAATAAAACAAACTCGAAATAAATCACTGTTTTCTTTCATACGGAACATCCGACGACGCATTACTTGAG
This sequence comes from Microcystaceae cyanobacterium, assembly GCA_051439375.1. Lineage (GTDB taxonomy): Bacteria > Cyanobacteriota > Cyanobacteriia > Cyanobacteriales > Microcystaceae > JBGTGT01. Next base: position 31,760 of record JBFRWB010000193.1, read on the forward strand.
CAACAGCTTTATAGCTACCCATTTCGCTTAATTCCGTCAGTAAGTCCGTTAAAATCTCCACCCATCCTGATGTGGTAACTTCAATCAGAATTGCCTTTTTATTAGGAAAATAGCGAAATAGCGTTCCTTCCGCTACTCCCGCAGCATTTGCTAGGTCTTTAGTCGTCGTACCATCATATCCTTTGGCTGAAAACAATTTTAAAGCAGCTTGCAAAATACGATGATAAGTCTTTTCTTCATGGGTTACGCCTTCTTTATCTACCATCATAGACTGACGCACAATAAGCATAAATACATTCAATAAACACATTAGGGCTATTGTCCTTGATTGTTTGTCAGCAACTCGCCATTCTTCATATTTTTTTAACAAACTAGATTAATCGGTGATCATTAAAGCTTGATACCCGAATGATAACACCGACCAAAAACAGCGAAACAATACTTAGGTTAAACGATTAAAATCCCGCTAACCCTTGAGACGCTAAAGATAATTCTTGCCATGACGGGGAACGATAGTCCATATTAGTCGCTTGATCCACATAACCAACGACATTAGGCAATTCCTGCCAAACTAACTCATGATTGAGAAATAAAGTCAGTTTATCTTGCCAATTCTCAGGGTATTCACGAACAATAGGGTGGCGAATCATCATTTGTTCATATTTTCCTTCATCGGGATCTAAGACAACATCTAAGAGAAAAGCAGCCAAAGGACGGATAAAAATACCCGTCGCAGCGATTTCAAAGGGGGCATCAAAGCGTTTTTGCTTAAAAATGAGGACAAAATGCCCTCCTTCGGGAATTTTATAGGGGATTTTTGAAACATCTTTCACTGGTTCCACTTCAATGTTATAGCCCATTGTTAACCCTTGATCAAGGGTAATTCCTTCGTAAGATTGGTCAGGATGGGGAATAAAAATGCTAAATTGGTGTAGATCCTGCCAAGGATCATTAATGGCTTCATCTGACTCGGCTTTCCATGCGTTGTATCGCTGCTGCATTTCTTGGCCTAATTCACTAGCTTGATTGCACAAATTAACTAAAGCCATGCTGATAGCACATTGGTCAAAACGGGACGTTCCTAAGACTTCTGAAGCAAGAATTTCCATAGGGGAAGCGAGGGTAAGTAACTTCTCAATATTTCCACAAAAATTGTCTAAAAATCCGTTACTTTAATCACAAAATGAATCGTCTATAATAGAAAAAAGTTTATCCTCAAAACAATGACTGCTAAACCGACAGAAATCAATCAAGGAACAGCTTATGCTTTATGGGCATTAGGATTCTTTGTTCCTGTCTGCGGAATTCATCGCTTTTATGCAGGGAAACCGATTAGTGGAACGTTTTATTTATTGACGTTTGGCTTATTCTATGTAGGGCAATTTCTTGATGTTTTCTTTATTCCCAGCATGGTAAAACAACGCAATCGTTACTTCTTAGATAAGTCAACTAACCAAGCTTTATTAACCCTAGTCAATCAATCTTCTCCCCATCTATCTGTTACTTTAGAACAACAAAAAACAGAAAGTCAGCCTCAAGATCCCATGATTCAACTGTTACAAGCTGCGTCGGAAAATAAGAATGCTTTATCCGTTGCTCAAGCTATGATTTCCTTGGGACTCTCATTAGAAGAGACGGAAAAATTATTGGTTAAAGCCGTTAAGAAAGACCTAGCACATATTGGTAATGATCCTGATTCTGGTGCAGTTCGTTACTATTTTGATATCTGAAAAGTCGCCTAAAGAAGATATACTAAAAGCTGTTTGTCAAGAAACATTGGATTCTCTTTCCTATTAATCCCATGATCAAATCATACCTCGCTGCCGCTATTCAGATGACCAGTCAGCCTGATTTAGAAAGAAATTTAAAGCAAGCTGAAGAATTAATTGGTTTAGCTGTGGGAAAAGGGGCAGAATTAGTGGGCTTGCCTGAAAATTTTGCCTTCTTAGGACAAGAAAGTGATAAAGTGGCGATCGCCTCTGAAATAGATACCAAGGCCGAGAAATTTTTAACAACCATGGCGCAACGCTTCCAAATTACGCTCTTAGGGGGAGGGTATCCGGTTCCTGTGGCGGGGGATAACAAAAAAGCCTATAATACTGCCTTAATGGTCGATCCAACGGGCGCAGAAGTGGCTAAATACCAAAAAGTTCATTTATTTGATGTGGACGTTCCTGACGGCAATAACTATCAAGAATCTAGCACAGTGATGGCGGGTCAGTCCTATCCGCCTATTTATTCTTCAGAAACACTAGGAAATATTGGTTTATCTATTTGTTATGATGTGAGATTTCCGGAATTATATCGCTATCTTTCCCAAAATGGAGCAGAAATCCTGTTTATTCCCGCCGCCTTCACTGCTTTTACAGGTAAGGATCATTGGCAAGTTCTTTTGCAAGCCAGAGCTATCGAAAACACCTGCTATGTGATCGCTCCGGCTCAAACAGGGAATCATTACGAAAGACGCTACACCCATGGTCATGGGATGATTATTGATCCGTGGGGAATGGTATTAGCCGATGCAGGTGAAGATCCCGGTATTGCGATCGCAGACATCTCTCCCACTCGTCTGCAACAAGTCCGTCAACAAATGCCTTCTCTACAACATCGAGTCTTAGACAAATTTGCTAATTAATTATTAATCATACCTAACTATTCAAGATTCCAATGCCTACCTCACAAAGTGACCATCATTGCAAGTATCTTGGTCAATAATATTGGGTATTCCATCGGCCTGAGTCGCTTCGCAGATAACACTTGCATAATATTGGGGTAGATGGAAGACAGCAGAGGCGACTTGTCTGGTATTGTAATTTCCGCCTTCAATGGGGAGCGCTTGGTGATGGACTTCGTTAGAGGTAGGTGTTTTATCTACAGAGTAAATATAGTATTTAGTAATAAATGTTCCATCGTCATAAGAGCCTAGGGTAAACTCTACATATAAATCTTGTAAGGACTGAGCAAATTCACTGTGTTCAACCAAATAAACCTGTTGAGCGCGATTAATTGCCCCTAGTCCGTTTCGTGCTTCAGCGACTCTAGCTTTCCCAATTTGATTCATGGTCATGGGGTAAGCTATCACTCCCAAGATAGAGATAATGATCAGACTCACCATTAATTCTAATACAGTAAATCCTGATTGCTCCCTTTGGGTTCGTTGCGATCGCCCTTTCCAATATAAAAATAAACGGGTAAAAAAAGTCATAAAAGCTACACTCATGATCTTAATAGGACTAGAACTAGGCAATTCTTCAGTCTGACGCTTATCTTGAGTGTGTCATTGATAGCAGGGGTAAGCAGTATTTCTTATCACACCGAGAGGATGATGACCATCACTTTCTCTTACCACTGATCATTTAATCATACCCAGTTTAAATGCGTCTCAGCAGACTTTTACTTACAAGGAGATCAAGGGATCACTTAGGACAACGCTATGACCACAGTAGAGACATTTTTTGGTGCGTTTATCCATGGGTCGGTTGCAATTAGGACATTTTTCTGCTTTTTTAGCAATTTTCCCCCTTACTACCCCGTGTTTTTCATAAAAAGCCGTAATTTTTTCCTTAATTACTTCATCTGATAGTTGGGTATTATCTCGAAGCACTTCCCACATTGCTTGACATCTGAGGCTTAATAAATCAATTTTGTTTTCTAAATGGTTAATTAAACTCGCCATATCTTCTGCTTGAGATGTGGCTTTCCGAGCATCAGAAGCGGCAGCACTAATGGCAATATCCTGACGATAATCTCGAATTGAAGACATAAAAGACTCCTTAATGGTGAAAGGTTACTGATTAAGATACCCATTCCCCACTACAAAAATAACGGTTAAAGATGACGAACTCAATGTTATAGTTAGGAGTTGCTCCAATAAATCTTTCCATGACTCAGCAATATCGTATTACCTTGTTACCCGGTGATGGCATTGGCCCCGAAATTATGGCCGTTACTGTGAAAATCTTAGAATCTGTGGCTCAAAGCTTCGATTTACGGTTTGACTTTACCGAGGCTTTAATTGGCGGTGTCGCCATCGATGCAACGGGAAACCCTTTACCTGATGAAACCCTCGAAATGTGTAAGAAGAGTGATGCTGTGCTGTTAGCAGCGATTGGAGGGTATAAATGGGACAATTTACCCCGTCAACAACGACCAGAGACGGGATTACTAGGACTGAGAGCCGGTTTAAATCTGTTCGCTAATCTACGGCCAGCGACGATTTTTCCTCAGTTAATTGATGCTTCTACCCTTAAAAAAGAGGTGGTGGAAGGGGTAGATATTATGGTGGTGCGAGAATTAACGGGAGGGGTGTATTTTGGCCAACCGAAAGGGGTTTTTTCCACGGAAACGGGAGAACAACGGGGAGTTAATACGATGGCTTACACGACAACAGAGGTTGATCGCATTGCTAAAGTCGGCTTTGAAACGGCGCAAAAACGACAAGGGAAGTTATGCTCGGTAGATAAGGCGAATGTTTTAGATGTTTCTCAATTATGGCGTGATAGGGTGATGTTAATGGCGGAAAATTACCCTGATGTGGAACTTTCTCACCTCTATGTGGATAATGCAGCAATGCAGTTAGTCCGTGCGCCGAAACAATTTGATACGATCGTTACGGGGAATTTGTTTGGGGATATTCTCTCGGATGCAGCAGCTATGTTGACGGGAAGTATAGGAATGCTGCCGTCTGCGAGTCTAGGGGCAGATAAACCGGGGGTTTTTGAGCCTGTTCACGGTTCTGCGCCGGATATTGCCGGACAAGATAAGGCGAACCCTTTAGCACAGGTGTTAAGTGCTGCAATGATGTTGCGGTATGCACTGGATCAAGATGCAGCCGCGACTAAGCTTGAACAAGCGGTACAAAGGGTGTTAGAAAATGGCTATCGTACTGGGGATATTATGTCTGAGGGAATGACGTTAGTGGGTTGTCAGGAAATGGGAGAATTGTTGTTAAAGTATCTCTAATGATGATTATCTATAGGTTGGAATAAGCGACAGCACAACCCAATCTACAATAATGAAACTTGACAAGGGAGTAGCTTGCTTTACAATCTTTCACAAGTCTTTGTATTTTTGAACACCCAAACTTTTGAACGCCTTTAAGGTTGGGTTTCTAACTTAATTCTGGGCTTTTCTACGAAATTAGCGGAATAAACCCGCCCCTACTCCTCCTGAACTCCTTTAAAATCAATGAATCAAGAAAAACAATTTATAATTCTTATTAGCTCGGTTATTGGCGTGGTTTTCCTTGGCTCTCTCCTGATGTTGGTAGCTAGTGCAAAAATTGCCATACTAGGCCTTCTCTTACTCGCTTGTTGTATTTTTAGTTTTATCTACCCCCGTCAGAGTCTCTGGGCATTTTTAATCTACCTTCCCTTTGCTGGAACGGTAACCTATTATGTACCGGGGGTAGTGAGAAATGTAGGGGAATATGTCACCTACAACAATGCACTCTATGGAATCTTGCATCTAGCGAAGGATGTCTTTTATTTTCCCGCTTTATTAGCCATTGTGCTTAAACGCCGTTTCTTAATCGAGTTTATTCAGAAACATAAACCCATTGCGATCGCAGTTACTCTTCTTGCAGTTACCTCTTTTATAACTTTAATTGGGGTAAATCTTTTACAAGACCCCTTATCAGCCAAAGATCAACCCTTTTTAATGGGATTAATTGGCTTAAAAATCTTTGTCGGCTATATTCCCCTCATTCTTTGCGGTTACTATCTGATGCGTAATCGTCAAGATGTAGTATGGTTTTATCGTATTTTTACCCTCTTAGTGGTGGCGGCTTGTGGGTTAGCACTTATCCAATATTTCTTCTTGGTCACAGGAATTTGCCCCGGAAATGTCAACTTACCCAACCCTATTGATACCAAAGCCACTTTACAAGCTCGTTGTTTTGTTGGCGGCTCATTACTCTATAATCCGACCTTTCAGCCTAACCAATATTTTCAACGCTTACCCGGTACTTTCGTTTCACCGTGGCAATGGGCATGGTTTCTCGTATCAGGTAGTTTTATAACTTATGCAGCTAGTTTTAGCGATCCATCACGGATTTGGCGTTTTATCGGCTGGATCGGGATGTTTTTTGTCCTTGGGGCTGCCTTAATTTGTGGTCAATGGACAGCCTTTCTCGTTGTTCCCACTGTCTTCGTTGTCTTAATGGTCGTCACAGAAAGAAATCATGGCAAACGATGGTTAAAATTGGCGATTATTGCAGTTATTAGTGCCATTGCAGTAACTCAAATAGGGTCAGTACAGTTTTTAATCGAAAAGTTTATTCAACGTTGGCAGTACAAAGGAGGGCCTTTATCCTTTGCATTATGGCAATGGGACTTAGTAAAAGCGAATTCCCTTACCCTATTAGGGAATGGATTAGGACGTGCTAGCAGCGTTGCCCGTCGTTTGGGACGAATTCGCTTAATTGAACCCTTTTATGCCAAAATTCTCTATGAGGTTGGAATTGCCGGGGTTATTGCTTTTATGGGTGTTGTAGCCACTGTAACGTTTCAAACGTTTAGATCTTATTTATCGTTAAAAAGTCCCAGTTTCCGCCTCATTAGTCTGACGTTTTGCCTGTTTATCTTCTTCGTTAGCTGCAACATTTATTACTATCCCTTAGCTGTTGACCCTGTAGCTGTTTATTACTGGTTATTTGCAGGAGTCCTCTTAAAATTGCCAGAAATTGAAGCAGAAACGGCACAAGATACCACAAGTATCCCTTTGGGTACGGCTCTAAATCCTGAAGTATTACCCCCTGAACCGATAAAACACCCTTAATCATTGATCCAAGGGAGGAGTTTTTACGTTACAATTTAGTACGCAGAAACTATTTAGGTTAATCGCTCTATGTTCAGCCAATTTCGCCAACGTTATCCCCAAGGATCTTTAATCAGTGAATTATTAACCATTGATTGTGGTCAATATGTTGTTCGAGTGTCCCTTCAAGTTGAAGGAATGACCTTAGCAACGGGGTTAGCTGCGGCGAGGTTAATTGAGGAAGCAGAGGATAAAGCCCGTCAACGGGCGTTAGACACCCTTGATTTCACGGCTGAACCCCCTAAACCTGTTTCTTCTCCTGCATCAAGGGTATCAACCCCTGAGATAAAACTTGATTCTCCTGTTTCTTCTCAACAGGAAGCAGAAATTAATCCTATCATTGAAGAATCTACCCCTGAGCCTTCTTTACCCACTTCTAAGACAGTAGAACAGATAACTACATCTACCCCAGAACCAGAATTAGAATTAATACCTGAACCTGAACCCGAACCAGAGACTAAGATAAAACCAGAATTAGAATTAATACCTGAACTTGAACCTGAACCAGAGACTAATATAGAACCGGAATTAGAGTTAACCCCTGAACCTGAACCCGTTTCTCCTGTGGTTGAAATGCCCGAAGAATCCCCCACTGTTGCAGAAGAAGCAGAAGAATTGGACTTTTCTGAGATTATTGCCCGAAGTAACGCCGAATTAAAACGATTGCGTTGGACTCAAGAAGAAGGACGAGATTATCTCATTCGTACTTATGGTAAGCGATCGCGCCAACTTCTCTCTGATGAGGAATTATTAGAATTTCTACACTATTTACAAGGACTTCCCACCGTTAACAGTTAAGCGTTAAGCGTTAACAGTTGGAAACTGTTGATGGAATAAGGACGTTTACTGGTTTCCCTAAAACCTGAAACCCGACACCTGAAACCTGAAACCTGAAACCCAACACCTGACACCCGACACCTGAAACCTGAAACCCAACACCTGACACCCGAAACCTGAAACCCGACACCGCTTCTATACCGTTGGCCCAACTAGGGAGAGATAGGGATACTGTAGGTACTTTCTTGCTTTCCCATGAACTTGTTGGGGAGTAATCGCTGCGATCTCATCTTGAAAGATTTGGTCAAATTCTAAGCCTAATTCGAGGGTTTCATACCAACCGTTTAACTGAGCAATCTCTCCATTTGTTTGTTTTCCCAGAGCATATTGACCAAGTAGCTTATTTTTAGCTGATTTTAACTCCATAGAGCTTAATTCTTCCTGAACAAGACGATCAGCTTCTGCTTGTAATCCTTCAATGGCGACCTGAGTATTTTCAGGGGCTGTTCCCATATACATTACAAATGGGGCTAAATCGAGGCGAGTTGGATAAAAAGCAGAAACATCATAGGCTAATCCTTTTTTCTCCCGTAATTCGACAAATAAACGGCTAGAGAGTCCATTTCCTAAATAGGTACTCAGTAGCTTCAAAACGGGGTAATCTTCATCCTTGACACTGGCACTCAGATAACCCAACATCACAATAGACTGTTGCGTATCTTGGGTGGTTTGCTGCTGAGTGGGTTGATGGGATAAAGCAGGGAGTTGAAGGGTGGGAAAAGGCGAGTCGGGTACTTTCCAAGAATCAAACAGAGAAGAAACGATTTCCTGAGCTATATCTACGGTAATTCTCCCTGAGAGACTAATAACTAAATGATCGGGACGAAAATGAGTTCCATGATAATTGAATAAATCTTCTTGAGTCAGGTTAGCCACTGTCTCTTGAGTTCCTAAAACAGAGCATCCATAGGGATGATCGGGATAAAGAGCGGTTCTTAGTTGACTAAACGCCACATTAAAGGGTTGTTCGAGTTGGGAGCGAATATTACGCTGAGTTAATTCCTTTTCGAGACTAATTTCTTTGGGGGGGAATAGGGGCGATCGCATAATTTCTGAGGCTAAGTTCAGTAATTTAGGAAAATCAGCCGAAATACTCTTTAAACTTAGATAAAAATAATCATTGGTCACATCTGCGCCCAAACTTGCCCCCATTGACTCTACAATTTCCGCAATTTCAATGGCGGTTTGATGGGTTGTTCCTTTGGTAAGGAGAGTGGCTAATAAATGGCTTAATCCTGCTTTATCTAGACTTTCCCAACGAGATCCCCCATTCTTGAGAAATAATTTCCCTGCAATTAAATCTGTTGTCGGATTTTCATTAACAATGAGGGTAATACCGTTATCTAAAATGAGACGATGAAGGGGAGAGGTGTGAAGCATAGTTAATAGGTGTCAGATGTCAGGTGTTAGGTATGAGGTGTCAGGTATGAGGTGTCAGGTGTTAGGTATGAGATATGAAGGATAAGATAATAAGTAAAGTTTCAAACCTAGAACCTAAAACCTAAAGGTTACGGTTCATCAAAGAGGGTTAATTGTTCCTCCTGTGGGGTAAATAACCCCAAATGGCGATAAGCTGCGGTCGTTACTACTCTACCCCTTGGGGTACGATTAAGATAGCCAATTTGCAAGAGATAAGGTTCATAAACTTCTTCAATGGTTTTGCTATCCTCTCCTGTAGAAGCTGCGATCGCTTCTATTCCCACTGGCCCCCCTTGGAATTGTGCAATCATTGTTTCCAAAATTAGTCTATCTGTCCAATCTAAGCCTTTCTCATCTACATTATAAATATTTAACGCCTCTGTCGCCACATCTTCGGTAATCAACTCGATTCCTTTCACTTGAGCATAATCTCTCACCCGTCTTAAAAGACGATTGGCAATTCGAGGTGTTCCCCGTGACCGTAGAGCGATCGCAATTGCACCAGTTTCGTTAACCTTAATTTGTAGAATGGTCGCTGTTCTTTTAATAATCAATTGTAGTTCATCTACTTCGTAATAGCGTAATCGTTGAATTAAGCCAAAGCGATCGCGTAAGGGAGAGGTTAATGCACCTACTTTGGTTGTTGCACCGATTAAAGTGAAGGGTGGTAGGTTAATACTCCGAATTTTAGCAGATTTTCCTTTACCAACGGTAATATCAAGACGATAATCTTCCATCGCCGGATAGAGTAGTTCTTCTGTCATGCGATTAAGACGGTGAATTTCATCAATAAAGAGAATATCCTTTGGTTTTAGACTAATTAAGAGGCCAGTAATGTCTCTCGGTCTTTCTAAAGCAGGTGCTGCTGTGATGCGACAATTTACCCCCATTTCCGAGGCAAGAATAAGAGACATGGTCGTTTTTCCCAAACCCGGAGGCCCATAAAAGAGTAAATGTTCGAGTGCATCTCCTCGTGCTTTCGCTGCATCAATGGCAATTTTTAAGACAACTTTTAGGTCTTTTTGACCGATATATTCTTCTAAACTTTGTGGACGAATACTATCTTCTTGAGTTTCGTGATTATCTTCTGCTAACGGTTGAGGAACAAGGATCTCTTCTGTTTTGGAAGGTGAGGGTTGTTGAGGCCGTTGACGAGGAAATTGAGCATCAGAGGAAGAGCGTTTAATAGCCATTACACTTGTTCTGGAGTTCTTTGCTGTTTTTTAATACATAGCATATATAACCGCATTTCTCACAAAATTTGCGATCCACAAAGTTGAAAGCTCTAGTAGGATAAGGTAAAGAATTTATTAAAGCGAATCTTGCTGTCTCTCTTTTTTCTTTTAGAAAAAAAATGGTCTTTGGGGTTACAATACTAATAAAAATTATGAGGTTTTTCTACAAAATATCCTTGTGTCTAACCTAGTCTATGAGTTATCAGTTATATTATAGGTTTCTCATATGAATAAATCGATAATTTTTCTTGACTTTCACCACGAATTAAAGTTATACTCGAACGAGTTTTTATACTCAAAGTTCAGCAAAAATGTCCCAAAAATTATTAGTCTCACAACGTCAATATGCAAAAGAATTAAAACCTCTACTGCCTCCTGAAGCTTTCTATCCTAATTACCAACGATTTTGGACAATATTACTGCACCTTAGCATCATTTTACTGGGTATTCTCTTTGCTCATTCCCTACAAGGCTCAAGTTGGTTACTTTATCTAACCTTTCTTCCTGTAGCCATTATTATGGGTAACTCAATCATTGCTCTTTTGTTTAGTTCCCACGAAATTTTGCATAATTGTTCGCCTAAGAAAGATTTTCGAGCCTATCTTCTTCCTTTGTTTGCACTCTCCTTTTTATGGACTCCTCCGACGTTTTGGCTAGAAGTACATAATAAAGAACATCATAACAAAACCAATGCTCAAGATGATCCAGATCGTTGTTATCTGACAACAGAAGACGTTACCTTGAGTAATTATGTGCATGGTCTGTTAACCCCTTCTCCCAGCACCTATCCTCCCTTATTTTTAGTTGGTATGGCTAGTGGATGGGGAATTCATACTTTGAAAAATTTATGTGCTGCGTTAATTTCTACCAAAGATTACAAACCGACATTTGCAACCGCTAAGTTTGAATTGTCAAAAGCAAAAAAATTAAAGATAATGGGTGAAGTAGCTTTTATCATCGGTATTCACGGTCTTTATATGGCTGCTGTTGGATTTACTCTTCCTGCTTTACTATTTTGCTATTTTTTACCCATTTGGCTAGGCTATGCAGGATGTATTTTCTATATCTATACCAACCACTATCTTTGTCCGTTAACGGAAGTCAATGATCCCCTTGAAAATACAGTTTCTTTGGAAATTCCCGCTATTTTTGATAAGTTACATCTTAACTTTTCTTATCATGTTGAACACCATATTTTTCCTACTCTGAACACTAATTATTACCCCCAAGTCAGAGAATTACTCTTACAACGTTATCCCGACAAAATCAAACTTCTAACCGTCAAGGAAGCATGGGGTTATCTATTGAGTACGGAAAAGCTATATCATGATAATGAGCATTTCAGTGATAAGTTAGGTAACCATCTCAAAGGAGTTTGGAAAGTTGGTCTTTAGAGAAATTCTGGTGATAGAATCAACTGATAACTTGTTTGGATAATAGATCATGGCCTTCTCTTTTAAGGGAAGGTTTTACACCTAAATTGATTATCAATTATCTGATGGCTAAATTCACTTTCAAGGAGCATTATGCTAAAACTGTATCATTTACCTATTTCCTTTAATTCTCGCCGTGTTTGGGTTACTTTATTAGAAAAAAACTTAGCGGTTGAGTTAATTCCCCTGAAACTCAATGGGGATCAATTCACCCCTGAATTTCTTGCACTTAACCCTTTTCATCATATCCCTGTCTTAGTTGACGGAGAGGTTAGTTTATTTGAATCTTTAGCGATTCTAGATTATATTGAAGCCAAATATCCTACCCCTTCTTTAGTTCCCTCTGAGCCTTATCTCTTAGGACAGGTTAAAATGATAGAAATGGTAACGGTTAATGAATTTATTCCCCAAACCACTCCTCTTGTGCGTCAAACAATGGGATTGGCAGAAGTTGAGCAAACAGTGTTAGAAAAATCGAAAGAAAAAATTGCGGCTGTTTTAGCATTTTTTGAACAACAATTAGAAACCGATAGTTACCTTGTTGGCGATCAACTAACCTTAGCCGATATTGTAGCAGGAACAGGGATAACTATTTTGCCTATGATTGGTTTATCATTGAGCGATTATCCTAAAACAAAAACTTGGTTAAAAACCCTAATGCAACGGGAGAGTTTTCAACAAACCCAAGCTAAACCTGAAGAGATTGAAGAATTTAAAACAACCATGAAAAAAATGATGTCAAAACCAAAACAGTAAATCCTAGGGTGGGTTTTGCTTACCAAGATACAAAACCTGCTCTATTCAATGAAAAATTAACTATTAAAGAACATGAGAATCCAGATTATTATTATTATTGCCATTGTTATTGCTTTGTTAGGTACAATGATTGGGGCTGCAATGGTATCAGTCGATAAACAAAAAGCATCAACCTATGTTGCAGGTAGATTGGTTACTGATCCTAATTATAGACCTCCTTCCCGACGAAAATTATTTCTACCAATGGTTATTTGTTTAGCCTTAAGTTTAGCCTTAATGATTGTTGGAGTCCAAGGAGGCAATATTATTGGCTTTAGTGTGGGTTTTCTCTTGTTATTTATTGGCTTTGGTTTATTGGGGGCTTTTTTATTAGGAAGATGAGTAAAAATAATAGAGGTAGTTACTCATCAAGGATGATTTTTAAATGCAAGAAAAACGATTAACTAAAATTAGCCGATTTCTCAGTTATCATTTACGTCATGCCCCTGAAAAGTTAGGATTACAGCTACAATCTGGTGGATGGGTATCAGTTGCTGAACTGTTGAAAGCATCACAATCTCATCAGTTTCCGATTACGTTAATAGAATTAGAGAGGGTTGTAGCAACCAATAATAAAAAGCGGTTTTCTTTTGATGAAACGAAAGCAAAGATTCGAGCGAATCAAGGACATAGTGTGGCGATTGATTTAGAATTAAATCCTGTGATTCCTCCATCTTTTTTATATCATGGGACGCACAGAAAGGTTGTTAAGACAATTCTGACGGAAGGATTGCAAAAAATGTCTCGTCATCATGTTCACTTGTCAGAGAATAAAGAAACGGCGAGTAAAGTGGGATCTCGTCGGGGTAAACCTGTGATTTTTCAAGTTGATTCTCAACAAATGGCTGAGTGTGGTATCTTATTTTATTGTAGTGATAATAATGTTTGGTTAGTGGATTATGTTGCTCCTAAATATTTAACTTTGTTATGAATTCTAATGTTTCACAATTATGTCTAAATTTTCACCAACTTCCCAATTGACAAGACTATTAACCTATGGTAAAGAGCATCATCAACAAATTTATTTAGCAGCTACTTGTTCAGTTTTTAATAAACTATTTGATCTTGCACCTCCTGCTTTAATTGGTGCAGCCGTTGATGTCGTGGTAAAACAACAAGACTCTCTCATTGCTCAATTGGGGATTAAGGATGTTTTTAACCAATTATTAATTTTAACCCTCTTGTCAATGATTGTATGGGGCTTAGAATCTATTTTTGAGTACGCATACCAGCAGCTATGGCGAAATTTAGCCCAAAGTTTGCAACATGATTTAAGATTAGATGCTTACGAACATTTACAAAACCTAGAACTTGCCTATTTTGAAGAAAGAAGTAGTGGGGAATTATTAGCTATTTTAAACGATGATATTAATCAATTAGAACGGTTTTTAGATGTGGGAGCAAATGAAATTTTACAAGTTTTAACGACTGTTATTATTATCGGGGGAGTTTTCTTTGTTATAACCCCAACGACTGCATGGATGGCCATATTACCCATTCCTTTTATTTTATGGGGTTCATTCAAATTTCAAACTTATTTAGCTCCCTTGTACGGTAAAGTTAGGGCAAAGGTAAGTGAGTTAAATAGCCAATTAAGTAATAACCTAGGGGGAATTACAACGATTAAAAGTTTTACCACAGAAGCTTATGAAATCGAAAGAATTCGCCATAAAAGTGAAGCTTATCGCCAAAGTAATCGTCAAGCAATTAAAGTGAGTGCAGCTTTTATTCCTCTAATTCGTTTAGTTATTTTAGCAGGGTTTACGGCTATCTTACTCTATGGCGGGATGGAAGTGATAGAAGGAAAATTAGCAGTAGGAACCTATAGTGTTTTAGTCTTTTTAACCCAACGGTTACTTTGGCCACTAACTCGTTTAGGACAAACCTTAGATTTATATCAACGTGCAATGGCCTCCACAAATCGAGTCTTTAACTTATTAGATACTCCTATTACTATCCATTCAGGTAATTTAGGGTTAACCCATCAGCAAGTACAAGGAGATATTATCTTTGATCATGTAACTTTTGCTTATCAAAATAGCCCTGCTATTTTAACTAATCTTTCTTTAACGATTCCATCAGGAAAAACTATTGCCATTGTCGGTTCAACTGGTTCAGGAAAAAGTACATTAATTAAACTCTTATTACGCTTTTATGAAATTCAATCAGGGAAAATAACCTTAGATGGAATTGATTTAAAAGATATTAATTTAGCAGAGTTACGACAAAATATTGGCTTAGTGAGTCAAGATGTTTATCTCTTTCATGGTACAGTTCAAGATAATATTTCCTATGGCACATCTGATATTAGTTTTCATGAAATTATCACCGCAGCTAAATTAGCAGAAGCGCATAACTTTATCGAAAAATTGCCCAATGGCTATGATACCATTGTAGGAGAAAGAGGACAAAAATTATCAGGGGGACAAAGACAACGCTTATCAATTGCTCGTGCTTTATTAAAGAATCCACCCATCTTAGTCTTAGATGAAGCTACCTCCGCAGTGGATAATGAAACAGAAGCAGCCATTTCCCGTTCATTAGAAACTATTACCCAAGATCGTACAACAATTATGATTGCTCATCGGTTGTCAACGATTCGTCATGCTGACTGGATTTATGTGTTAGAAGCAGGTAAAATTGTTGAACAAGGAACTCATGAGGAATTAGTGAATCAAGCAGGAATTTATCACAATTTATGGCGGGTACAAACAGGGGAAAAGGTTTCTTAATCTCCATTATCTATTTATATCTAAAAATGAGGCAACAACTTATGATAACTAATACCGTGCAAGTTAACCTTGATTTTCTCAACCTAACCCATGAACAGTTTTATCATATCTGTCAAAATAATCAGAATTTACGATTTGAAAGAAATGCTAAAGGGGACTTAATTATTATGCCACCAACAGGGGGAGAAACAGGTAATCGAAATAGTGAGATAACTTATCAACTTCAAGGATGGAGTCGTAATAATAGACTTGGAATTAGCTTTGATTCATCTACTGGATTTATACTACCGAATAGTGCAACTCGTTCTCCTGATGCGTCTTGGATATCCTTAGAAAAGTGGGAAAATTTAACTTCCCAACAACGTCAAAAGTTTCTTCCTTTGTGTCCCGACTTTGTGATTGAATTACGTTCTCCTAGCGACAGTTTAAAACCGTTACAAGAAAAAATGCAAGAGTATCTAGAAAATGGTACAAAATTAGGCTGGTTAATTGATCGGAAAAATAGAAAAGTTGAAATTTATCGTCAAGGAAGAGAGATTGAAGTATTAGACAATCCTCAAACTTTATCGGGAGAAAATGTTTTACCCGATTTTGTTTTGAACTTAGAATTAATTTGGTAAGATACAGTTAAAGTAACTCAATAAAAAATTTAAAAATAGAGATTTCATGTCAGACATAGACATTGTTGTAATTGGTAGCGGAATCGGCGGCCTGTGCTGCGCTGCGTTACTCGCTAAATATGGCTTTTCTGTGATAGTGTGCGAAAGTCATAATATTGCAGGGGGTGCTGCTCATGGTTTTGAGCGCAATGGCTTTAAATTTGACTCTGGCCCCTCCCTTTATTCTGGTTTATCCTATAGTCCTTCTCCTAACCCTCTCAGACAAGTCCTAGATGCCATAGAAGAAGATGCACAGTGGCTTAATTACGACGCATGGGGTTGTTATCTTCCTGAAGGAAACTTCACCGCACCTATCGGAGAAACAGCATTTAATGATATATTACGCCAAATAAGAGGACAAGAAGCCGTTAATCAGTGGAAAAAACTACAAGAGGCCATGAAACCCTTAGCAGAGGCAACTTATGCTTTACCTACATCTGCTTTTCGTCTTGATTTAGGTGCATTGTTTACCTTAAGTTCCTATTTACCTATTTTCCTCCGTCATGGCTGGAATATGGGACAATTAACGGGGAATTTTGGCGATATTATGGATAAGGTAATTACTGATCCGTTTATTCGCAATTGGCTTAATTTACTCTGCTTTTTATTATCGGGTCTTCCGGCCTCTCAAACCAGTGCTGCGGAAATGGCGTTTATGTTTGGGGACTGGTATCGGCCTAATGTGAAGCTAGACTATCCCATTGGGGGAAGTGAAGCGTTAGTTAATGCTTTAGTCAGAGGATTGCAAAAATATGGCGGAAACTTACAATTAAATGCTCATGTTGAGCAAATTTTACTAGAAAACAATCAAGCAGTAGGGGTTAAGTTACGAGATAAAACCGTTATAAAAGCAAGAAAAGCCGTTATATCAAATGCTTCTATTTGGGATACTTTAAATTTGTTACCTGAATCCTCGGTTACAACGAAATTAAAACAAGAACGGCAAAATATGCCCCCTTGTAACAGTTTTATGCACCTTCATTTAGGCATTAATGGGGAAGGTTTACCCCCAGACTTAGAATGTCATTATACAACGGTTAAAGACTGGGAAAAAGGGATTACTGCTCCCCACAACGTAATTGTTCTCTCGATTTCATCAATTCTTGACCCCTCACTTGCGCCTGCGGGGAAACAGACAATTCATGTTTATACCCCTGCAAATGAACCTTATGCTTTATGGGAAGGAATTAAGCGTAATAGCTCAGAATATGCTCAGTTAAAGCAAGAACGGTCTGAGCCATTATGGCAAGCATTAGAGCGCATTATTCCTGATATTCGCTCCCGTTGTGAAGTAACACTGGTGGGGACTCCTTTAACCCATGAACGCTTTTTAAGACGTTACAGAGGAAGTTATGGGCCGGCGATGGAAGCAGGAAGGTTTCCTAGTCCTTTAACCCCCATTTCTGGCTTATACTGTTGTGGAGATTCGGTTTTTCCCGGTATTGGACTTCCTGCAGTTGCAGCGAGTGGGATGTTAGTGGCGAATACCTTAGCGTCAGTTCCTCAGCAGTTGAATATCTTTGCTAAAGCGTCTCAGACTTGATTTATTGAGCGACTAAGGTTAAATCAGCCTGATCAACATCATAATACCCTGCTGGAACTAAATCATTAGGTGTAGCACAAATTAAACTCTCTTGAGGACCATAAATATAAACCAGAGAGTCATCTTCGATACATTGAACTTGAGTAAGTCCATAGCTATCAAAAAGCTGATAACCGGGGCTATTTTGTTGAATAATCACATAATCCGGGGAATCATCCCTAGTTGCTGCGTTAATCGCTGCTGAAGTCAGTCCTACCGTCGCTGCACCTAATGCAAACGCTCCCCAAAAACCGCCACCCCAATAATTATAGTTGGGGGCCCATGCAACTCCGCGATTCCACCCCCAACTTCCCCAACCGGGACGAGGATTAACGATTACATTGCGATCGCCCGTATTAATTAGATTACGATTGACTCGATTACTGTAACGACGATCATTGCTCAAATCAATATCTCGACGGTTATCAATGCGATTATTGATTCTATCTTGATCAATGTTGTTATTAATGCGATTTCTGTCAATATTATTAACATTATTAACACGATTATTGATATCAGTGCGATCAACATTGTTTAGTTGATTACGCACTCGATCTTCATCAAAATTATTAGCACGCTCCCGCGCTCTATCTCTATCTATATTACTTGCACGATTCCGTGCTTGATCTCTATCTATGTTACTCGCACGATTGCGGGTCTGATCCCGATTAACTCGGTTACTGCGGTTTCGTTGGTCATTTAAGTCTAAATCACGCCGATTTGCAGTTCTTTGGGGTCTTGAACGGTTAGCTGTTGAACGATTCACTCGTCCGCTTCCATTTGCACCTAAACTAGAACGATTGATATCTCTTCTTTGGTTAGCGGTGCGACTTCCTCGACTACGACTTCCACGGTTGACATTTCTACTTCCCCCACGGTTAACACTTCTACCTCCTCCTCCTCTACGGCCACCCCCACCACCTCGACGTTGAGCATTAAGGGTTGACTCAGGGGAATCAATGGCGAAAAGAGGATTAAGGGGAAATCCTACAGCAGAAATCAGAGAAAATATTAAACTAAACGCAATTAAAGATTGTATTCGTTTCATCTTGATGCTCCTTCGGGTTTAATCGTGTTATCAATTCTTCCTAACCCTGTAATGTAGGAGCCATCTTCAGTCACTGCTTCTAAAAGGATGGTACTAGGAGTCATCGTGACATTAGACCCTTTAATTGGCTGAGATTGAGTAGTTGGATTGATAAATAGAAAAATTTCTCTCACTTTGATCTCTTCAAGCACACCGTAACTATCTAATCCCATGCGAGCTTTGTTACAAACAAATAGCTCCCCTTCTTTGTCACATTCATTCTTTGTAATCATGAGAATGCTATCTCCTTCTTGGGTTTTGAAGTAGAGAATATCATCCGTGTTAGAAATCGTTACACCAGAATAAAGATCCACATCTCCATTTTCATGCTCAACTGTAATTTCTCCTTTAGCCAAAGCAGCACTAGGGGTTAAGGCAGCAATAAGGAGCAAAGGAGAGAGGTATTGAACGATTTTTTTCACATTAGACTCCTATAAAATCAGTGGTTGTACATTATTGGGCAATTAACTTAAATTCATCCGATATTATAGGTTGTGGTTTCTGCTAATTGAAGAAGTTTAACGATTTATTTAAGATTGCTTTTAAAAGTCTGTCTTTCTTTTTCCATATCACTCAGAGCGATATTTAAAGCATTGATCGAGATAGATACTTCGTAAAGGGAAAGTAACAGAGAAATTCCCATACTTCCCAGACTAATTGCAAAAGCGATCGCACCTAAATCTTTTTTATTAAGAAACAATGACAACATAGAAATAGTACAGAGAAAAAAGCCAAGAACCCCAAAAATTTGCATCCATTTAATCAGTTTTACTCTTTTTCTCAGATTAAAAATTTGTCGCCGTGTAATCTCAGAATAGGTTTGCATATGCTGCTGATGGAGTTCTCTAATTAATTGAGCAATCACTAGAAACCGATTTGTATAAGCTAGTAGTAGTAGAGAAATAGCGGGAAAGAGCAAAGCAGGTGTGGTTAAAGCGATAGTATCCATAAAATCATAGCTTGTCTAACTGCGATCGCCATCATCATAACAATAAATTGTAAATGATGAATTATAGATTTAAGGGAACTCTCGTTATAATTAAATCACTGATTCCTATTCTTTAATCTTTTACCTTTTATGTCACCCCTTTCTGTTGCTGAATCAAAAGAAACCTATCAAGTTTCCCTCTTACCGTCTCAGTGGGTTGAAGTTTTAGTAGATTGTACAGGGGTTCAAGGACTTTATACTTATCTTGTTCCTCCTGATTTAACAATTAAAGCAGGAGATATTTTGAGTGTTCCTTTTGGTAATCAGATAACCGGAGGAATTGCCATTCGCTTGATTAATGCTCTCCCTGAAGATTTAGATTCTAGCCGCATTAAAGCAGTTGATGACATTATCTCTAAAGGCTTTTTTTCAACCGCTTACTGGACATTAATGAATCGAGTTGCTGACTATTATTATACTGATTTAATTACAGTCGTTCGTAGTGCTTTACCTCCCAAATTATTAGGAAAATCTCAAAGGCGTGTTCGTTTAAAAGCGAATCAAATTCCCAAAGGAGCAGAAATATTTTGTCGTCCCATTGCTCAAAAAGTATTAGCCTTGCTAAAAGCACAAAAAGAGGGCAACTATAGCGTTCAATATCTAAGAAGTAAGATCAAAGGTGCAGACCAAGGGATTAAAGAATTAAGTAAAAGAGGCTGGATTGAAAGTTATCTTGAACCCCCCAAAACCACTAAACCAAAACAACAAAAAGCCGTTATCTTAGTGAAAGATTCTCCCTTGTTAGACTTAACCAATAGACAAAGAGAAGTATTAGAAATCTTACGACGGGAAGGAGGAGAACTTTGGTTAAATGACTTATTACGATTGGGTCATACGAGCAGTAGCTTAGTAGAAACTTTACAAGACAAAGGCTATGTTATTCTTGAATATCAAGAACGATTACGGTTATTGAAAAATCCAGAAATAGATAATGATCAAGAAAAAATATTAACCCCTGCTCAAGAAGAAGCCTTGAATCAGATTAAAAACAATGGTAAATTTACCGAAATTCTATTACATGGTGTCACAGGATCAGGAAAAACAGAAGTTTATTTACAAGCGATCGCACCTATTTTAAAACAAGGAAAATCGGCATTAATTTTAGTTCCTGAAATTGGCTTAACTCCCCAATTAACTGACCGTTTTCGAGCAAGATTTGGCGACAAGGTTTGTGTTTATCATAGCGGATTATCCGATGGGGAACGATACGACACATGGCGACAAATGTTAACAGGAACACCTCAAGTTGTAATTGGTACAAGATCCGCTATTTTTGCCCCTTTACCCCAATTAGGAATGATTATCCTCGATGAAGAACATGATAGCAGTTTTAAACAAACCCAAATTTTACCCACCTATCATGCAGGAACTGTGGCAAAATGGCGAGCAGAATTAGTAAATTGCCCCTTAATATTAGGATCAGCCACCCCTTCCCTAGAAACCTTCGTTAAAACAAACTTAAATCATTCTCCCCACACTTACCCATTTCCTAACACCCTCTACCTTTCCCTTCCCCAAAGAATTCAATCTCGTCCCCTACCTCCCGTTAAACTGGTAGATATGCGCCAAGAATTACAACGGGGAAATCGCTCAATGTTTAGCCTTTCCCTACAAAATGCCCTTA
The DNA here is from genome assembly GCA_051439375.1 of Microcystaceae cyanobacterium. GTDB lineage: Bacteria > Cyanobacteriota > Cyanobacteriia > Cyanobacteriales > Microcystaceae > JBGTGT01. The sequence continues at coordinate 52,967 of JBFRWB010000193.1, forward strand.
AACAACTAAAAGAAGAGGAAAAACAAGGCATTATCTTTGTCAATCGTCGAGGTCATAGCACTTTCGTCTCTTGTCGCAGTTGCGGTTATGTAATGGAATGTCCCCACTGTGATGTCTCTTTGTCCTATCATTACACCCATGAAGGAGCAACGAAATTATTACGCTGCCACTATTGCAATCATACAACTTTGCAACCATCTCATTGTCCCGAATGTGGTTCTCCTTACTTCAAATTCTTTGGTAGTGGTACACAAAAAGTGATTCAAGCATTAAACAAACAATTCCCTCAATTACGCTGTTTGCGCTTTGATAGTGACACCACTCGAACCAAAGGAGCGCATCGCCAATTATTGAGCCAATTTGCTAGAGGAGAAGCAGATTTATTAGTAGGGACGCAAATGCTAACCAAGGGCTTAGATTTAGCCCAAGTTACGCTAGTAGGGGTCATTGCAGCCGATGGTCTATTGTACCATTCCGATTATCGAGCCGCAGAAAGAGCCTTTCAAACCCTAACCCAAGTTGCAGGAAGAGCAGGAAGAGGAGATGATCCCGGACAAGTTATCATACAAACCTATAACCCTGAACATTCTGTCATTCAAGCGGTGAAGAATCACGATTATCAGAGATTTATTGACAATGAATTACCCCAACGACAAGAATTAGGCTATCCGCCCCATGGCAACTTGATTTTATTGCGGTTCACTGGATTAGAAGCCGAAACAGTACAGAAAACAGCAGAAGTGATCGCTGACGCTTGCATCTCTTTAGTGGATAATAATTGTGAAATTTTAGGACCCGCACCTGCTGCGGTAATGCGAGTAGCTAACCGTTATCGTTGGCATATTTTATTAAAATTTGTTCAATCTGATAATAATAAACGGCCTGATTTAGAATCCTTACGCTCTCTTTGTCCTGATAATGTTAAAATGACTATAGATGTTGATCCCTTGAGTATTTATTAGTTAATTGAAAAAGAACGTTGCTATGAAATATCGGATTTGGCTGTGTATATTGGGGCTAACAGGAGGGTTAATCGGATGTACCAGTTATCCTCGCATTGTTAATTTTCCCTTTGATTCATCAGGACGAGGATTGAATAGTCGCAATACAGAAATAACCCCCCAAACCAACGGTCAATATATCGTTTTTGTCTCAGATCGCAATGGCTCTCAGGATATCTATTTATTTGATACCCAACGCCGTCAACTGGTGGAATTACCGGGGTTAAATTCTTTGGATGAAATTGTCTCCCATCCTTCCATCACAGCAGATGGCCAAAAGATTGTTTTTGCAGCCAGTCGGTTAGGAAAATCTGCCATTTATCTTTATGATCGCCAAACACAGCAAAAGCGTAATCTAACGCAGGATTTAGCCGCAGAAGTACGTAATCCTACTATTAGTGCAGATGGCTCTCGTATTGCGTTTGAAGCAGCAACAGAGGGACAATGGGATATTATAATTTATGATCCTACGGGACAACCTATATAGTGCTACGCACAAGGCAAAAGTAAGCGTAGAAATGTTTTACCCCAATAGGGAAACGCTAAAATTTTAATAATCATATTCCACTAACGCTTGTATCCATTCAGGCGGTCTAGGAATGCGATTACCTAATCGATCTAAGATTAATAAAGCCACTAAATGTACCGCAAATAAATAAACCAAACTATTAATAAAAATCAACGTCACTGCTAATGCTTGAACCACAAAAAAGTTGGGTTGGGCTAAAATGCCTAACTTCAGAAAAATCCAATCCGCCACATTGGTCATCTGAGTAATGACATATTGCCATAAATCTTCCCCTAAGAGAATAGAAAATAACCAAAATCGAAAGAAAAAACCAAATGAACCAATTAATGCCCCAGTAAAAATAGAAAACCCCCAATTTGCTTGCTTTGTCCAACACCACCCCAATTGAACCCCCATTAAACCATAGGGAATTAAAAAGACAATACTGCGAGTTGGCCCCATCAAAACCGATAGTAACAAACCTGACACCAATGCAGACATCCAAGCGGCCCGTCTTCCTCGTCTAAGATATACAAGGGCAATGGGTAGGGGGAATAAAAGGCGCAAAACAGGCCCTAGAGGAAAAAAATAGTTAATTAACCAAATTAAACTTGCCGTACTCGCTAAAAAAGCCGTTTCTACCATAATTAGGGTTGGATTTCCCCCAGAAGGGTTAGAAGGCTTTTGGGAAGACTGAGATGGGGATGAAACAGAAGGAGTATCCCCATCTACCCAATTGTTATCGTCAGAAATTGGGTTTTCAGGGAGGGAAGGAGATAAATTTGGGTCATCAGATGGAGTCATTAAAGTTTTTAGTCTTCTGCGCACTGTTTTAAGTGTAGCAGAGGGAGTCAAATTAGATATGACTAATAATTTGACCAAGCTTAGTGATATCCTTTAATTCTCCCACAATTCGCTTAATGGGCTGGGGCCAAACTCGCATCAGAGTAGGGGTTGCAGAAATATGATGACTCTCAGCCAAATCAGGGTGTTTTGCAATATCAATCACTTTCAGAGTATAAGGGGCTTTTAATTCCTGTTCTAATAACTGATGAATAAGGGTTAATGTCCGTTTAGTATTGGCATTTTGACTCGATACAAATAACCGTAACACATAACTTTGTTGTGCAGGGGAGGATAAATTGGTAAACGGGGTAAAAGACTCAGAAAAAGGAATAGAAGGGCTGATTTCTAGGCGATCTACGGGAATAATCAAATCATGGGTTTCCCATAGTTGAGGAAACAAAGGACGATAGGCATTTAACACCATTGGATGACAGTTTTCTTCTTTCCATACTACAGTTTTCCATCGAAGGTTGTCTGTCTGAAAAACCGCATTGAGAAGGGGTTGAAAACGTCGTACTGCCGGATAACATTCAGCAACCGTTCGTACTTCCCCACTGATGGGATCTAGCCAGCGATCGATGGTCGCAGTATAACTAGGAATGAGAAACAGAGGAATCTCTGGTAATTTCAGAACTTGCTGAAGAATGCGACAGAGATGGGAATGCCACCGATCTTGCTTGTTAGGATCAATACAATAAATCAGGTCGCCGCCCGGCGTAAAGAGAGCAATTCCTTTGTACAACGAGGGTAAAGTCGTCACGGTTGATGGTGGCAAAAGGGTTAGCATTCTATCGGTAGAGACGAGGCAAAAAATAAAGACTGTCTTCCTATTCTATGAGTTAGACTTGAACACTGAAGCAAATGTCTGACAATCTTTAGGTTTTCTCTAGAATTAATCTATTTGTTTTCTAAAATAGTTTTTAGCATTCTTCTAATGAATCTGAGACAATACCTTGGTAATTTGCTTCAATGCGATCCCATTCCAACTCGCTCAAACTATCGATCGCCCAATTGGCAAACCGTTGCATAAAATGAAGGGGATAGGTATTCGCTACCCCAACAACCTGCATTCCTGCCCGCTTGGCGGCTTTAATCCCCGCAGGGGTATCTTCAATGGCGAGACAGTTAGACGGCTCAAGCTGAAGGTTGAAATCTAGTCGATTAAAGCGTTCAACGGCTAAAAGATAACAATCGGGGCGAGGCTTGCCCATTTGTACCCCATCTCCGGCTACAATCACCTCAAAATAGCGAGCAAGATTGCTTCTGTTTAAGATGAACTGAACTTCTGAGGCTAAGGCACCGGTAACTAAACCAATTTTGAGGTCTTTTAAGGAGATTTTCTCTAAAAATGTGGCAACGCCATCATAAATTGGCAATTTTTCTAGGGTTTCTAGTCTTTTTTCATAGGCTTGTGCCTTTTTTTCTATTAGTTTATCAATATATTCGTCTGTTACAACTCGACCTCGATGGGCTAAAATATCTCTTAAACAAGTGCGATCGCTTCTTCCTAAGCAGAATTCGCTAAATTCTTGACCAGAGGGTCTTAAGTTTTCTCCTAACAGGAGTTCATCGATTAATGCTTGATGAATGGCTTCATCATTGATAATGATGCCGTTAAAGTCTAAAAGAATGGCTTTTAACATGAAAATTATAATGCTACATTGATAACCTTTATATTAGTCTAATAAATTCTTTGAGGATTTATCCCCCCCATTTATTCCGCCATTTAACCGTTCCTGTTTCGGCTAAAATCCAACGACGACAAGGGATATTTTCCCGCCAATGAGAGCGATCAGATCGTACAATTGCGTATTTATAGGCGATCGCTTTTCCTGCACTTTCGTTAAAGGGAATTTCACCAAACCATGTATTGCGATTAATATATTCAAGGGGATAAGCTTTCTCAATGTCCCAATTCCCCAATTCTGGACAGTCTCCTGTCACCATAACGGTTTCTCCGGGTTGAGTTTGAATATTATTGAGTTGTACCCTCACCACCATCTGTCCTTTTACCAATTCGCCTTGATGACTGAGAACAAGACACTCATTAGCAGCGAGAGATAAACCAGAAATTCGCCCGTCTATGACGGAAATTGAGCGACTTGTTACCAAACACACATAGTTGCCATCAGGTAAGTCTGTATTGTCAAGATCAATTTTGGTGTCACCTCCTTTATTCAGCACGACTAAGCACCGAGAATCTCGATAACAACGTAAATAGACGTATATGTTCTCAGATAAATACTTTTGTTGCAAACTTCCAAGGGAAATAGCAGGATTGGTTCGTCTTAGTTTTGATAACTTGCCAATCATCTGATACAAATGGGTTTGAGTATCCCAATTGTCCATCATGGGACGATTATAAGGGTCATTTCCTCCGTTGGTATCGTTGTGTAAATACTGTTCTGTGCCGTAGTAAATACAAGGAATACCTCGACAGGTTAATATTAAAGCCATTGCCAATTTTAATTTGTCCCAATCTCCATTTAAACTGAGAAAACGAGGCATATCATGGTTGTCAATAAAGGTGATTAATTCTGTCGCACTGTAGTAATAATGGTCACAGTCGAAAATGGCTTGAATTCCGTAAAATCCTCCCGCTTGGTTAAGTGCGATCGCGTCTCGGATGGCACTACAAAGGCCAAAATCTACAATGGACATTCCTGTATCGTTGGCAAATTTGGCCGAACGACTATCATTAGGATGACTAAATCCCCATTCTCCAAAGGCAAATAAGTCGGGTTGATGGCTTTTTAAATCGGTTAAAAATTCTTGCCAAAACCAGATAGGCATATGTTTAACGGTATCAATTCTTAGGGCATCTACACCTTTATCTAACCATTGTTTAATCGCTGTTTTTATGTAGTGGCGATAGGCAGGATTACTTTCGTTAAAGGTTGCTAATCCGAGCATTTCATAGTATAAGAGTTGATATTCATCATCCCAATTACTAATACTAGGATTGTGATAGTACCAATTATTTGGATCGTCATAATAATCAGCAATTAGATTACCATCATCGTAGAGTTTACCCTTTTGACCATTAATTTCTGGACTGCTATGGTTACAAACAATATCTAAAATGAGTTTCATGCCTCGTTTTTGCATTTCTGAAACTAAGTGATCAAAGACTGTTTCTTGATAAAGAGAATTGGGTTCTCCTTTGGCAATAAAACGAGAATTAATACGTTTAAAATCTTTTGTCCAATAGCCGTGCATTGCTGCACTTTCTCCCATTTCTTCTACTTGCTCAAATAGGGGAGATAACCAAATAGCCGTCACCCCTAAATCTTTGAGATAATCTAACTTATTAACAACGCCTTGTAAATCGCCTCCCCAATATTTTCCCCAATGTTGACGACTGAGATCATATAAATGGGGGTTAGGTCCTTCATCATTATTGGTATCTCCGTCAAGAAAGCGATCAACCACAATAAAATAGATTGTTTCTTGGCGAAATTCAATAGAACGGGTAAAAAAGAACTCAAATTCTGCTTGTTTCTCCGATTCATTCAATGAGGTGTGAAAACCGGCTGCTGCTCGTTGAGCGGAAGAAGTGGGAACAGAAGTCATGAAAGGATGTTTATAGTTTAGAGATTTAGTTATTTTTTTAATTTTATCTTAGTTTCGTCTTAGTTTCTTTAAGAAAGCCTTAAATTAAGAAAACTTTTTATAGGTTATAAACTATAATCACTTGAACGCTAAATAATAAATATTATGAATGATTCTTGGAACGGTAACAAATGGTTGATAATTTGCATTTCTATCGCAAATTTTATTATTGTCCCTTGTATAATTATCTTTCTCACCAGCTTAAAAAAGACACAAACAATACAGCATGTAATTGACACATTAAAATTAGCTTCACTTCTTTTTTCGGCGGTTATGGGATATTATCTTTCAAAATCACCGATTACGACTCTCAAGGCTTTTTTATTATTGTTGACAGTCGTTTTATTTGATCTCATTTCCTTTGAGTACGATAAAGATAATTTTGTTCAATCTTATTATTATCAATCTTTTAATTATATTATTATTAGTTTGTTTATTACAAAACTGTTATTTACTCATCATAATCAAAGAAGTACACCAAAAAGAATGAATGGAATTCTTAGAAAAATCCTAAAGTTATTAACTGGAAACCGTTGGGTTGTTGTTGTTGGGGGTATAATGGGCGGCATTGGTAAAGTCTTATTTGATCTCGATAATAATCTTTTTAAAATTTCTAGAGAAAGTCTGGTTTGCAGAGAATTCTTTAAAGATAATTTTAGAAAAATACTTTCATTAGATAACTGTTCTTTTACGATATGGGCTTCAATTGCTGTTTATGCTTATCTAGGATTTATTAGTGCGATTATTGGCTATTATCTAATTGTATCTAGTCGAGAGCAAGAACGAAGATCAAATCATAATAGAGTTAAAATCGGGCGTATGTTAAGTTATGGTTTATCTTTAGGCTTTACGACTTCCATTGTTTTGTCTTCTATTAATGATAATCTAAATTTATCTAGACAAATTGTCAAGCAAGAAGCAAAAGAAGAAATAAGAGTAGAAAATGCGGCTAATCAAATTACTCAAGAACAGACTGACCAACGCTTAACAAAATTATACAATGATCTTGTTTATTATGGTGGTCAAATTACCGATTTATATAACTCTAAAAATCGTGACCAAATTAAAAAAACATTATTTGATATTAAAACGATTAGTCTTAACTCCAAAAAGAATAATGTTATAAAATCATCCCTTAATCAAATCAAAGGATATCTGGTGATACTTATTCAAAACAAAAGTATAACCCCATCTATCTTGAAAGTAGGTATCAATAATATATATGATCTTTCTGCTCCTTCTAATGATCAGTCAGTAATTATAATTGGTCTTGCTCACATAATAGAAGTCATTGATGAACTATCAAAACAAATTAATGACCTATCACAACAAATTAATGAACAATCACAATTACAACAACTCAATGAAGAACAATCAAAACGCCTTAATGAACTACAAAAACAAATTAAGAAACAATTAAAGTTTCAAGAAGAAATACCAAACTTCTTAAACGTTATAGCATCTTCTACCACTAAAGCAGTTGAACTTTCCCAAAAAATTGAGAAAGGTGAATTATATGTTGATACCTTCAATCATCTTGATAGGTCTATTCCATCCATTGAGAAATTTATACAGAAACAGGATCAAAATAATTCAGATGTTAAACGGATTCAGAAAAATCTTACAGCATTACAACGTCAGATTACGTTCATTAACAATTCTCCCATATCTGATACTGCGGAATAAAAATAGATCAAGCACATTATTTATTGATACTTGTTTGAAACTTATTCAAATATTGCAAAATGTATCAAATTGCTCATCTTAGAAAAGAACCATGATAGTTTGGAAGAAGTTAACCACACGCTATCACAAGGAGGATTTTTGATTATGCAGGTCATTGCATCTGAAGCCGAGAACCAGCAGCAAGATATCCGCGAGTACGTCGCTAACTTGCAACTCCACATGACCCTACACGCTCGCAACCTTGTTCCCAATTTAGATAATACCCCAGATAGTCGTTCTCAACTACTCCACGAAAGTCAGGCACATTTGGAAAAATTAGCCTCACGTTACAGAATTTAAGGATTTGTGCAAAATTAAATAATATGTATAGGGGTGCAATTACTGCACCCCTTAACTTGTCAATTTTTCAGGATAGCTATCTGTCAACTGATCCCATAATAACGTCAATACTGCCTAAAATTGCCATAATATCAGCAACCTTCACCCCTTTTAATAGATCAGGCAGAATTTGTAAATTATTAAAGTCTGGGGCGCGGATTTTCCATCGCCACGGGAAAACGTCATCGTTACCGACAATAAAGATCCCTAATTCCCCTTTACCGCTTTCTAAACGGACATAATGTTCGCCCGCCGGAATTTTAAAGGTAGGAGCGACCTTTTTGGCGATATATTGATAATCAAAGCTATTCCACTCTGATTTTTTCCCTTCGGCCATCCGTTTAGCTTCTAGGTTTTCGTAGGGGCCACCGGGAAGTCCCTTTAATGCTTGACGAAGAATCTTAATTGACTCTCGCATTTCCCGAATACGGATTAAATAACGGGCAAAACAGTCTCCTTCGGTTTCCCACTGCACTTCCCAGTCAAAATCATCATAACACTCGTAATGATCGACTTTTCTGAGATCCCACTTGACCCCAGATCCCCGTAACATAGGACCCGACAACCCCCAATTAATGGCTTCCTCACGGGTAATTGTGCCAATTCCTTCTACTCTACGGCGAAAAATAGGATTATTGGTGATTAATTTTTCATATTCATCTACTTTTGGCGTAAAATAATCGCAGAAGTCTTCGCATTTATCGACCCATCCATAGGGTAAATCAACCGCTACGCCACCAATACGGAAGTAATTATTATTAATGAGTCGCATTCCAGAGGCCGCTTCCCAGAGATCATAAATCATCTCCCGTTCTCGGAAAATGTAGAAAAAGGGCGTTTGTGCGCCTACATCCGCTAAGAAGGGTCCTAACCACAGTAAATGATTAGCAATGCGATTGAGTTCTAACATAATTACCCGAATATATTGGGCGCGTTTGGGAACTTCAATATCCGCTAATTGTTCAGGGGCATTAACGGTAATTGCCTCGTTAAACATTCCTGCTGCGTAGTCCCAACGACTAACGTAGGGAACGTACATGACATTTGTACGATTTTCCGCTATTTTCTCCATTCCTCGGTGAAGATAACCGATAACTGGTTCACAATCGATGACATCTTCCCCATCAAGGGTAACAATTAAGCGTAAAACCCCGTGCATTGAGGGATGGTGTGGTCCCATATTAAGCACCATGGGTTCGGTGCGAGTTTCAATCTTTGACATAAGTTACAAGGTCTTTTGTTAAGCTAGGGTTCGCTTGTTAACTTATTTTAATAGAATTATTGAAGGATAAACTGTCAAAGTAGGTAAAAACGTGGGATTTTCCTTTCAAGCGATCGCTCATTGTTCCCATACCCATGCAAGGGTAGGCTGTTTTCAAACCCCCCATGGGCGGGTGGAAACGCCTAAATTTATGCCTGTCGGGACGTTAGCAACGGTAAAAGGGCTAACCCCTGCCCAATTAGCCGATACAGGGGCGCAAATGGTTCTGGCGAACACTTATCATCTTCATTTACAACCCGGTGAAGGTATTGTGGAAAGAGCAGGGGGATTACACGATTTTATGGCATGGAAGCAGCCAATTTTAACGGATTCAGGGGGATTTCAAGTCTTTAGTCTAAGTGAACTTCGTCAAATTAGGGAATTAGGGGTAACGTTTCGTTCTCCGAGAGATGGCAGAATTATTGAAATGACCCCAGAAAAGTCAATTCAGATTCAAAATGCTTTAGGAGCAGATGTTATCATGGCGTTTGATGAATGTCCCCCTGCTCAGTCTAGTAGAGAAGCGGTAACGACGGCAACTGATCGGACTTATCGCTGGTTGGAACGGTGTATTACAGCCCATCAGCGTCCCCAAGATCAAGCCTTATTCGGTATTGTACAAGGGGGAACATACCAAGATTTACGACAAAAAGCAGCTAATGAGTTAGTTAAGTTGGATTTAGTGGGTTATGCAATTGGTGGAGTAAGTGTGGGGGAAGATCCCGCCTTGATTCATCAGATTGTGCGCTTTACCACCCCGTTATTACCTGACACGAAACCTCGTTATTTGATGGGAGTGGGAACGTATCGAGAAATGGTAATTGCGATCGCGTCTGGGATAGATTTATTTGATTGTGTCATTCCGACCCGTTTTGGACGACATGGGACAGCAATGGTTAAGGGTGAACGACTTAACCTTAAAAATGCCAGATTTAAAGAGGATTTCACCCCTTTAGACCCTGAATGCCCCTGTTATACCTGTCGTAACTTTACCCGTAGTTATCTGAATCATCTGGTAAAATCGGGGGAAATGTTGGGTTATATTCTGTTGTCTATCCACAATGTCACGGAATTGGTACGCTTTACCCAACGGATTCGTCATGCGATTTTAAGCGATCGTTTTATGGCAGAATTTGGTCATTGGCTTTAAAGAAGTCGGAAGTGGTTTTTTACCTAGTTATTTCGCTCATAATTTCTTCAAGGGTGTCTGCTGCGGTAGGTAAATGATAGGTTAACACCTCTGCACCCTTGTCAGTGACTAAAATATCATCTTCGATACGAATACCTTTAACATCGGCAAATTGAGCAAGTCTTTCCCAATTAATCATGCTCTCATACTTATGACGAAACTCAGGATTTTGTAAAATAGCCGGAACTTGATAAAACCCCGGTTCGATAGTAATAACCATTCCTGAGCGTAAAGGACGGTTTAAGCGTAAGTATCCTAGTCCAAAACGGTTACTTCTAGTTCTTCCTGTCTCATAACCTGCTAAATCTCCTAAATCTTCCATATCATGTACATCTAAGCCTAATAAATGACCGATTCCATGGGGGAAAAAGAGAGCATGACCATCCATTTCCACTAAATCTTGGGGCAAAATCCCTTTAAAAATCCCTAAATCTACTAATCCTTGAGCAATAATCTCGCATCCTAATAAATGAATCTCCTCATATTCTACGTCAACCCCAACCTTAGCAATGCAAGTGTCATGTGCTGCTAAAACAATCTCATAAATATCTCGTTGTGTGGGGGAAAACTTGCCAGAAACTGGCCAAGTTCGGGTAATATCTGAGGCATAACCTAGTTTAGATTCTGCACCCACATCTGCAAGCAATAAATCTCCGTCTTTTAAAGGGTTATGATAGACTTCATTATGTAAAACTTGACCTTCTACGGTGACAATACTGTTATAAGCACAAGTCATATTCTGCCCTATAATCACGCTTTCCATAATACCTCTGACTTCTGCTTCGGTTTCAGCGTTTTTTGTCCCTTTCATTCCTGCTAAATGAGCTTTAACACTAACTGCTGCTGCTTGACGAATCTCTTCTAATGCAAATTCATCTTGAGTCAGTCTTAGGGTAATAATCGCTTTTTTTAAGGTTATATCTTTGTCTTCGTCACCAATCGGACGATTTAATACATTAGACTGCTTCTGAGCAGTTAAAGTATCTATAACAGGAAGGGTAGCGACATTTTCTGTATAATTTTCTAACTCATCTAAGGAATGGACAGCTTTTGCACCTATTTTATCCCCTAATTCTTGAGGAGAAAGGGTTTCGCCGTGCCATAATGCGTTATTAGGATGGGGTGCGTTGATAAAGAGTGTTAATTCCCCGTTTTCTAAATGAATGGCTGCATTGTCCAAAGGAAGTCCCGCAAAATAGAGGAAGTGACTATTCGCACGAAATGGATAACGATTAGCCCGAAAGTTACGAGACAAAGGAGATCCTGACCATAAGATAACAGGATCTTCGCATAATTGTGCTAATTTTTGCCGTCTTTGTTTCAGGGTAGAAAGAGAGAATTGATCAAGGCGTAAATTGTACATAATTAGTCTAAATATATAGTGGTTAGATAGTAAACTTAAGATTTAAAGTATTAAACGTTAACTGATAACTGATAACTGATAACTGATAACTGATTATTACCAAAACTTCGGTTGAAATTGTTTATCATTAAGAATGATCACTGTTTCTCCCGACTGTGCCAAGACAAATAACCCTTTACGATAAGCATAGCGAGCAATACTATCAGGAACAACTATTCCCGCTACTGCACCAAAGGCTTTTTTATCTCGATAACTCGGCATTAATCGTTTAAATTTACCTAACCTTTCTAAATGTTCATCCACATCTTGTTGAGTCAGTTTGGTTTTCACTTCAACTAAAATAGCATTGGTATCATTGATGACTAATAAATCAATTTCTATTCCTTCATCCCCTCGTTGTACGGACGCTTCAGGGTGAAATTCATGTACATCCATTCCTCTTTCTTGGAATAAACGAACCACCGCAGGACGAACTTGCCATTCAACAAATTCGCCTAAACGATTACCTAATTCCCCGATTTGTTTGTTAACTGCTTTAATTTGACGGTCAGTTTCTCGCATTTGACGCTTGGTTTCCTGACGCTCAAGTTCAGTTTTTCGCCGTTCAAGTTCAGTTTTTCGCCGTTCTTCTTCAAGAATATGTTCCATTTCTTGACGCTTACGTTCACCTTCTTGGAAAAGACGCTTGGTTTCCTGACGCTCAAGTTCAGTTTTTCGCCGTTCTTCTTCAAGAATACGTTCCATTTCCTGACGTTTACGTTCACCTTCTTGGAAAAGATGCTCGGTTTTTTGGCGTTCTTCTTGGAGAATACGTTCTGCTTCCTGTTGTGAAGCGGCTATCTCAGCTAATATCCGCCAAACATCATCGGCTGTAGTTGACATAGTTAATTTACTTTTAGATTCTTGTCTGTGATGACCTCATTATACCGTCAACTTCACAATGGAAGGAAATTGCTATAAAACAATACCCAAAACTCTTAACTAACTGCAAACTCTGTAAATTGACGAATATTTGGGGGATGAAAGGCTAAGACAATATCCTGTTTAGGAATTCCAGCCAACACTAATTCATTAGCAATTCCATCCTCTGTGTTATCACATTGAATCCAAACTTTATGATTGATAATTTCTAGATGAATTAAACAACTATGAAGATGTTCTTGTTTATTCCATCCCTCCGAGATAATTAAATATTGATTGTTCTTTTCATCAAAAGCAGCACGATTACGAACATCAACATTAGCATAGGAAATATTAATATAAGGAGTCAACACTTGACAGACAAGTTTGCGGTATTTGTTTAATTTATCCATTGAGTAATGACCTCCTGTTCAGGATCAAAAACAATCATTCTTAAAGTATCATCTTTTAATAAGATTTGTCCAATTTCTTGACTAAATAAGCTATCAAATGTACTTTCTCTTACCGCTAAATAAAGCGTTCGTTTTGATAACTGGCTTTTCAGAATCTTCTCATACAAGATAAACTGTCCTAATGCGTTTTTTAGGTCTTCTACTTCTGATGTCCCGATAAAACTTTTAACTTCTACCGCAATTTTTTGTTCTTCTTTTTCAGCGACTAAGAGTTTTTCGGCTGCTATATCAATAAAGAGATCCTTATTGCCTATTTTAAGACTTAAGGGATCATC
>JBFRWB010000194.1:0-18200 GCA_051439375.1 Microcystaceae cyanobacterium
AATTTTGCCCACCATCCCTAATGATTCACCTTTAAGGTGGGCAATTATTGGGAAATCTCTTTAATAAATTCTATATTGTCTTCGATTGCCCACCCTACGTTACTTTACATAACTAACTTAATCCAACTAATTTCATTTTTAACAGTGTTATATAATCGTTTATCTCCTGTATAAAATTCACAGCTTAGATGTTGTGCTAACCCTAAGTAATGGAAAAACTAATTATGATAGTCAAAAATGAAATTCTAGCCAATGTGGACAAACTCCCTGAAGCCTTACAAATAGAACTACTTCATTACTCAGACTATTTGGTGAGTCGTTATGCACAAGAAAATCCTTCCCAAACATCTACTAAACGAGGAGGGTTAGGTGTTTTGAAAGGCAAAATTAAGATGAGTGATGATTTTGATGAACCATTGGAAGAAATGCAAGATTATATGTCATGAAAAAGCTATCATTAGATACTCATACTTTACTTTAGTACTTTGAAAACAATGAGAAACTAAGCATAAAAGTGACTAATTTACTAGAAAATCTAGACAATGAGCTTTATGTTAGTATTGTTAGTCTATGGGAAATTGCCATTAAAATTAACATTGGTAAATTGCAATTAGGCTGTACCTTCCCAGACTTATTATCTACTATTGAGCAATATAACATCAAAATTTTACCAATCACTTTAACAGATATAGAATCTTATCTTAGTTTACCACTACACCATCGAGATCCCTTTGACCGAATTTTAGTTACACAAACCATTAACAATTCTCTAGTTTTACTCAGTCGTGACGCTGCTTTTGACGATTATTCAGTTCAAAGATTATGGTAGCAGTAGGTTGGGTTAAGGAACGAAACCCAACACAGAAACATTTATTTATCCCTCAGAAAAACTAATTATGATAGTCAAAAACGAAATTCTAGCCAATGTGGACAAACTCCCTGAAGCCTTACAAATAGAACTACTTCATTACTCAGATTCTTCTACTTGTTATTGTAGCTTTGGTGGAAGTTTAAGGGAATAAGGAGTCATGATAGTTAGGAGTAATTGCAGAATTTTAGAGAGATTAAATATATTTCATAACAATGAGAAGGTATAATAAAAGCTGCTCAAGATTCTTCCGTAAACTGATGAATGAAAAAGCAAAGTTATTAGAAGCGATCGCTGGTAAAAATCGGGGATTATTAGTCACAGATGAGGATAAGGTCAATGTCTTGTCCGCAGTGGAACGATTAGAGGACTATAATCCTAATCCTAACCCTTTACAACAACCTGAGTTACTTGAAGGAGATTGGCGTTTACTTTATACTTCCAGTCGCAGCATTTTGGGACTTGATCGTTTTCCTCTGCTTCAACTCGGACAAATTTATCAATGTATTCGACTCACTGATGCTAAACTCTACAATATTGCTGAAATTGTTGGTGTCCCCTTTCTAGAAGGAATTGTCAGTGTAGCAGCGAGTTTTGAAGCGGTATCCGATTGTCGGGTGAATGTTAATTTTGAGCGTTCTATTATTGGGTTACAACGCATCATGGGCTATCTTTCCCCTAAACAAATAATTCAGGAAATAGAAAAGGGAAAACAATTTTTTCCTTTAGATTTTAAAATTGAAAATCGCGAACAAAAGGGATGGTTAGAGATTACTTATATTGATGAAGATTTAAGAATTGGTCGAGGAAATGAGGGAAATATTTTTATTTTGTCTAAGGATAACTAAAGCAGTCGGAAGTATGAAGTCGGAAGATAGTGTTCTTAAACTATTCATACTTCATACTTTATCAGTCAGCTAACACCCAAGTATCCTTACTTCCGCCACCTTGGGAAGAATTGACCACCAAAGACCCTTTTCTTAGGGCTACACGGGTTAATCCTCCCGGATGCACATAAATTTCATCCCCTCGGTTTAAGACATAAGGGCGTAAGTCCACATGACGGCCTTCAATTTGATTATCAATCAGCGTAGGAACACGGGATAAACTGAGGGTCGGTTGGGCGATATAATTGCGAGGATTGGCTTGAATCCGTCGGGCAAATTCCTCTCGTTCTTCCTGAGTTGATTTTATTCCCACTAACATCCCATATCCCCCGGCTTCATTGGCTGATTTCACGACTAACTCATTCAGGTGTTCTAGCACATACTTTTTATCTTCCTCTCGCCAACACAAATAAGTGGGAACATTGGCTAAAATGGGGTCTTCATCCAAATAATAGCGAATCATTTCAGGGACATAAGCATACACTACTTTATCATCCGCTACACCCGTTCCGGGGGCATTTGCAAGGGCAACCCGTCCTTGACGATAGACTTCCATTAAGCCGGGGACACCTAAAGCGGAATCTTGACGAAATACGGTAGGGTCAAGGAAATCATCATCAATGCGGCGATAAATGACATCTACACGCTGTAACCCTTTGGTAGTTTTCATTTGTAGATAACCATCCATCACAATTAAATCACGACCTTCCACTAATTCCACCCCCATTTGTTGGGCAAGGAAAGAATGTTCAAAATAGGCAGAATTATACATACCGGGGGTTAAAACCACCACCGTTGGGTTAGGAAGGTGGGAAGGGGCAAGATTCAGCAAGGTTTCGAGGAGATGACTTGGATAATCGTCCACGGGTTTAATACCAATGGTTTGAAAGATATCGGGAAAGGTACTTTTCATGACCCGACGGTTTTCTAAAACGTAGGAAATCCCAGAGGGAACTCGTAAATTATCTTCTAAAACGTACCATTGACCATCACCATCTCTTACTAAGTCTGTTCCTGTAATATGACACCAAATATCTTCTGGCGGCTTTATTCCAAGACAGGGTTGCAGAAAACCCGATGCAGACTCAATGACTTCTAGGGGAATTTTTTTATCCTTAATAATATGCTGTTGGTCATAAATATCGGTTAAGAAGAGATTGAGGGCTTTGATGCGTTGTTTCAGCCCTTTTTCTAGGTCTTGCCATTCATTGTTTGGAATAATACGGGGAATAATATCAAAAGGAAGAATGCGTTCAATGCCTTGATTATCGCTATAAACTCGAAAGGTTACACCGAGGTTAAAAAGCGCAAGTTGTGCGGTTTCTAAATGTTGTTGCAATTCTTCGAGGGGCAATTGCTTCATCCATTCTATCAGCGGTTCGGCATGGGATCTTGGCTGTCCCACACTATGATAAAGTTCATCATAGAAATGTTCGGGGTCATAGTTAGTGATGGGCATGGGTCGGGGGTAAAGAGCATTTTAAGGATTAAATTTAATTTATTATACCTAAGATATTAAGATTCTGTTGATCCATAAAACCTTTTTTTATTCTGTCTGTTAAGCTTAAAGGGATCTAGTTGACTACGAGATTATTTACAAGTAAGTAACACTAATATTAGTATCCATTAGACGACTATGACTGCACCGAAAGGACGTAAAACGGTTTTAACAACCAATCCTTATCTAATTCTTGACAATCAAGGGACAATCTTACCCTCTTTTGATCTGTTTAAAAATTATTATCGATTAGGAAGAGATCCGCAACAGGTGGATTTTGTGATTCCTGATAATTGGTTGGTCGTGGGAAGATGTCAAGCTTGTTTGCGTAAAGTGGGGAACAATTACTATATTTATGATGGAGATGGAACCAATCCTAGTACGAATCGTTTGTTTTATAACAATACCGCTATTACGCCCAAGGAAGGATTATTATTACAAGATGGCATGGAAATAAAAATTGGTCAAGATCCCCAAAGTTGGGTGACCTTAACTTATCATCATCCTGATAGTTCTTTACCAAAAAAACCGTTAAGCCAAACCCATGTTTCTTTGAAAAATCAGTCTGTTTTAATTGGCAGAGATCCCAATGCTAACCTCGTGTTAGATGCGCCCACAATTTCTTGGCATCATGCTGTCATTGATACAGATAATCAAGGTCGTTATATTCTCCATGATCAGAGTACTAATGGCGTTTTTATTAATGGACAAAAAGTGAATAAAACCGCTAGTTTATTCCCTAATACTTATATTCGTATGGGACCTTATGTGTTAGTTGTTCAAGGAGATCAATTAGTTATAAGGGATCAAGGAAACCATATTCGTTTGGATGTGGAAAATATTGTGAGAATTGTTAAAGATAAAGATAAGAAACCTTTACAACTATTAAACCATTTAACGTTTCCCATTGAACCCGGCCAATTAGTTGCAATTGTGGGGGGAAGTGGTGCAGGAAAATCGACTTTATTACGCACCTTATTAGGAATTGAACCCATTACTCAAGGCAAAGTGTATTTGAATGGAGAAGATTTACATAAAAACTTTAATATTTATCGTAATTTAATTGGTTATGTTCCTCAATATGATATTGTCCATCGAGACTTAAAAGTTAAAGAAGTATTGTATTATGCAGCTAAATTAAGACTTCCCCCCGATATTGATATTAACTCAGTGATTGAAAAAACCCTTAAACAAATTGATTTAAGCGATCGCAGAGATACCCTTGTCAAACATCTCAGTGGAGGACAAATTAAACGGGTCAGTATGGGGGTAGAATTGTTAGCAGATCCTAAGTTATTTTTCTTAGATGAACCCACATCAGGACTCGATCCGGGGTTAGATAAAAAGATGATGGAATTATTAGCAAAGTTAGCTAAAGAAGGCCGAACTATTGTCTTAGTAACCCATACAACCACCAATATTGGGTCATGCGATCGCTTAGTTTTCTTAGGGAAAGGGGGAACACTTTGTTATTTTGGTTCGCCTGAAGATTCTTTAACCTTCTTCCAAGAAAATCCTGCCACTCAAGGAACAATTAAAGATTTTTCTGATATTTATATTTATTTAGATAATTCGACAACCGTTCAGCAAGTTAAAGACCAGTTTCTCAACTCTTCCTATCATAATAATTATGTTAACAATCGCCTGAGTCAAGTCCTTAATGCAAATCAATTTACCCCTCAAAAAATCAAAGGTTCTTTTTGGCAACAATGGTTAATTTTAAGTCAACGTTATGGTAAAATATTGCTAGGCGATAAAGTCAATTTAGGCTTGACTTTGTTAACTGCTCCCATTGGAATTAGTTTAATTACCTTTGCCATTCGAGATAAAGATCCCCTTGCCATTCCTCTTGATCCTGATCCCACTTTAGCTCCTTTGGCGTTACGGGTTTTATTTGTTTTTACCTGCGCTGCAATCTGGGTTGGTTTGGGAAGTTCTTTACAAGAAATTGTCAAAGAAACAGCAATTTATACCAGAGAGCGATTAGTTAACTTGGGCATTTTTTCTTATTTAAGTTCTAAGATTTCTGTCTTAAAAGCCTTATCCCTTGCTCAATCCCTATTAATTGCCTTAGTTATTTTTATCAGCTTTAAATCTCCTCAATCTGACTTATTTCCTTGGTTCTTAGGATTACCCATTACTATCTATTTAACCTTGGTTACCTCAGTGACTTTAGGGTTAATGGTATCTGCTATTGTAACTAATATTACCCAAGCGAATAGTTTGCTTCCCTTATTACTATTACCACAGATTATTTTTTCAGGGGTTTTATTTAATATGGAAGGCATCGGAAAATATATTTCGTGGTTAATGTTAAGTCGTTGGTCTGTGGGAGCATTAGGTGCATTAGTTAATGTTAATGAAATGATACCTGAACCGACAATTTCAGCCTTTGGCGCAGATGTTCCTCAACTTGTGGAAGTCTCTCCTGTCTATAATACAACTTGGCAAAATTTAGGAATAAATTGGTCAATTTTGATGCTTCATTCGTTGGTTTATTTTGTCGTTACCTATTTCTTACAAAAACAGAAAGATGTTTTGTAAACTACATCTATATTTGACCCGACCTTATAGATATTTGAGCTTTATGCTTCACAAATGTTTTTTTGAGTTACTAATATATCTTAGAAAAATACATAAAATAATGTTATAGTTCAAGGACAAACCTAAAATTATTCCTTAACCTTGTAAAGTTGATCCCTCCCAAGGATTTTTCTGCTACATTTTAATTAGAGATGGATAAGTTATCAATGGATAATTGACAATTGATAATTAATTAATTCAGGTACAAAACCTGCCCTTTTAAGGGGAAAACAGCCAAAAATACTTACTCTCACTCAATCCTCTCTTTTTTAGGGAGAGCTAATTGTCCATTATCCATGATCCATTCTTGATATTACCCATGTTCCCTAATCAGTGTTTGAGACTCTCATGAACTATTTATATCGGTTTTCCTCTATTTTAGTCATTTTAGCTGTACCGAGCTTACCCTTATTAGCACAAGATTCCCCTGTTCCTGTAGAATCGGTTGAAAGCCTTCAAAGAGCAACAGGAACGAGCGAGGATATTCAAGGAATAGAAAGAGGGAATAATAATTGGAATTGGAGCGCAGGTGGACAGTATCCCGACAGAGGCGAAGAATATCTCTATCAATTGTCACCAAACCCCCGTTCTCAAAACGGAACAACAGACTATTTTCGTTGGGATAATACAGGAGAACCAGAAAGTTCAGGGGCTACAGTACCCGTTGGAGAATTTTAAAATCGTTTGATTGAGCCAAATTCTGTATAATTTGAAAGAGCTTAATTGATAGTTGATAGGAAATCTTTATCTTTTTGCCATTAAAAGAAGGAGGTTTCCCATCCCAATTAATTGGTGATCGATTGTTAATTATTCATTATCCATTAAAATAACAGCTTGGGAGTTTAATTTTATGACGTGGCGTAGTTCTGTTGACGTTAAAGACCGCATTTTTTCTGTTTTAGTTTATCTTTTTGCTTGGTTTGATTGCTTGGGGTTTGGAAGATTTTTATTCGATCAATTTGAACCCCTCTCCATTCTTGCATTACCTGCGCTTCCTGTTGCTTTACTTTACGGCATCCTAGATAGTTTGCTATTTGGCTTTGGTCGCTTTCTAGTGTTTATTATCCTCTTTGCAGGGGTGGTCAGAAACGATCGCATTAGCCATTTTATTCGCTTTAATACCATTCAAACAATTTTAATTGGTATTTTAGCATTCTTGCTAGGGTTAGTCATGAATGAAGTCCTAATTAATGTCTTTGGCCAAACTTTAATCACTGAAACCCTTTCAAATACCATTTTTCTGGGTGGCCTCGGTGCTTGTATGTACTCGATGGTACAGTCAGCCTTGGGTAAATACGCCGAAATTCCTACGATTTCTGAAGCGGCTTATTCTCAGGTGCGCTATTAAGGGCCACAAGGTAATTATCTAAACTGCCAATTCCCTCAATTTCTACTCGAACCCTATCCCCTAGCTGCATGGGAGCAATCCCTTCTGGCGTTCCTGTCAGAATGATATCTCCTGCTACTAAGGTCATTACTTGGGAAATATAGGACACCAAATAGTCTATAGAAAAAACCATGTCACTTAGCAAAGAAGATTGTCGGGGGGTAGCTTCATCATTAATAAATGTTTGTAAACGAGAAACAGGACTAATTTCCCGTACAATCCAAGGGCCTAGGGGACAAAATCCATCAAATCCTTTAGCCCTTGTCCATTGGCTATCTTTTCGCTGTAAATCCCTCGCCGTAACATCATTGGCAATCGTGTAACCCCAAATATTACTTGCTGCCTGTTTGGGAGAACAATTTTTCGTAGTTTGACCCATAATAATGGCTAATTCCCCTTCATAGTCGATACGTTCAGACTGACTTGGGTAATAAATGGGTTGTTCAGGGCCGTTTACGGTTGTGGGGGGTTTGAGGAATAATAGGGGTTCTGTGGGAACATCGTTGCCTAATTCAGCAGCATGGGCGCGATAATTGCGTCCCACAGCGATAATTTTGCTAGGGAGACAGGGAGCAAGTAAGATGTAACTATCAGGGTCAAGTACCCTATTTGTTAGTTGTCCTCCTAGCCACGGGGGTGCATCTAACACCTCTACACTACGGTCTGGGGTTAAGCGTCCATAATAGACTTGTTTTTCAGGGGTTTTGACTCGAACATAGCGTTGCGCCATAGCACTCTCAACCAATTAATTGCAAACAGGATAAATTAAATTGAACCATTAAGGACAGCGATTTGTCTAAAAATGATAGTATGATTTTAGAAACCTTGCTTCCAAGATGTTGAGTTCACTAATTGCTTAACACAGGAAGCCTTTTTAGTCCACAAGGAAACAATTACCATGTTACGACCTTACGAAATGCTTTATATCTTGCGTCCTGATATGATTGAGGAGCAAGTTAAGCAGCACGTCACTCGATATAACGAGTTTTTGGCAAAATATGACGTAAAAAAACTAACAACCAAGATTTGGGGAAAACGTCGGTTAGCCTATCCTATCCAAAAATTTCAGGATGGGATTTATGTGCAGTTAAATTATGAAGCAGATGGAACACAAGTTGCACCCTTAGAACGGGAAATGCGTTTAAGTGAAGAAGTCATTCGCTTCCTAACGGTTCGTTTAGAAGAGAAAAAGCCTGAAAAAGCTAAAACAGAGGCTGTTCCTACTGAAGCTGCTGCGGTTGCTACGGAAGGGTAAGTTTTATAAGGTTAACAATCACTTGAAGTGTTTTTTCTATTCCCTAGTCAATGTAAGTTGACTGGGGGATAATTTTTAAGAAGATTCAATTGATTTAATTATGGTACAAACAATACAAGCCGAGAAAGTTAATCTTTATGACTTAGTTGAAAAATTCAAGTTACAACCCAGATTAGCTAACCTCAAAGAAGCCAGTGAACTTTATTTAGAAGAATTTCCTTTATTATAGAATTATCCACCCTATGATTTCAAATTGATTAATGTGAATCCAACCCCTGAACAACTACAACAATTGTATGAAATCACTTATCAACTTACTGCACAATTACAATGTTATATTAAATTGGTTGAACTTTTACCCAATCGGGATTTATGTATTGTTGTACAACCACGAACATTTACTAATCAATGGATAATCATTTATATTAAACCTAACGGAGATAAACAGTATGTCTAACTTTCAAACAACCGACTTAAAACAATTAAGCAATGATGAATTAATTAATCTTGCCCTAGAATCTATTGGAAAAGATCAAGAAACCCAACGACACGCTATTTTATTAGAACACGCTTCCAGAGTCAAAAATAACCCAGAAACCCTATCCGAATCAGCCGATAATTTTGACATTTTACACTTAAAAATACAGCAATTTAAGCAATCATAAGGGTTTACAGTTTAAAAAATCAAGGGATTAAGGTCTAAACAATAACTGTTCTTTCCCACCCATTATACTCAAGGGGCATATCAACATAACAACGTTTCATAATCTGTTCAACTAATGCCCAAATTTGTACTTTGAATGCGTTTCGTTGTGCTTTTCCCAAAGCATCTATCTCTTCTATCAAGTTAACAATGTCTAACTGGGTAAACGCTTTATTTTGTAAATGAATAAGAGTTTCTTCTGTCCATTTTAGAAAATCTTGCTCATATAATGATTTGGCTGTGGTTAAAAATTGTGTCATTAGATTAATTTATTTTAGTTCGTTTCCTATTATATAATTAATCCTAATAGCAATCCCTAAATCCTTATGACAGATAATAATAACAATACTCCCGAAACAGGTGGCGGCCTACCTGTCTTGCAATATTGGGCAGAAAAAACCCTCTCTCCCGACGGAATCAAACTCTGGCAAACCTTAAGCCATAAAAGTGCTTGTTTATCTTGTGCATGGGGAACAGGGGGTCAAAAAGGCGGATTTATGAACGAAGAAGGGGAAACGCTACAACGCTGCGCTAAAAGTGTAGAAGCGATAACGTCTGAATTACAAGCCCCTATTTCTCTGCAATTTTGGCAACAATATAATATTGAACAATTACAACAATTAACCTCAAAAGACTGCGATCGCTTGGGCAGATTAAACTATCCTCTCATTTTGAGAGCAAATTCTCAACAGTATGAACGAATTACATGGGATGAAGTGTATCAAATTGCAGCCAAAGCGTTTAAAAAAGATTCCCATCGTATTGCGTCTTACAGTTCGGGACGGTCTTCTAATGAGGCGGCTTATTTGTTACAGTTAATGATGCGAGCATTGGGGAGTAATAACCTAGCAGACTGTTCTGATTTGTGTCATGCGCCTTCTACGGTAGGATTAAAGCAGGTTTTTGGCACGGGAACATCAATTGTCAGTTTAGAAAGCTTAAAACAGTCTGATTGTGTGGTTTTAATCGGTTCAAATGCACCAGCTAACCATCCCCGTTTAATGAATGAATTGATTAAATTACGGGATAGAGAGGGAAAAGTTATTATAATTAACCCTCAGATTGAAGTTGGCTTGGTAAAGTTTGCTTCTCCTGCATTTCCCATTAAGTCTTTGCTTAAAGGGGGTTCAGATATTTCAACGTTATATTTACAACCCATCTCAGGAAGTGATACCGCTTTATTAATCGGGATTCAAAAATCTTTAATTGAACAGAATTTAATTAAATTAGACTATTTACAGCAATATACAGAGAATTGGGAACAGGTTTTAGAAACAGCTAAACAAACCCCTTGGGAAACTATCACCGCAACTTGCGGATTATGTCAAGAGGAAATTGAAGAAGCAGCCTATATGATCGGGAAATCTGAGCGTGTGGTGTTTGCATGGGCGATGGGAATTACTCAGCAAGGGAACGGCGTAGATAATGTCAAAGCAATCGCCAATACAGCCTTAATAACAGGAAATGCGGGTAAATTAGGTACAGGAACAATGCCAATACGAGGACATTCAAACGTACAGGGATTTGGGTCAATGGGGGTAACAATAAGACTCAAAGAGGAGATAAAACAGGCATTATCGAAGATTTTAGGGCATTCTCTTGATACGAGCAAAGGTTATCATGCTCGTTCGTTAATTGATGCAGCAGAAGAGGGTAAAATTGATACATTACTCTGTTTAGGTGGGAATTTATACGCAGCTAACCCAGACTTACACCAAGCAAAACGGGCATTATCTAAGGTAGAAACGATATTTTATGTGGCGACTAAGCCAAATTTAGGACATTTTCACGGATTAGCAAAACAAAATACCTTAATACTTCCTGTCTTTACTCGGTTTGAAAACCCCCACAAAACTACGACTGAGTCAGGGAATAATTTTGTGCGCTTAAATAGTGAAGGAAAAAGTCATATTTCTACCGTAGAAGGGGACTTAATTTCTGAAGTAGAATTATTAACTGAAATAGCCCATCATTGTTTAGGAGACACTCCTATTCATTGGCGTAAATTACAAGATACTAAATATGTTCGAGAATTAATTGCCAAAACTATTCCGGGGTATCAAAAAATTGGAGAAATTGATAAAACTCAAGAAGAGTTTACCATTGAAGGGCGAATTTTCACAGAACCTAAATTTTCGACTCCATCGGGTAAAGCGCAGATGTTTGTCACTCCTATTCCTCAATTAACTGTACCCTCGAAAAGTGAGTTTGGACTTCCTGAAGATACTCAGGGAATTGTTTTAATTTTAGGGACAGGCCGCAGTTATGGTCAACATAACACCATTGTTTATAATACCATGGATAAATATCGAGGAATGCCTCACCGTTACTGTATTTTAATGAACGCTGCGGATGTCAAAAAAGTAGGATTTCAGGAACATCAAAGAGTAATTATTAGAGGAGACGCAGACGAATTACATAATGTGGAAATTATTTGTGGTGGGATGAGAGAAGGAACAGCTTTTATGTTTTATCCTGAAGCTAACGTCTTATTTAAAGCGAAAATTGATAGTCAAAGTGGGACACCCGCTTATAAAAGAGTTCCTATTTGTGTTTATACTTAGTAATTAAAATAATTTTAAAGAAAGTGAAGAAAAACACCCTATCCCTAAGAATAAGGTGCAACATTGAAAAATCCCTGTTTGTTAGATTTCCATTATAGAAAAATAGGATTGATTCTTTACTCCTACAAATGGGTGAATTATCAGGATGAAGTTTAGCTAAATAACTTAATTTAAAAAAACACCCCATCTCTGCTGAGAGGAAAGGGTGTTAAAGCTTGGTTGAAAAATCCCTGTTTGCTATACTTTTATAATAAGAAAATAAGTCTTCTCTTACCTTCCTACTAATGGGTGAACCTTTAGGATTAATAGTTGAAGCCTTAATTAACTATAAAAAAAGTCACCCTATCTCTGCTGAGAGGAAAGGGTGTTAACTCTTGGTTGAAAAATCCCTGTTTGCTATGCTTTTATAGTAAGAAAATAAGTCTTCTCTTACCTTCCTACTAATGGGTGAACCTTTAGGATCAAATTAAGAAGAAAAAGAATTAACCCATTTGGATGAAGTTATATAGTTGTATTGCTATGATTGTTACTGATCACTGAAATTACAGCCTACCTTTAAATCTAAAGGAAAGATTAAGCCTTCATACCTATCTTGAAAAGAATGCTATAAGGAGGTGCAAGATTAATTATTTACTAGGTTGAGGTATGATACGGAAACTTAATCCATTACTTGCTTGTGCTGCTGCAATTTTGACCCTAGGGGTTGCGCCAACTACACAAGCACAGCGACAAATTCCAGAACCAGAAGTCACTAATACTCAATTCACCGATCCTGCTTCTCAACCGCCTTTTATCTTCGATAGTGAAGGAGACGGTAATGCAGCTTTCGAGGGTGAAAACATTTCTGTAGAGACAACCCCAGACGAAGAGTCAACCCTCTATAAATTCTGTTTTGATTACGGTCAATTTAGTGTGGTGTATGATTCAAGTCGAACCACTTTATGTGATGGATTTATTACCAATCCGTTATTTGATAACTCAACAGATGGAGTTGGCAATTTTCTTAATCTTCCCGATCTTAATTTTGCTGAACGGGCCCTCGGCGATCCCAATCCCGATCCTCCCAATGATCCCACTTCAGATGGACTAAAAACCGCCTTAATAGCAGGAGATAGTATCATTCGAGCCGTGGGAAATTATGATGAGTTTCCATTTTTTAGCCCCGTTGGTTTCGATGAAGTCGTGATTCCTTACGCAGACGCAAACAGTGTTAGTGGCATTAGTGGTGTGTTTCTGCGTTATGACAATGGTGCTTGGCAAGACCCACTGACCGGTCAACCAGTGGATGCGTCAGGGACTCCTTATCTCTTTGTCCGCCTTCAAAGAACAGGATTTGTTCAGCTTGGTATTCCAATTCCTGAGTCCTCCAGCGTTTTTGGGGTTATTTTAGTAGGAGTTTCTTTCGGTCTCAGTGGTTGGAGAAAAGTCAAGTTAACTCGAAAAACGAAACAATAGGAAATTAGAGCAATTTAATTATTTGTTACATAGTCTTTATTAGTTACAGCAATCTGCCTTGCGCTCATTGCTACTTTCGGCATTTAAATTGTGTCAAGATAATTGGGGACAAGAAGTCTGTAAAATGATCATCCCTAGTTATCTTTTTTGATTTTAAAAAGCTTTAAGGAGGAAAAATGCAAGGAATTTGGCTAGAAAAGCAACAATTAACCCTGCGTCAAGATTTAGACATCCCTGAACCAACCACTGATGAAGCATTAGTCAAGGTGGTACAAGCCGGAATTTGTAACACAGATTTAGAGTTATTAAGGGGATATTATCCTTATTGTGGGGTTCTTGGCCATGAATTTGTTGGTATTGTCGAACAAGGGCCTCCTAGTTTACAAAATAAACGAGTGGTTGGTGAAATTAACGCTGCTTGCGGCCATTGTTATTATTGTCAAAAGGGACAACCCACTCACTGTGAAAATCGGACGGTTTTGGGTATTGTCAACCGTAATGGTGCATTTGCTGAGTATTTAACCCTTCCCATCCATAATTTACACCCTGTTCCCCACAACGTGACCACAGATGCGGCTACCTTTACCGAACCTATTGCGGCTGCCTTAGAAATTCAACAACAAACACAGATTAATCCCAATCATCGGGTATTAGTAGTCGGTGATGGCAAATTAGGTCAATTAGTCGCCCAAACCTTAGCCTTAAGCGGATGCGACCTATTAGTTGTGGGTCGTCACCGAGAAAAATTAAACTTATTAGAAGATTTAAACATTAAAACAGGATTTAAAGACCTGATATCCCCTAGAAGCTTTGATCTTGCCGTAGAATGTACAGGAAATCCCGAAGGATTTGAATTAGCCCGACAGTCTCTTCGTCCACGAGGAATTTTGGTTCTAAAAAGCACCTATGCAGGGAAATTAACCCTTGATGCGTCTGCGTTAGTCGTAGATGAGTTAACGGTATTAGGATCTCGTTGTGGCCCCTTTGACAAAGCGATTGAAGTGTTAGCAGAAGAAAAAATCAAAATAGATTCTCTGATTCAAGGTCGTTATCCCTTGCATGAAGGATTAAAAGCCTTTGAAAAAGCACAAACTAGGGGAACATTAAAGATTTTGCTAGAAATAAGCAATTAAAAGTTATAAGGTTAAATATCTAGAACCTGAAATCTAAAACTTAACCTAGCACTTCTTCTTTTAAAACCTTGGTAAATTATGGGAATGTCACTATAGCATAGAGAAAGAAGGAACAATCTGTTTTATATGAGTTCTGATAACGAAATTAAACAGTGATGACAAGGGACGAGGTATGAGTATGAGGTTTTGTCAAAGGTGTAAGGTGTAAAATTTTTATTTATCAAAACTCCGAACCTAAAACCCACTAGAACCTAAAACCTAGAACCTGACACCTAGAAGATTGTTTCTGATCCGGCAAACCCTGACCTATAAGCTTCCTTATGTATCATGGTAATTGATATTCCCATAATGTTTTTTGACGGAGAATCCTCGAATAATCCCGGCCAAGGGGCTGCGGCTGCCATCTTATTGATGCCTAATGGTAAACGATTTACTGTTAGCCAACTTTTATCTTCCGTAACTACCCCAGAAGCCGAATATCGAGGTCTTATTATTGGCTTAGAAAAGGCGAGAAAATTAGGGATTCATCAATTAGAAGTCAAAGGAGATAGCGAAACCGTTTTTAATCAAATTAATCGCCTAACTTCAGTTGCTCCCGACTCTCTTAAACCTTTTAATCTTGAAGCCCGCAAATTAATGCGTTACTTTAAAAAAGTCTCCGTTGAATATATATCCGAAGAACAAAATCGGTCAGCGAGGGCAGCAGTACGACGTTGTATTAATGATGCTTTGGGTGGGGAAACGGCTAACCCTGTCGCAACACCAACACTAAGTGTGCTACCGATGATAGCGGAAATCATTGCTTTAGGGGAGAATGCTACGGAAGAAGATTATCGTCATCTAACCTTAGACGCATTAGACGAATATAGCGTTAAGTCACTCACTGAATTAAGACCCCTAATTCCAACAGAAGTACAGGATCAGATTGCGCTACGGTGGAATGGGAAGGAAGAAGAGTTAGAAGAAATGTATCGTTGGTATTTGCGAGGCTTACCGCCAAATATGGCAATTAGTAAAGTTAAGTTAGATAATCGAGATAAAAGAGACCCCATTCCAGAGAAACTACCATGGGAAGAGGCGTTAGTCGTTCCCACTTCCCTCTTAGATGACGAACAAGAAGAACTTCCTCCCTTAGAAGAGTTAGAAGGGAGTTCCCCAGATATTGCTGATACTTCTCGGCCATCCCTCGAACCCGTTGATCGTCAAACCCAAGAAACTTTCTTATCTTTACCGTCTCTAGTAACTAATGAGAAATTACAAGAGACAACCTTACTATCAGAGTCTAATGTTGAGATAAAGCATTCACCAGTAGAAACCCCCCCATCAACTTCTCCGTCTAACACAGAGAATAGCAAAGATACCTTGCCAGATCGCACAAGAGTCGCCAACATACTAGAGTTAATTCACAATTTATCTTTATCAGAAAAACAACAACTAACCCAAGAATTGTTGCAATCTAAAGAGATGATTCAATTAATTACACAAGCGATCGCTACTCAGTTATCAGTGAACAGTTAACAGTTAGTCTCCTGATTTTCCTCCCTTTCTATTTATGCTTAATCTTGACCAACAATTACAAATCCTAAGAGAGCAAGCCCCTGATTATGGTGTTCCTATCCAAATTATGGATAAAGCGATTCTCCCTGCACTCAAACTCTTTAGTCTGCAAGTTCAGCATTCTGAATACTATTTTTTAACTTCTTCTCAACAGGGATGGGTCGTTACAACCCTTGGCCATCGTCAATCACCTGAAATAGAGAAACGAGTGATTTATGCGTTTGCTAACCGCAAGGATGTCCGTAGTTTTCAAGGCGTGAGTGATCCTTCATTGAAGGTTAGCTCACTCCCTGTCACTCATTTATTATTCCAGTTGTTTTCTTTAAAAGAAGTTGACAGTGTAATCTTTATCGAAGCGTCAGACAATTTACAGCAAAGAAAAGAAATTACAGGAGAAAGCCTTAGACAAATTATTCAACAGCAAATTAAGCGTCTCAAAGGCTCTGATTCTAGTTTTTATGCTTAACAAAGTTCCATCTCTTCTAAGAATAGCAACAGAGATGGACAGAAAAAACATCTGAAATTGTAGGGATAAAAAGGTTTAAGAAGGACGACGAATGGTAAAACACAGAGAACATCCTGCTAAGAAAATACCAAAAATACCAGAGGGTTCAGGAATATCTTCTGGTGGTGTTGGTGGATCAAGGTCAACGGTTCCCGTTTCTTGAAGACGGACGAAGAGATAAGGAGTATTCGACACCACTGGTTGACCCGTTAGTGGGGCTTGCCAAGCACCATTGTCATAACGCAGAAACACACCACTAATACCACTAATACTGTTTGCGTCTGCGTAAGGAATTACGACTTCATCGAAACCAACGGGGCTTAAAGATGGAAACTCATCAAAATTTCCTAAGGCTCGAATGATACTATCTCCTGCTATTAATGCCGTTCTTAATCCATCTGAAGTGGGATCATTGGGAGGATCGGGATTAGGATCGCCGATGGCTAGTTCAGCAAAATTAAGATCGGGAAGATTAAGAAAATTTCCACCCCCATCTGTTGAGCTATCAAATTCTGGATTGGTAATAAATCCGTTGCAGAGATTGGTTCGACTCGAATCATAGGTAAAATCAAAGTCACCGTAATCAAAACAGAATTTATAGACAGTTGACTCTTCGTCTGGGGTTGTCTCTACAGAAATATTTCTCCCCTCAACGGCTGCATTACCTGCTCCTTCACTATCGAAGATAAAAGGCGGCGGTGTAGAAGCAGGATCGGTGAATTGAGTATCGGTAACTTCTGGTTCTGGGATTAGTCGTGCTGCTTGTGCAGTGGGCGCAATCCCTAGGGTCAAAATTGCAGCAAAAGGAAATAATGGATTAAGTTTCCGCATCATGCCTCAACCTAGTAAATAATTAATCTTGCACTTTTCTTATAGCATCGCCTTTTTTACTTAGGTGAAAGTCTTGATATTTATTTAATTATTGGTGTTTTTACTGAAATCTATGCTGTTTTTATCAATTTTTGTATTGTTAAGCTTTTAAAAAGTTAACTTCAGTATTGTAATAATCTAACAAAAGATGTAAAAAAATATTTGATTAGATATATTTAAAAATATATTGTTTGAAAACGAATTGTTCGGAAAAATATAGCAATATATTCAGCAACACTTGATTGCAAATGACTAAATTTCTTTATACACTGATACAAAAGTTGATAATTCAACAGATAAGGACAAAATAGACTATGTGTTCTGGTTAGATCATTAAGCTAAATTTCACAATAGCCACGATTTAAACGGTGTAAGGTAGGAAAGGAAGATATCTCAATCAGGGGACATCGATATGAACTTAAGCAGTGACGTAATAGTAATTGGCGGTGGAATGGTCGGATTAGCGATCGCTGTCGAACTGAAACAGCGAGGTGCATCGGTTACCGTCTTTAGTCGCCAAATTCAAGAAGCGGCCAGTCTTGCAGCAGCCGGAATGTTAGCCCCCCACGCCGAACAATTAGACGGGGTAATGTTAGATTTATGCTTAAAGTCACGATGGTTATACCCTGAGTGGGTCAAGAAATTAGAGCAGTTAACAGGGTTGGAAACCAGTTATTATCCCTGTGGCATTTTAGCTCCTATTTACGACTTACCAGACGAAGATACCCTGAAAAATAATAATTCTCTCTGGTTAAACAAAACCGCTATTCAACTCTATCAACCCGACTTAGGGAAGGATGTAGTAGGAGGCTGGTGGTATCCTGAAGATGGTCAAGTAGATAACCGCAAAGTCACCACTGCACTGCGGCAAGCAACAGAGATATTAGGTATTACCGTTAAAGAAGGGGTATCCGTTACCGCAATTACCCAAAAAG
>JBFRWB010000195.1:0-68790 GCA_051439375.1 Microcystaceae cyanobacterium
ATATGAATATCAGATTGTCAAGGTACGGTTTTAATCTTCGGAGGAAGATTAAGGTTGTCCAAGCTAGGTGTACGTTATCTCTCCATTTTCAGGATATGAGATTAACTTTGACCTAAACGGGTCGCACGCTGGTAACTTCCATTTCGGTTGTGGGTTTACGAGTGAGTGTTCGCATCATTTTTTTTCTCCAATGTCCTAGAATGCTGAGATAGGATGTAATCCAAATGAGGATATTTAATCCTACAACACATTATATTCTAGTTGATCATTGCTCATTGTAACATTATAATGTTGTTAAATTTTGTATTTTGTTTGGCTAATGATGAGGAGACAGGTGACTGTATAGAAAAAACATTGAGAGAAAAAATAAGCTAAGTTACTTAATTCTATCTTGGGCTTTGCTTTCTCAAGCATTAAAACAATGAGGCTAATTTTTTACATATTTTGCTGCTAAAAAACGAACAACGTTAATTTTAAGCGACAAGAAATATAGATAATTTCTCTGAGTTTTAAATAATAAAGTATGATCGCTTTTCATTGATTCATGACTTAATTGCCCCATTATAGGTAATTATTGAGGATGAGTATTTTTCTTTAAGCTGGAAAAAAGGTAACGGGGATGTAGGAATTATTTATATCGTTATCGTATCTTCCCTGATTGCTACCATGCTCAAATTAACTTACGAAGAAAACGGCTTTTGTTTAGAGTCTTTAACGGAATCGTTAGAGATTTGGGTCAATACCCGCACTTCACTAGCCCAAGCCTCTGGATTCCCTTACTACTCTGAAACAACAACAGCAGCTTTTCCGATTGTTAGCTCATTAACTCATTTCGCTGAACTCTTGAATCTGATCCAAGAGCAACCAGATGAGAATGTAAATCTGTCCTTATGTGATAATGATAGCGTAGAAATTCAGCTACAAGGTACTTGGTTGTCTTGTCATCCCGCATCAGTAGAGGGAGTATTTGTGACGACATTGAGCGATCGCGCAGAATCAATTATCCGCTATTTGTGGCAAATCTCTCAAGCATCTGCCTCTGTCTTATAGGATAGGGTTTATCTCTCACAGGTGTAAAAATTGCTATAATCTAGCCTTAATCACTTGTTGAGATAACCCTTTCCCTAGCAATGACTACCACAAAAGTTTCTTCTCCAACCGCTGTTGAACTTGCCCCTAGCTATAACATTCCTATTGCACTAATCTTATTATCATTGCCCCTAATTTTCTGGCAACCCATTGCTAGTTTAGTTGTGGCAGTTTTTGGACTCTTTTTAATGTTCCAAACTATTTTCATTCGGTTAAAATTTACGGAAACGGCTTTAGAGGTTTATCGTTCTGACCAAATAATTCGTACATTTCCCTATCAAGATTGGCAGACTTGGCGTATTTTTTGGCAGCCAGTTCCCATTTTATTTTACTTCAAAGAAGTTAAAAGTATACATTTTTTACCAATCATTTTTGACCCAAAAACTCTAAAATCTTGCTTAGAAAATATTCCTAATCTTTCCAAAGAATAAAAAATTATTATTGATAATAACAAATAATGGCAGCCCATAGATGTGGGCAAAGCCCGTGTCGCTGCCCCTTTCAAGGTATTCGGTGTTTTGTCTTGAGGGGGATAAGTAAAACTTATCAATAGATGATTGACAATTGGTAATTGATAATTAATTCAGGTCTAAAACTTGCCCTTTTCAAGAGTAGATGGCAAGGAAACGCTAAAATATTCAGTAACAAATTAAACCAAATAGATTTAGACCTACAGACAAACAATTATGATTGACCAGCCTAACTTCAAAGAAGAACAGCTAAAAGAAAACGAAGTTGCCCAATCTTCCCCCGAAGAACCCGAAAATACAGAATCCGCAGAAGCTAGCCCCGATGCTGCCGTAAATCAATCAAAGGAGTCAACGGATACAGTCTCAGATGGAAATGAACCCTCCCAACCCACTTCCGAAGAGGTAATAGCCGCACTCAGTCAAGAAGTAACGACCTTGCAACAACAGTTAGAAACAGAACGTCAGCAAGGAGAAACCATAAAAAATCGTTACGTTACCTTAGCTGCTGAATTTGATAATTTTCGTAAGCGAACTCAGAAAGAAAAACAAGAGTTAGAAACCCAAATAAAAGGGAAAACCCTACGGGAAATTCTAGCGGTTGTGGATAACTTTGAACGAGCAAGAACCCAAATTAAACCCGATAACGATGGGGAAGCATCAATCAATAATAGCTATCAGGGAGTCTATAAAAGCTTAGTCGATAGTCTCAAACGCTTAGGGGTATCTGCAATGAACCCGGTGGGAGATCCCTTCGATCCCATGTACCATGAAGCAATGTTACAAGAACCAACCAATGAATATCCTGAAGGCACAGTAACTGAACAATTAGTTAGAGGATATCTTTTGGGAGAACAAGTCTTGCGCCATGCCATGGTAAAAGTGTCTGTTCCCTCAGACGATGAAGAAAGCAAGTCCGAAGAAGACTCTACGGCCAATGAAACAGCAGAGACTTCAGCAAATTAATTTTGATTCCTTCGCTTTTCTTGTAAAGGCAAAACAAATCCTTGGGTATCATATAGGGATGGGGGATAATAAATGCTCCTATCCTTTCACCATCACAATGTCTATCAGGCAAGTATCATGGGAAAAGTCATTGGTATTGACCTTGGCACCACAAACAGTTGTGTCTCTGTTCTCGAAGGCGGACAGCCAATTATTATCCAAAGTTCGGAAGGGGGACGCACCACCCCTAGTATTGTCGGGTTTGGCAAATCAAATCAGCGTTTGGTGGGTCAATTGGCCAAGCGTCAAGCGGTGACGAATGCGGAGAACACGGTTTACAGTATCAAGCGGTTTATTGGTCGGCGTTGGGACGAAACGGAGATTGAGCGCTCGCGGGTTACTTATACTTGTACCAAAGGAAAGGATAGCACCGTCAATGTGGAAATTCGGGGTCGGGAATTTACGCCTCAAGAAATTTCTGCTATGATTTTGCAAAAATTAAAGGTTGATGCAGAAAATCATCTGGGAGAAGCGGTAGCAGAGGCGGTAATCACCGTTCCTGCCTATTTTACAGATGCTCAACGACAAGCGACCAAAGATGCCGGAACAATTGCTGGGTTAAATGTGCTACGCATTATTAATGAACCAACGGCGGCGGCTTTAGCCTATGGCTTAGATAAGCAAAATGAAGATCAATATATTATGGTGTTTGACTTAGGCGGAGGAACTTTTGATGTTTCTATTTTGCAACTAGGAAAAGGTGTCTTTGAAGTTAAGGGAACATCTGGGAATAACCACTTAGGAGGGGATGATTTTGATAATGTGATTGTGGAATGGTTAATTAAAAACTTCAACGAGAAGGAAAAAATTGATCTTAGAAGCGATAAAATGGCGATTCAACGCCTACGGGAAGCCGCAGAAAAGGCAAAAATCGAACTGTCCAGTATGGTTAATACCAGTATTAATTTACCATTTATTACGGCAGATGAAAGCGGACCGAAACACTTAGAAATTGAACTCAATCGCTCCCAATTTGAAGAACTGAGTCGAGACTTAATTCAAGGAACGCTAGAGCCAGTTAATCAAGCCATTAAAGACGCTGAATTAAAAGCAGATCACATTAGACGTATTATCTTAGTGGGGGGATCAACTCGTATTCCTGCCGTCCAACAACTGATCAAAGAGCATTTTCCCAATAGTCAGGTGGATCGTTCCATTAACCCAGATGAAGCGGTGGCCTTGGGAGCATCCATTCAAGGCGGTGTATTGGGGGGAGATGTCGAAGATGTTTTATTGTTAGATGTTACCCCCTTATCTTTAGGAATTGAAACCCTTGGGGAAGTCTTTACTAAAATTATTGAGCGTAATACTACCATTCCCACCAGTCGTTCTGAAGTCTTCTCCACAGCAGCCGATGGACAAACCTCGGTGGAAATTCACGTTTTGCAAGGGGAACGGGCAATGTCGAAGGATAATAAGAGTTTAGGGAAGTTTTTGTTAGCAGGAATTCCCCCTGCACCGAGAGGTGTACCACAAATTGAAGTAACTTTTGAAATTGATGTCAATGGCATTTTAAAGGTCGGCGCTCAAGATCAAGGGACTAGGAAGGAACAAAGTATCTTAATTAGTAATACAGGTGGACTGAGTGCAGGGGATATTGAACGGATGCAGAAAGATGCAGAACGATACGCTGAACAAGATAGTCGCCGGATGCAGATTATTGAACTACGAAATCAATCCGATAGCCTCTTTTATAGTTATCAAGATATGGTTAAAGAGTATGAGGAACTGCTTCCAGAGGAACTAAAAGCCAGTGGTCTGGCTAAACAAGATAAACTCAAAGATGCGTTAGTAAATCCGTCGGTGAGCCTAGAACAACTACGAACGATTCTAGAGAACTTCCGAGCCATTATTCTTGAAACGGGGGCAAAAATCTATGAATTGTCGGGTGCAACGCCAAAAACTGGCTTTGATTCAACTTATGAGTCCTTGGGTTATGAAGAAATTTCTCGAATGACTCGACCTGTATCTCAAAACCCTGTTGATACAAAGGTTAATCAATCGAATCAACCCACTCGAACAGCAATCAATACCATGAGTGCTAATACTTCTTCCTTCTCAGAAGATGACACAATGAATTTCGATTTTGATGCTAAAGACACTTTAACCCTCAGTAATCTTATTGATGATGATGAGGACCAAGATTACGATTCTGGGGACACCATTTCTAGTGATTATGAGCCAGTGGATTGACAATAATCGTTCCTGAAAAGATAGTCGAATCTAATATTTTTATTGTCGTATAAACACTCTTTCTAAAATCCATCATGACCTATCCTCCCATTGAGATTAATTGCCAAACCGTAACTATCCCTAGTGAGGACATTACCATGGATGCGTACCTTGCTACCCCACAAACAGAGGAAAAATTGGCATCTGTCATCGTTATTCAAGAGATTTTTGGCGTAAATGACCACATTAAACACATAACCCGACGCATAGCCCAACAAGGATA
The DNA here is from genome assembly GCA_051439375.1 of Microcystaceae cyanobacterium. GTDB lineage: Bacteria > Cyanobacteriota > Cyanobacteriia > Cyanobacteriales > Microcystaceae > JBGTGT01. Next base: position 5,017 of record JBFRWB010000195.1, read on the forward strand.
TATAGCGATCGCTCCTGCTATTTATCAACGGCAAATTAAGGGCTTTGAAGTAGGATATACGGAAAAAGAGATTGACATTGGTAGAGCCTATAAAAATAACACTAAAGCCTCCGAATTACTCAGTGATATTCAGGCAACCATTGATTATCTTTATAAACTGCCTCAAGTTAAAGCAGAAGGGGTGGGAACAATTGGCTTTTGTTTTGGTGGCCATGTTACTTACTTAGTGGCGACCTTACCCGATATTAAAGCAACTGCTTCCTTTTACGGCGCACAAATTCCTACTTGGTGTCCGGGAGAAGAGCAACCAACGATTACCTGTACACCACATATTAAGGGGACACTATACGGCTTTTTTGGCACAGCAGATCCGCTTATCCCATTAAATCATGTGGATGCAGTGGAAAAAGCTCTTAAAGATGCCCAAATTGCCCATAAAATCTTCCGTTATGAGGGGGCAGATCATGGTTTTTTCTGTGATCAAAGAGGAAGTTACAACCCAGCAGCAGCAACAGACGCATGGCAGCAAGTCTTAGACTTATATCAATTAACTCTCTAGAGAGAATTTTTTATGCTTCATGGAAGGACTAAACAATAAGATAAAATTAATTTTACGTCAAAGTTATGGATTCAACAGCTTTGATTTAATGAGAGAAAAGCTATTAGCTTGTCTCCAAACATAAGCCGAGCTTATCACCACAGGTTCAGGAGAGCATTTTTTCCTTCTTCAGTCTATCTGTTGAGGGGGTACGGAGCAGCAAAATAATAGGGGATTTACCCCTATTAACCGAATTGAGAAGACAGGTATTAAATAATGCAACCGCTTCCCCTACGAGTTGCATAATTCATAACTCAGAATTCAGAATTTCGTCCTGCCTGTTATTTTCATCTTCTCTGAGGGAATCCTAAGACCGTAAGACCGAATGATTGTCCTTTTAGAAGAACTAGCCATGATGACTGCTAAATATCCTCCCACTAATCCTGTCTCGATTCGGGAATTTACGGCTTCAAAGCAGGCTGGATTCTTTGACACATTAAAGCAGCCACGGTTTAGTGGTCAATTGGTGCTAACAACCCCCAAAAATGAGAAATGGTATTTTTACCTTTATCTCGGTCGTATTATGTATGCGACTGGGGGAACTCATCCCATCCGTCGGTGGCGGCGCAACATCGCCCTTTATTTACCTAAAATTGCGCCCCATCTTTCCTCAATGCAGCAGCTAGGATTAGCTAGTTTGAGTCCCAAAGATACTCAACTGTGTTGGGAATACTATTTGCTCTGTTTATGGGTAGAACAGCAAAAAATCACCAGAGAACAGGTAGCCCGTCTCATCCGTTCAACCTTGGTGGAAGTGTTGTTTGATATTACCCAAGTCATGGAAGTGATGTGCGAATTTAAGCAGGAAAACTGTCTTTCGACTCGTTTAGTCTTGATTGATGCCGAACAAGTCATAGAAGAAGCGCAAAAACAGTGGCAAGAATGGCAAGGCGCAAAAATTGCCGATCGCTCTCCCAATACAGCCCCCATTATCCGACAACCTGAACAACTGCAACAACGTACTTCGGCTCAAGTGTATCAAACCCTTAACCAATTATTGGATGGTCGTCAGACCTTGAGAGACTTAGCTGTGCGGATGAAAAGGGATGTATTGACGGTAACCCGTTCCCTTTTGCCCTATATTCAGATGGGATTAGTCGAATTAATGCCCGTTGATGATCTACCGTCTCCTGTTACCCCGCCACCTGTGGACAATGTACCAACAACAGAAACACAGGCCACCGCCCTTATCGCTTGTGTTGATGATAGTCCCATGATGTGTCAAAGAATGGAGCAAATTCTGACGGAAGCTAACTTCCAATTTATCGGTATTAATGATCCTATGCGAGCGATCGCAATTATTCTTGCTCGTAAACCTGATCTTATTTTCCTTGACTTGGTAATGCCTAATGCCAATGGTTATGAAATTTGCGCCCAACTGCGGAAGATTAAGTATTTTCGTCAGACTCCTATCGTCATTTTAACGGGAAATGATGGCATTATCGACCGTGTGAGAGCAAAAATGGTAGGCTCGAGCGACTATATTACTAAACCCGTCGATCCTGACCAAGTAATTAATACAATTCACAAGCATCTCAAACAGGAAACCCTTATCTAAACCCGTGTTTCTCCATTATTGCAGTTAACGTTCAGTTCAGTTAAGTAAATTGGGAAGAAACGTTATTTTGCTATCTGAAATGGGAATGCTAAACCTAGATGATTGTCCGATAGACCGTCCTTCCCAAACCATGAGGTAACGATTATGGGTACTGCCCTTATCATTGAAGATTCTCGCACCGAACAGGCAATTATTAGTAAATGTCTTGAATTGGCTGGCATTCAATCATCCATTGTTGAAAGTGGTGAAGATGCCTTAAAAACACTTAGTAATTCTCTACCCGATCTGATCGTACTCGATGTGGTTTTACCGGGGAGAAGTGGCTTTGAAATTTGCCGTGAACTTAAAAACGACGCTAAAACCTCTCAAATTCCGATTGTGATGTGTTCGACTAAAGACACGGAAATGGACAAATTTTGGGGTAAAAAGCAAGGTGCAGATGCCTATGTCCCTAAACCAATCGATCAAGACTTTTTTATTGATACCATTCGCTCACTAATGGAAGCGTAACCCTAACTGTAGATAGTATTAAGGAGAAATATCGTGGTTTCCCAAGCTCCTTTAGGGACACAAGGGGAATTTAGCCCCAGTAAGCCCCTTGAAAATCAGGATAAAGCCCAATTTCTACGCTTTTTCCTTATGCCTGATACCCATGCTTTGCTACCTATTGCCCAGTTAACCGAAGTGTTAAATGTTCCCATTCAGCAAATTATTCCGATTCCCCAAATGCCAAATTGGGTGATGGGAGTCCATAACTGGCGTGGTGAGGTGCTATGGTTGGTTGATTTAGGTCATTTACTCGGTCTAACGCCTTGGTATCAACAGGGACATAACCGTTCGACCTGTCGGGCTATTGTCATCCATCCAACCAGCCATCAATTGAAAAAAAGCCGAAATCGTAGCCAAATGTTGGGGCTAGTGGTGCATAAGGTGGAGGATATTGCTTGGTGTCACCCGAATGATATTCAATCTCCCCCTGATTCGGCGGTAACGCCCGAATTAGCACCCTTTTTACGGGGTTATTTACTAACAGAAATCCATGAAAATGAAGTGTTAGTTGCCCTTGATGGAGAAGCCATTCTAGCTGCTATGCCCCAAGCATAGACAGTTTAACAGTTACTAGGAATTCATAATTCATAATTCATAATTCATAATTCCCACGAGGTTGTTTTCATGACTCAGATTTCCCCTAAACCCAACGACAATTCATCATCTCCGTCTCTAGATACTCCCAGTACGGATCATTCTCTCGATCAAAGCCAATTAGAGCAAAATCTAGTCGATGAGAGGAAAGAGGGGGATGAAGAGCAAAAAATTATTATTACGTCTCATACAACACCCCCACCGCCTCTGACTAAGAAACCCCTACCCAAAGTCGTGATTCCCCAACCGTCTCAACCTTCTACGACGACTCAACAAGGGGGACTCTCTCATTGGTGGCGCAACCTTGGCTTACAGTCTAAAGTCACCCTCACTGCAACGGCTTTAGGCATACTTCCCGCCCTAATTGTTGGGGGTTTATCACTGTACTTTGTTACAGCATCTTTGAATAACTCAGAAGAAAGTCCGACAACTGAAACAACAGAGGTATCTCCTTCGCTTAAGGCTTTAAAAACCAGTTTTATCATCGGAATTCCCATTGGTTTCGGTGTCACCGTCTTAACGGCGGCGTTAGTCGCTAACGGGTTAACTCGTCCTGTGCGCCGTATTAGCCAAGCTGCTAATAAAATTGGTCAAGGGGACTTAGATGTTCAGTTACCGACTGGAGAAGACGAATTAGGTCTATTGGGTCAAAATATTAACCAAATGAGCGGTAAATTAAAAAATCTGCTCCAAGAACAAACCCTATCCGTTGAACAATCTCGCTTGTTAGCTGATATGGCGAATCGTTTAAATTTAGAAAAAGAAGATGTGGATAGTTTATTAGGAGATACTTTAAAACGAATTCGGAGCTTATTAAATACAGATAGAGTGGTAATGTATCGCTTTAACTCAGATAAAAGCGGTTATGTAGCAGAAGAAGCCCTTAACGATGGAATCAGTAGTGCATTGTCCGAAAAATTAAGCTCAAATTGCTTTTCTGCTGATTTATTGGCAGTTTATCAAGATGGAAAGGTAGAAGCCATCAATGATATTTTAGAAAAACCCTTTGAACCTGAATATTTAGACCTAATGGAACGGTTACAGGTGAGAGGACAGATCATTGCACCTTTACTTAATGATGGTCAACTATTCGGGTTATTAACTATTGATCATTGTCACACACCTTATGAATGGTCAGAAGCAGAAAGTAACTTTGCCCAGCAACTAGCTGAACAATTAAGTTTAACCTTAGCCCGCATTAGTTTCCAAGAAAAACGCCGAGAAGACGCTAAAAGAGCGTCCTCATTAAAGGATATTACTCTCTCCATTGCAGGTGCTTTAAACGGTTCTGAAGTGTTTGATGTAGCAGTTGACAATGCACGACGGGCGTTAAATTGCGATCGCGTCATCGTCTATCAGTTTAACCCTGATTGGTCTGGAATCATCATTGCTGAGTCGGTCACCGATGAATTTCCCAAAGCATTAGGGGCTAATATTGCAGATCCCTGTTTTGCCGATAAATATGTGGAAAAATACAAAAAAGGTCGGATTCAAGGCACACCAGACATTTATGAAGCCAATTTAAGTGCGTGTCACCTACAACAGCTAGAACCCTTTGGTGTACGGGCTAACCTAGTCACCCCTATTATCGAAGAAGGGGAATTATTAGGCTTATTTATTGCCCATCAATGTAGCGGCCCCCGTCATTGGACACAAGGGGAAATGGACTTTATGGCGCAAGTCGCCACTCAGGTAGGATTAGCCTTAGAAAGAACGGACTTATTAGCCAAACAACAACAAGCAGAACAAGAACAACGGACAGCCCGTGAAAATCTGCAAAAACGAGCTTTAGAATTGTTAATGCAGGTTGATCCCGTTAGTCAAGGGGATTTAACCATTCGCGCCCAAGTGACTGAAGACGAAATTGGGACAATTGCTGACTCTTACAATGCAACCATTGAAAGTTTACGGAAAATTGTGACCCAAGTACAAGGGGTGGCGGGACAATTGGCAGATACCGCAAGTAACAATGAAGTGGCGGTTAGTTCTCTAAGTGAAGAAGCGGTTCAACAAGCGAGTGATATTGCAGCAGCCTTAGATCGCTTGCAAATAATGACCAATGCCATTCGAGAAGTGGCACTAAACGCAGAACAAGCTGAATCTGCCGTACAAATGGCAACCAATACGGTAGAAACCGGTGAAGATGCAATGAACCGTACTGTAGATGGCATCATGGCCATTCGGGAAACGGTGGCAGAAACGGCGAAAAAAGTGAAACGATTAGGGGAATCTTCGCAAAAGATTTCTAAAGTGGTTAACTTAATCGGAAGTTTTGCAGATCAGACCAACTTACTTGCGTTGAATGCGTCAATTGAGGCAGCCCACGCAGGAGAAGAAGGACGGGGGTTTGCGGTGGTTGCGGATGAAGTGCGATCACTTGCTCGTCAGTCAGCCGAAGCAACGGCGGAAATTGAGGCGTTAGTTGCCAATATTCAAGCAGAAACCAACGATGTGGTCGCTGCAATGGAAGCAGGGACAGAACAGGTGGTTATGGGGACGAAATTGGTAGATGAAACCCGTAAGAGTCTCAATAAGATTACCGTCGCCAGTATTCAGATTAGCGAGTTAGTTGAAGCGATCGCTCAAACGGCGGTTCAACAAGCAGATACCAGTGAGAATGTCACCCAAACAATGGCACAAGTGGCGGCAATTTCCGATAAAACCTCATTGGAAGCTGCTCAAGTCTCGGATTCTTTCCGACAGTTGCTACAAGTCTCTCAAGCATTAACTGAAAGTGTCAGACAGTTTAAAGTCCAATAGTTAGGTATGAGGTGTCAGGTGTCAGTTACCAGTTACCCATCATTTTCTGTAACGCCTGAACACCTAAAAACGCCTGAACGCCTAAAAACTCCTACAAATTCTAACAAAGCCATGAAACCCTTTTCTTTTGTAAAATTACTCGGTCTTGCCCTTGTTACAGTTGCAACAATGGTTCTAATCATCTCTTGTAACAGTGTAACAACCGCCCCCAAAACCAGTATGGCGATCGCTCCTGAAGCGATGACCGACTATATATATGATATTTTGAAAGCGGAACGCTCAGTTTATGGGTCAAAAGTCGTACAACGGTTAAAAGAAGAAGGGGTAGTGATGGCCTCAGAGAATTGGGAACTGGAGAAAGCCTTACCTTTACCGGCTCAAATGTTTCGTATGACGGCACAGGAAGCCTCAAAAAACAACAATTTTAATTATGGTTCGATTTCCCCTTGGAATCTCAACGAAGGAAACGCCCCTCGAACCGAATTTGAACAAACTGCTATGGACAAAGTTCTGGAAACAGAACAACCCTATAAAGGGTATCAAACGATTAACGGGAAAAAATACTTTTCGGCTGTTTACCCCGATAAAGCCACCACCGAAGCTTGTGTTAGTTGCCATAATAGCCACCCTGTGCATAAACAACGGTATCCCGACAAGGTATTCAAGGTTGGGGACGTAATGGGAGGGGTTTTGATTAATTTACCCCTAGAAAAAAGCAGTTAATCGTTAATTGTTAACTGTTCTTTCTTGGCCCCACACTCCCCACACTCCTGAACGCCCAAAATAACCCCCTATAACGAAAATGCAAAAGTCCTCTCCTCAATCTTCTCCTTCTTGGCTGTCTTCCTTCTCTATTCGAGATCGGATGCTTCTTATCCCCGGATCAATCGTCATTGCATCCCTTTTGGTCTTGTTCGCAGGAAGACAAGTCCTTAATAAGAGTTTACAGGATCAGCTAAAAGAGCAAACCCGATCTCAACTGGCAGTTGCTAAGTTAAACTACGACCATGATAGTCAGGAAATTGCGAGAAGTTTGTATATCTTGGCAGAAAACCCTTTGGTTAGACAAAAAGTAAGAGATCACGCTTCAGGAAAACCCTTATCTGCTACAGATCAAGCCCAACTTCAACAAATGTTACGCAGTATGGGAAGATTGGATGAGGCAATTATTGTAGGAACAAATAAACTGGTTTTAAGTTCTAGAAAGGCTGTATCTAGTCGGGGTTCAACATTTGATCCCAATGGGTTAGTAAGTCGGGTATTGCAGTCAAAAAGCCGTGAATCTAGTAGTGAACCTTGGGAAAGTTCAGTAAATGGAGAAAAAACACTTATTCGTTACACTGCAACTCCTATTAAAGCACCAAATAGTCAAACAGTGATCGGTGTCATTATTGGAGGCATCGTTGTAGATGATAAGGTCGTTAAGGAAACTTTAGACGCATTTGGCAATCAAGGCTATAGTGCGGTTTATCTACACAAATCTGACGGCAACTTCTCCCTGTTAACCTCCCAAACCATTGATCAATCTCGCAAAGAACAGGAAAATCTAGAGCTTCAAGACGATTATTTACTCAAAAAAGCGGTACAGGCACAAGGAACAACCGTTTTTGACCGTCAACCCTTTGAAAATCGAACTTATACCTTTGCAGCCAAAACCATTGCTAACTATCAAGGTAAACCTGTGGGGGTTTTGGTATATGGTGATCCCGAGGTTGAGTTAGAAAAAATTAGTCAAAGTTTAAGATGGCCTCTCCTCAGTCTTTTAGGGTTGGGTTTGGGAGGTGTTGGCTTATCTGCCCTTATTGGCTATTCTATTACCTCTCCTGTACGACAATTACAGGGCATTATGGGACGGTTTGCCAAAGGAAATTATCAAGAACGGTCAACGATTCGCTCTCAAGATGAAATTGGTCAATTATCTGACTATTTCAATAATATGGCTGATAATATCCTTAAAAATGAAGAAGAAATTCGTCAAGAAACAGAAATGTTTCGTTTCCTTGCCCAACTAACAACATCGAGTCATCTTCAGTCGGAAACATTAGGAGAGATATGGTTAAAAGTAGCTAAAGAAGTAAAAGAGTTATTAAAGGTTGATCGAGTGGTTATTTATCAATTTTTGCCCAATGGTGGTGGAAAGGTTGCTTATGAGTCCGTGTCTTCTGTTTGGCCATCTGCTTTGAATAATAGCTTTGACATGGCGTGTATTCCTCAATCAGACTTAGAAAATTATCAAAATGGGCAAGAAAGCCAAATTAATGATGTAGCAACGGCTGATTTATCTTCTAGTCATCGTCAGTTATTAGAACGCTTACAAATACAAGCTGATCTCGTCATGCCCATTAAACGCCAAGGAGACTTATTTGGCTTATTTATTGTGCATCAATGTACCGCCCCTCGACAATGGCAAGAAACAGAGGTCAGTTTTTTGCGCCAAATGGTGAATCAGTTGGAGGTGACGTTAGATCGGCTAGAATTAAACGAACAAAGATCCTTAGATGCTAAATTATCCCTAGTTTTAAAAGATATAACCCTAAAAATTGCGGCAACTTCTGGGGCTGAAGCCTTATTTGAAGCCGTATTAGAAAGAAGTCGTCAAGGGTTAAACTGCGATCGCACCATCATTTATGCCTTTGACGAATCATGGCGTGGCACAATTGTCGCTGAGTCTCTCAATACTGCTTTTCCCTCTGCATTAGGGGCAAAAATTGCCGATCCCTGTTTTGCAGACAAATATGTTGAACAATATCGTCGAGGCCGAGTCAGCGCAACAGATGATATTGATAACGCAGGCCTAACGGACTGTCATCTCGATCAATTATCTCCCTTTAATGTTAAAGCGAATCTTGTCACCCCTATTAATATCGGTGGGGAACTCTTTGGCTTACTGATTGCTCATCATTGTCAGCAGCCCCATACTTGGCAACAGCCCGAAATTGACTTTTTAACCCAAGTTGCCTTACAAATCGGTGTGGCATTAGAACGGGCGCAGTTATTAGAACAGAAAAGTATTGCCCAAGAAGAACAGAGAAAAGCCAAAGAAGCCCTGCAAAAACGGGCATTAGACCTCATTATCGAAGTTGATCCAGTGAACCAAGGTGATTTAACCGTTCACTGTTCCGAACAAGACGATGAAATTGGCACGATCGCCCGATCTTATAACACCGTTGTTGAAAATTTACGCCATTTAGTCCATCAAATGCAAACCACCAGTGGCCAACTCTTAGTCACCACTGAACAAAATGGGGAAGTTGTACAAACCCTCTCTGTGGATGCAATGCGACAGCTAGAAGATATTTCGAGATCGCTGAATGCTCTTAATAGTTTACGATCAGCCATTGAAACCATTGCCCAAAATGCTCAAGCAGCCTTGCATGTAACAGAAGAAGCCCGTGATGCAATTACCATGGGTGAACAGGAAATGGAAGCAACCATGGCCGAAATGCACCACATTCGGGAAACGGTGACTGACACCATGACAAAAATTGAACACTTAGACGAATCATCCCAGAAAATCTCTAAAGTCGTCAATTTAATTAGCCGTTTTGCTGCACAAACCCATTTGCTTGCGCTGAAAGCGTCTATCGAAGCAGCACGAGCCGGAGAAGGGGGACGAGGCTTTGCTGTAATTGCCGATGAAGTGCGATCGCTGGCTTCCCAGTCTGCTGAAGCAACCGCAGAGATTGAAACTTTAGTGGCGAGTATTCAAGCAGAAACCAAAGAAGTCGCAGCAACCATGGAAAGTGGCACACAACAGGTCTGGAAAGGTAGTAAACAGGTGGAAACCTCCCGTCATCGGATGCAGAATTTAGTAGATGCCAGTTCTCGTATTCAAGACTTAGTTGCGGGCATTACACAGGCTACCAACGAACAATCGCAAGATAGCCAAGCGGTAACGGGCATGATGGGAGAAGTAACCGAAATTGCCCAAAATACAGCCGAGTTAGCCACCTCAGTCGCTGAATCCTTCAATGAATTGCTTATTATTGCTAACCAACTCCAAGACAGTGTGGGACAATTCAAAGTCTAATTCAGAGGTGTCGGGTATGAGGTGTCAGGTGTCAGATATGAGGTGTCAGGTGTCAGGGATCAGGTAATAAGTAAGGTTTCAAACCTAAAACCTAGAACCTAAGACCTAAAACCTAGAACCTAGAACCTAAAACCTAAAACCTAAAACCTAAAACCCTAATTCATAATTCATAATTCAGACAATGTTAAACCCTGACATCCGCGATCAAGCCTATCAATTCTTCATTGAAGAAGCCCCGGAATTACTGCAAATGATAGAATCGGGACTCCTCACCCTCAAGGAAGAACGGAATACACAAACTGTTCACGAAATTATGCGAGCCGCACACTCCATTAAAGGAGGCGCAGCCAGTGTGGAATTGGATCATATTAAAACACTGGCACATCGCTTAGAGGACATTTTTAAGGCATTATACGACGATTCCGTGGTCATTGATACGGAACTCGAAACCTTGCTACTACAGGGCTACGATTGCCTGAGAAACCCCTTAGAAGAACAAATGGCGACAGGGGAACATGACGGAGAAGCGGCGATCGCAAACGCTGAACAGGTTTGGCAAAAAATTGAGGCACAGTTAGGGGACAGTTTAGCCAATACAGAGCAGTATATTCCGTCTTCGGCGGATTTAGGGGTAGATATTGTTTCTTCCTTATTTGAGGTGGATGTTACTCAAGGAATCGAGCAATTAGCCAAGATTGCAGAACATCCTAATGACTATGACATTATGAGTGAATTACAGACTCAGATGGAGGTCTTTGGGGGATTTGCAGAAATGTTAGGATTACCGGGGTTTGGGGAGATTACCGAAGCAACATTGAAAGCTTTGGAGTTAAACCCTGATCAAGACCATTATATTCTACAATTAGCCTTAGTTGACCTCATTGAAGCTAGAGAGCAGGTGTTAGAAAAAGGCGATCGCACGTCTGGGGGAAGTCCATCTGCGGCGTTATTAGGGTTTACTACTCAAGAAGAAAAAACCGTTGAAAATAATAATGGTTCAGCATCTGAGTGGGATGATGGGAATGTTTTAGGCTTTGATAATTTATTTGAAGCGACACCCGAACAGGAGTTATCGGAAGAGTCAGGATGGACGGAAATTGATACCTTAACCGCACCCCATTTAGGCGGCAATTTTAATCTCTTTTCAGAAGAAGCAGCAAAAGCAGAAGAATTTCCTGCTTTAGATGATGTATTTGGTGAACAACTGGACTTTGATACAATTGATAATCAAGCAGCAGAGACAATCGCAGAAAATTCTGAGTTAGAGGATATTTTTGCCTCAGAACCGCCTCCTTTAGAAAATGTCTTTGCTCCGAATGTAGAAGTCCAAGAACCATCTGAAATGATGGATTTAGAGGGTCAATCACCCGAATTAGAAGCTGTTTTTAACATTGAGTTAGGAACTGAAAATGAAGTTATTCATTCAGATGTTACAGAAGAACATCCCGAATTAGAAGACGTTTTTAATATTGAGTTAGGAACTGAAAATGAAGTTATTCATTCAGACGTTACAGAAGAACATCCCGAATTAGAAGATGTTTTTAATATTGAGTTAGGGACTGAAAATGAAGTTATTCATTCAGAAAATCAACCATTAGAAGAAGGTTTGAGTCCAGAAAACCTTGCAGACATTTCCCTAGAAGAATCTGATGCAATTACTGAAGAAACACTACAAGACTTATCCGATCCAGATTTAGAAAATGTCTTTGGTATTGTCTCGGAGCAGGTAGATGAACATCTCTTTGACATTGAAGGTGAAAATAAGGTATCTTCAGAACCAATTAATCCTTCTCTTGAAGCTGTATTTGGGGTAGATGACTCTCTTACTGAGGAAACCCTTGAACCAGAAATTAAATCTGAGGAAATACCTGAATTTGATATTGATCCTTCTCGTTTGATTGATACAGAAGCGAAAACCATAGAAGATATTTTTGCAGTATCTAACTTAGAAGATAACGAAAATTTATTCACGATTCCAGCAGAAACCCAAGAGACTAATGAATCTATTATGGATGAATCAGTCTCTCAAGATGATGATATAGATCGCTCAATTGATCCTGAAGTTTCTACTTTAGAAAGTCTCTTTGAAGCAGGTGAATCCCAAGAGAATGACAACTTATTCACTATTTCCGAAGAAACCTCAGAGAAGAAAGATGAGCTAGTTACTCAAGAGAAAGAAAACACTTCTAATCCCTCATCTCGTTTCAAAAAATCTGATGTTCCTACCTTAGAAGACATCTTTGAAGTAGCTGGATCTGAAGATGATAAAGATGTCTTCACTATTCCAGCAGAAACCCAAGAAACCGAACTCATTGCATCTGATACCCCTTCTCTTGATGATGTATTTGGCTCAGTTGTTGATTCTGCTTTACCTATTGAAGAAAAACAACCAAACGTCAAAGAGAATAAGAAAGATACCTCAGAACAAATAGATAATGCCATCGCAGAAGTCGAAAATCTCTTTGATAGTCTTCCTCCCCTAGAAGAAATTGAGTCATCTCCTATCATTAACGCTGAACCACAAAAACGGAAAGCAGTTAAACCCCAACCTCAATTTAAACCTCGTTCTTCTTCTACATCTCGTCCTAAAACCCAAAGTAAAAGTAATAAAAAACAAAAAGCAGCCCCAACGCCTTCCACTTCTAATTTATCCATAAAAGTTGATTTTGAACGACTAGAACGGATGAATAACTTGGTCGGAGAATTAATGATTAACCGTAATAGTTTATCACTGCAAAATGACCAAATGCAAGGATCAGTGAAATCCTTATTGAATCGTTTTGTTACCTTCCAAGCAATGATTGGTCAATTGCAAGAATTATCCGATCAAATGTTAATTGCACCCGAAAAACTCGATTCTCAACGAGTTAACCCCAATCAAATCCAAGATATATCCCGTGGGTTAGGAAATTTTGATTCCCTAGAAATGGATACTTATAGTACTCTTTACTCCTTGCTAGGGATGTTATTAGAAGAAATGATTCAATTAGAAGAATCGGTGGATGATGTCGTCTTATTTGCACGGACTTCTAACCAAACCCTAGAACAACAACGTCAAATGCTCACCAATCTCAGGGATGAGTTGATGTGGGCGAGAATGCTGCCATTAGGAGAGGTATTAAACCGATTTCCTCGTTTATTGCGGGATCTATCTGCTACTTATGGCAAACCCGTTCGTCTTAAACTCACAGGAACGGCAGTATTAGTGGATAAGGCTGCGCTTGAAAAACTCTACGATCCGCTTTTACACTTAGTCCGTAATGGCTTTGATCATGGCATCGAATCCCCAGAAGAACGCAAGCAAGTCGGAAAACCAGCAGAAGGACAAATTGAAATTCGTGCTTATCACCAAGGAAACCAAACCATTGTCGAAATCTGTGATGATGGTCGAGGTTTGAATTACGATAAGATCAAAGCAAAAGCGATTCAAACAGGACTAATTACACAAGAACAGGCGACAGTTGTTTCTAAAGAGCGAATTGAGAACTTAATCTTTGAACCTGCTTTCTCAACCGCCGCACAGGTGAGTGAATTATCTGGCCGAGGTGTAGGACTCGATGTGGTGCGATCGCAATTACGTGCCTTGAAGGGAACTGTGATGGTTACCTCTAAACAAGGACGGGGAACGATTTTCACCCTCAAATTACCTTTAACCTTAACTATTGCTAAATTATTAGTCTGTCAGGTTGCTTATGAAAATAGTAATAGTCGGGTATCCGTGGCGTTTCCCTCAGACACTATTGAGGAGATTCTCGTTCCTGAAGCCAATCAGATTAAAATCTCAGGCAATCAACGGTTTTTACTGTGGCAAGGTCATATTATTCCTATTTATCCCGTTAAAGACCTTTTACAATATAATTGTCCTTTACCAGAAAGCTTTGCGGATAAAGGGTTTAATGTTGCCATACCCGATGAGTGGGGACTTCCTTTATTATTGTTACGACGAGGAGATCAGTTATATGGTTTAGAAGTGAGTCGCCTAGAGACAGAGCAAGAATTAGTGATTAAATCCTTTGGCAATGCTGTTTCTGCGCCAACTTATACCTATGGTTGTACGATTTTAGGGGATGGTCAGTTGATTCCTGTGGTTAATGGTGCAACTTTAATTGAACAATCCCTCGCTCCGAACTATAGCACAACTCCTTCTTCTGTGACTCAAACGGTTGTGAGGGATGACGCAGAAGGGTTATCTACTCCATCGGTGGATGAATTTAAACCGCAAGTTACCACCAGACAAGCACCCTTAATGTTGGTTGTGGATGACTCAGCCGCTTTACGACGGACGTTAGCATTAACCTTAGAAAAAGCCGGGTATCGGGTGGTACAAGCAAGGGATGGACGGGAAGCTTTAGAGCAGTTACAGCATACCTCTGGTATTAATATGGTGATCTGTGATATAGAAATGCCAAATATGAACGGGTTCGAGTTCTTAGGTCAACGTCGCCGCGACCCAGAAATGATGAGCATTCCTGTTGCGATGCTAACCTCTCGCAGTAACGATAAACACCGTCAATTAGCAATGACTTTAGGTGCGAGTGCGTACTTTACTAAACCTTATATTGAGCAGCAATTTTTAACGTCTGTTGCCAATATTCTTGAGGAAAATAGAGTAAGCGTTAGCAGTTAACTGTTAATAGTAAGTATAAGGTTTAAATCCTTAAAGCCTGAAACCCACAACCAGCAAACCTGACCCCTGAAATTCCCATGACACAACCTTCTCTCACTGCTACCCCCTTTGTTGATCTTGAAACACCCCTTGAACAAGAGAACAAATCGTTAAAAATTCTTATTTTCCAAGTTGGTCAGCTTTATCTGGCTTTATCGGTTGATTTTGTCAACAAAATCATTAAAGGGGCAGAAATTCACGGTAGTGGAACAACTGAAGTGGGAATTACTCAGATTAATAATCAAGATATTACGGTTATTGATTTGCATCGCCGCTTATTTAAACAGTCCCAGTCCCTTGAAAAGATGACTCATCCATTCCTGATTTTAGCGAAAAATAGCATTGACGAAGTATTTGGTATCTTAGTCGGAGAAACTCCTACTTTGATTGATGTTCCGTTCTCTGATATTAAGGTTTTACCTGACTCTTACCGTCGAGGAGATACCTTAGAAATTGCGACTCATGTGGCTAAAACGAACGAGAATGGACAAGGACTCACTATTTTTATTCTTGATGTTGATAAGTTAGTTCCACCCATTGCATTAGGGGATTTTGTCTTTTAAGTTATATCGTCATCAAAGGCCTGTCTGTTTTCTTGTAAACTGTTGGCTGATTTTCCAAAAGATCAAGGCTGGTACAGAGAAGACTGAGTAAGAATAAGCTTATGTGATTAATTTTATCTATGATTAGTCTTTAAAGAGCATTACCCTTCTCACCCTATAAAAAAATAAACTATGGCTAATTTTTTCTCAATTTAAAACTTTAAGTCTTTCTGCTAATGCCAGACTTCTGACTCAAGTTAAGCAACGTTACAGTTAAGCTTTCGTAAAGATTAACAATGATAAGCTGATCAATGGCATGATTTATAACCCTTGGGAACTATGACTGATCTTCCTTATCTCCTCCGCGCTGCTAAAGGCGAAATCTTAGACCGTCCTCCAGTATGGATGATGCGACAAGCAGGACGCTATATGAAAGTATATCGAGATTTACGAGAAAAATACCCTAGTTTTCGTGACCGTTCCGAAAATGCGGACTTAGCCATCGAAATTTCCCTACAACCATGGCACGCATTTCAACCCGATGGGGTGATCATGTTTTCCGATATTCTGACACCTCTCCCCGGTATTGGCATTCCTTTTGATATTGTTGAAAGTAAAGGGCCAATGATCGATCCCCCCATTCGGACGCTACAACAAATCGAAAACCTTCATCCTTTTAACCCAGAAGAAACCTTACCCTTCATTAAAACCATCTTAACGACCCTACGCAAAGAGGTGGGGAATAAATCCACCGTTTTAGGCTTTGTCGGCGCACCTTGGACATTAGCGGCTTATTGTGTCGAAGGCAAGAGTTCTAAAAACTATGCTGTCATTAAACGCATGGCATTTACTGAACCTGCCATCTTACACCAATTTTTAACCAAATTAGCCGATATGGTTGCTGCATATATCTGTTACCAAATCGAATGTGGCGCACAAGTTGTACAGATGTTTGATTCTTGGGCTGGTGAACTAAGTCCTCAAGATTATGATATCTTTGCCTTACCCTATCATCAGCAGGTTGTAAAAACCGTGAAGCAAAAATATCCTGATACCCCGTTAATCCTATATATTAGCGGCAGTGCAGGTATTTTAGAACGAATGGGACAATCAGGCGTAGATATTGTCAGTGTTGACTGGACAGTAGATATGGCCGATGCTAGACAACGGTTAGGAAAAGACATGAAAGTACAAGGAAATATGGATCCCGGTGTCTTGTTTGGATCTCATGAAGTAATCCGCGATCGCATTTTCGATACCATTCGTAAAGCTGGCCGTGGGGGACATATTCTCAATTTAGGCCATGGGGTATTAGTCGGGACACCAGAAGACAACGTAAGAGTGTTCTTTGAAACTGCAAAACAAGCCGATAGTCAGTTGGCCATTAGCAGTTAACCGTTTTTGGCCTTTGGATGTTCACCGCAATATATATCTGTAGGGGCGCAAGCCTTGCGCCCACACTCATATTTTTAACTATCATTCATCATTTTTGACTGAACTTGGTTACGTCCTTTTTCTTTAGATTCAAACAGAGCAATATCAGCCGTTTCTACCAAATCTTTCATATTTAGCCTCGAATTAGGAATAACCGAACACACCCCCAAACTCATCGTAACATAGGGTTGTACGGGTGAGGAACGATGGGGCAGTTGTCGCTGGCGAAGAGACGCTAAAATTGATTCAGCCACCGTCACTGCACCAGATAAGGGGGTATTGGGTAATATAATAGCAAATTCCTCCCCACCATACCGTGCTGCTAAATCTGCCGGACGATTAACCACCTGTTGAATCGTTTGGGCTACAGTTTTTAGACACTGATCCCCTTCTAGATGACCATAGGTGTCATTGTATCGCTTAAAATGGTCAATATCTCCTAAAATAAGAGATAAGTTGTTATTTTCCCGCATCATACGCTTCCATTCCTGTTCTAAGCACCGATCAAAGCTTCGACGATTAGCAATTTCCGTTAATCCATCTAAATTGGCTAAACGGTGAAGTTTTTCAGTCAGTTCCTTTAATTCATAATTCATTCGTTTTAAGGACACTTCATAGCGTTGTTTATCTTCTTGGGCTTTAATGCGCTGTGTTACGTCGGTTTGTACCCAAATATAATAGGGAACGTTATCTTGCTCGTCAGTAACTGGTGAAAGACTCACTTCATTCCAAAATAATGACCCATTCTTACGATAATTACGAAGGGTTACACAACAAGACTTTTGATTTTGAATCGCTTGATAAATTTTTTGCAAACTTTCTTGATTTTTATCAGTTCTTACCAGAAAACTGGGACTTTTTTCCATTACTTCTACTTGGGTATAACCCGTCATTCGCTCAAAGCCTTCGTTAACATAAACAATAGGATGCCCTTCTTGCGTCGCATCGGTAATGATAATACCGTTTAAGGTAGCTGCGATCGCTTTATGCAATAAATAGTGACTGATTTGGGGATGATTATAAAATTGTTGTGCTGCGTCGTGTAAGTCTAGTTTTCGTTGCAACTGTTGATTTTGCTGCTGTAGTTCTTGTTGTAAATGACTCAGTTTTAAGTGATGATTGACTTTAGCCACCACATCCGAAGCTAGATAGGGTTTTAAGAGATAATCAACAATTCCCACCTCTAAATCATAATTATTTTTCTGTGTTGTTTCAAATCCTTCTAAAAAGATAATGGGAACGTTAGGGATATTCGCTGTTTTTTTCAACCTTTCACACAACTCATACCCATCTCCCTCTGGCATATTAGCATCCATTAAAACCAGATCTGGCTTTAGGGTGTTGAGTGCAACTAAGGCCATTTCTGAATCTACAGCTTGCCTAACTTGATGACCACTACTTTCTAACATATTGGTTAAGAGGCGAAGATTATCAACCTGATCTTCAATAATTAAAATATCGCCTTGGGGAGTGAGCATTTCCATGGGTAAGATACCTCTCTATTCATTAGAATTGGGTTGAGTTAGTTCTCTTATTTTACGATAATTGTAATAATAAACTAAGGTCTTTAATTGATCAATCAGTTGTTGATTTGTACGAGGAATTTGTTGGATAAATTCTTCTAGTTGTCGTTGGTTTCCTGCACTAGCAGCTTGATAAACTGCTTGTTTCCATTCATTGGGCAATTTCTCTAAATCCGTAGCGGTTAATTGGGAGGACGTGTTTGTTTCCTCTGAAACAGGGGTTAACTCAGGGTCAAATGTTTCGTAAAGATATTTAACGTTTAAATGATGGGCAATTTTTTCTAATAATGTTTGTAAGTCAAAGGGACGACGTAAGATGTCATCACAATTTTGCAGCAACAATTCAAATTTATGGGCTTCAATTCCCCCAGAAGATACAGCAATAATTAAAGTAGAATGATATTGACTATAATCTTTCATGTGATTAATCGTTTCATAGCCATCCATTGTTGGCATTCGTGTATCCATGAAGATTAAGTGAGGCTTCCAACTTGACCAAATTTCTAGGGCATTTTTGCCATTGTCTGCTTCTTTGAGATGGAATCCTAAAGGGGTTAACAAACGCATCAAGAGTTGACGATTTTCCATCTTGTCATCCACGACTAAGATCCGATAGTCTGGTTGATCGGGGGCTAAACCAATCACTGTTTGATGGGGAAGAGATAGGGGAATTTCTTCAGCGTTCGGTAATTTAACCATGACATTTCCTTGGAATAAAGTGCCTTGATTTAATTCACTACTTACTTGAAGATAACCCCCCATTAGTTCAAGCAATTGTTGGGCTAAAAATAAACCTAACCCTCGGTTAAGTTGGTTCTCAAGGTTCGTACGGTATGCAATAAAAAACGGTTCAAAGAAATGATGAAGATCCCCTTCTTCCCAACCTTTACCTGTATCTTCGATTTCAAACAATAATGTATAAATTGAATCATCATAGAAAATAGCAGAATCATCCTCTAAATCCCAATTTTGATTGCTTCCTGACAGTCGAATAGTGATAGTTCCTTGATCGGTAAAATTTAAACTATGATCGAGAAGGTTGAGCCAAATTTGACGCAATTTTTGTTCATCTGCTTTAATGTATTGGGGGACTTCGGAGGCAAGATAAGATTGTAGGTGGATTCCTTTTTCCTGACTTTTTGGTTGCAGCGTCGCAATAATATCAGATAATAACTCCTTGGGCTGAAAACAGATTGAATTTAACGTAACGTCTTGGGTTTCAAGTTCTCTCATTTCCCTAATTTCATCCAACAGATTCGTTAGGGAAAAACTATTTTCTATAATAATGCTCAAATCTGCTTTTTGTTGAGCATATAAAGTAGAATCCTTTTGCAACAGTCGTAGATAACCTTGAATTAAATGAAGAGGTGTATGCAATTCATGGCTAATATAATCGATTAATTGATTTTGCTGAAATTTTGCGGCTTCTAAGCGTTGAATTTTTTGCTGAAATTCCTGTTCTAAATCAGCTTTAGCTTGTGTTAAATCTTGACAATACTTATCATGTAAATGGGTTAGTTGTCGTTGATATCGCTGCGATCGCCTGACAGAAGCGCATAACAATCCTCCTAAAACCAGCCCGATTCCTCCTACCGTTATCGTCATCCACGAGAGGGCAGCCGATTGATCATTTTGCTTGGAAGAGGCAGAATGAAAACTAACGAGGCGTCTCGATACAGAAGAAGAAGAGGAATCAAAAAAAGATGGATAAGATAGGTAAGCTAAATTGAATTTCGGGGTTGGACTGAGATTAATTAGGATTAATAACAGCCAACGGACAAAGAAATAAGACATCAAATGAAGCCATAAGTACAATGGACGAAGTAGAAAGATAATCTATTGTCTTAACTCAAAGATTTTGCCCCAAAGGACAAGATTTTCAACCTCATACTTTTAATTAATCTCTGTTAACTTTTAAAATAGGATAAGGATCTTAGGATTACGCTATCTCATGCTCTTTGATTTTACGTCCGTGGATTTCGGGATTTTAGGACAGGCGTTATAATACCATTCCCCATCCCATTAAGAACTAAAATTCAGGAAAAAATATTTGTTTTCACTTAAAGCAGCTTTTCACAGTCCTTTTTGCCCTTGTTTCCCTCTTCTTTCTTAAAAATCATCGGGAATTACCCATTTAGGCGGTTCGAGGAGCTTTTTGCGCCTTGCTTCTTCAGCCCTTTCTAGCATGGTGTCTAGGGAAGTCTCATTGATAAAACGGGAAGCTTTTTGAGCATATTCTTGATTGGGACAGTTTTCTCCCAATATGCAACCATTTATGCAGTCAATGGCACAGTTAACTGTCTGTTCACCCATTGTTTTAAGAAGGATCAGGTCTTGTGTAATTTCTCGTTATCATTATATCGTAATGCTCAAAAAAAAGTTATAAATAATCCTAATCCAGAAAAATGACCTAAGAAAAAATCGTCAAAAAATGGGCTTAATCGTTTCAATTGTTAACGTTTTTTTCACTGTGTCTTCACAAAGATTAGTAAAATAGAAAAAGGTTCATTGGGATAGTTTAGAATTTGATGGGATTAAGTAAAAATCATGTCTGATACACAAGAAACACCGATCGCAGAAGGGATCACTGACCCCAAATTAGAACAATCTGCTACTCCATCGCCTTTAACGGCTTCAAATGGGGCAGCTAGGGAGATTCAGTGGCGAGAAATCAGTCGGACAATTCTCAAACAGACTCAACCCATTAATCCTTTAACGACTCAACCTGATGAATTCAACGCAAAAAGAGGTCATTGCTTTGTTAATCTCTTGCTATCTGATGAAAATGACCTTCAAACCCCAGAAGCTTTTTTTGACGCTTATTTTTTCCCTCGCCCTTATTCCCCCTACCGTATTGCTTTCATTGGCACAGCAGGAACGGGTAAAACCTTGATTTTGCAACGATTAGCCCAATGGTTATCCGATCAAGACTATGGTATTCCTATCTGGATTAGTGCTAGAGAGTTAGGGACTTTATCCCTATCGGACTACCTCTATCAAAAATGGTTGCCTAAAGTGGTTAAATTGAGCAAAGAATCGCCAGAAGACCTAGAAAAAAGCTTGCGAGAGCTAATTCCTACAGGTCAGTTGTGGTTACTGCTAGATGGGATGGATTTTATTAAATTATCTGATCAAACCACCCCCTTTTCTACTTTGGGACGGGTGATGCAAGATTTACAATATTGGGGACAAACGGTTAATATTGCCCTCAATTGTCGTAACCAGACATGGCAAGGGATTGCAGCAGGGGAATTATACGATCGCCGTGGGAAGTTTGACTGCTATTCCACCAGAGAACTTACTTATACTAGAGAAGTTCAACAATTTATTGAAGAATGGTTTCAAAATACTTCTTTTTCTAGCCAAAAACAAGAATTAAGTCACAGTTTAATCAGAAATTTAGCAACCGTCAATGTTGAAGCGATTCAACAAGCCATTACTAATCCTCTTCGTTTATCCCTCCTTTGTCGTTGGTGGCCTCAACAGTCTTCCACGTTTCCCAACTCTCTGACAGAACTCTATGGCATTTTAGTGCAAGAATATTATCAATGGAAAGCTGAGACAACGGCACTTTCGCGAAAAAGTCAGGAAGAATTAAACCAGTGGTTGGGTGAAATTGCCCTTAAACAGTTAGAAACTGAAAAATTACTGATTATTCCCGAAAACGAGTCGTCTGAGTTAGCACTCACCTTGGCTTTGCAACTAGAATGGTTAGTCCCGCTTCCTGAAGAGCATACCTATATATTTAATGATGAAACATTTGTTGCCTATTTTGCTGCCCAAATGATAGGGCAAGGGGATGATTTTTTAGAGAAATATCAAGAAAATATTGCTTATAGCGCAAATATAACCTTTTTAAGTCCTAATTGGTCAACGGTTCTCAACTTTTGGCTGGGGCGTGGTGATATTCCCACCGAAGCCAAAGACACCTTAATTCAGAAGTTAAGCAGCTTTAGTGACGGCTGTGATCCCTCTAATTTTTATGGTAAGCTTGCCTATTGTTTAGCGGGTGCGAGTCTGGCAAACTTTCCCCATACTCACCAAGGACAAGCAATTATTGATCAACTGATTCGTTGGGCATTTTCTCCTACCCCCGATCAAAAATTCCTCGTTAAACCCGCTTTAGAAAGC
Organism: Microcystaceae cyanobacterium; assembly: GCA_051439375.1. Lineage (GTDB taxonomy): Bacteria > Cyanobacteriota > Cyanobacteriia > Cyanobacteriales > Microcystaceae > JBGTGT01. Next base: position 27,402 of record JBFRWB010000195.1, read on the forward strand.
CTTGGACAAACCCATAGAGAATTAGCGATTAAACGGCTAATTGAGAGCTTTTTACGGCAACAGCCGCCCAATATGACCGATGAGGCGTGGCGGTGGTTAGCCAAAAAAGGGGTAGATCATCCAGTTGCGATCACGATTCTCAGCCAAATGATTGAAGAAAAGAGTTCTTTTGCCCTGTGTGTTGCTGCGGCTGAATGTTTGGGCAAAATTTCTTCAGGACATCCCCTTGCTCTCTCTGTTTTTATTAATCTTCTTAAAGCAACAGAAGATAAACTTCGTTGGATTGCCTTAAAAGGGTTGGCTAAAATCGGCAACCAACAACCATTAGCGATTACCGCTTTAGTGAAATATTTGACCCTTTTACGGGATTCCTCGCAACAAAGACGGGTTTTTCAATGTTTAGAGAAGATTGGACAGAGAAATGACCTTGCGATCGCTTCTATGGTTCAATTATTACGCTGTTCTTCCGATACCCACTTTCAACGCATGGCTGCCGAATGTTTGGAAAAAATCGATTCGGGTAATACAATCGCCATTACCATTTTAGTAGAACTGCTAGAGGAGAAACAAACTGAAGAAATCCGACGGATGGCAGTGTATAGCCTAGGAGAAGTTGAATCGGGTAATGAAGTGGCAATTCATGGTTTAGTTCAACTCCTGAGTCAAAGCCATGATGTGCTTACCCGATGGGTAGCCGTTAGTAGTTTAGGTAAAATTGGTAAAGATTCTCCTGAAGCTATCAATAGTTTGGTAAAACTGATTAATTCTTCAGATAGCCTCTTACTTCGTAAAGAAGCCGTCGAAAGCTTAGGAAAGCTAGATGCAACTCACCCGACAGCCATTGCTACCTTAGCCAAATGGATACAGGTAGGAAACGAAGAATCTTTGCGACGGGAAGCGGCTGAAAGCTTAGGTAAATTAGATCCGGGTAATCCTGAAGCGATCACTGCTTTAGTTCATCTGTTGCAAACCGCCGATGATCCCTTTACCCGTCGTCAAGCTGCTGCGAGTTTAGGTCGTATTGACTCAGGTAATTTAGAAGCCATTAATACCCTTGTGCAACTGATTAAAACCAGTCAAGATACGGATATTCAAAGTTTAGCCGCAGATAGTTTAGGGGAATTAGGGGCGAATAATCCGGCAGTCATTGCTACTTTAATCCGTTTATTAACTGCTACTAAGGATCAAGACACCTTACGGCGAACAGCAAGCAGTTTAGCCAAGGTAGGGAAAGGAAATCGAGAAGTGATTGCAACCATGATGGAGTTATTAACGAATGGTTTACAGGGAGATTCAACAGAAGCGACTCGCTTAGAATTGGCAGAAAGTTTGACAAAAATACTATATCCCAATCAGATCCGCCAAATCATTCCTTTTTTAAAAGCATTTCTCAGTGAGCCTCACCATCAAAGCGATCTTCCTTGTCAGGAGTTATTATGGCATTGCGTCCAACAATTAACCTACACTGAATTTTATCAAGTTTGGCATCAAGATAACTTAGCTTCGGTTTCAAATGCTCAGGTATCAGAAAGCGTTGGTGGGATAAATGGGGATTCAACGGAAGTATGGGTAAATAAGTTAAACACTGACCTCCAAAATAATCCAAATTTAAGTCAAAAAGTCCATTTAATTTGTATTGATAGTGGTGACTTTTTAGATTTAGAGAATCCCACCGTAGATGTTTATGAGCAAATGTTAGCCCAAGGCTGTCCTGATTTTTCCCACGGAATTCCTGAAACCTTATCGATGTTGCGCTTATATTGGCAGTTACTTCGGCGTGATTATCCTGAAAAAACGTTTATTTTTATCTTCTACGGCACTTTAATCAATGATCCGACCTTAAAACCCTTTTGGCAATTACTCAGCAAATTTCACAGTCAAATCGCTATCGTAGGAGAATCTAAGATCAATACCTTAACCCATTTTTCCCTAGATAATCCTCAATTAATGACAGAAATCCTAACGTGGATCGAAAATAGCTTAAACTAAAGGAAGAAAAGCAAATTTTCCCGAAACAATAGATGAATAGACGCACCTTACTAAGATTAGTGAGCAGAGCAGGAGGAACGGCTGCCATGCTCACAACAATGAAAGCAATAGGACTACTAAACAGTGAGGCGACAAAGGCAGAGTATCCTAATTTACCCGTTGGTTCAGGAAATGGGATAAAAATTGCCATTCTTGGGGCAGGAATTGCTGGAATGACTGCGGCGTATGAGTTATCAAAGGCGGGCTACCAATGTACCTTGCTTGAAGCAAGGGAACGAGCCGGAGGAAGATGTTGGACAATTCGTAGAGGAGACACCATTCGCGAGCTAGATAGTCAACAAACCTGTCAATTTGACTCAGATGATTACTTATATATGAATGTGGGGGCGGCTCGTATTCCGCACCATCATCGAGCTTTATTAGGTTACTGCAAGGAATTTGGCGTTCCTTTGCAGGTCATCGTTAATGACAATCGAGCTTGTTTTTTTCACGATGAAAATAGCTTTAATGGTCAACCCGTGCTAAATCGTCGTCTGATGAATGATCGACGGGGATATATGGCAGAATTATTGGCTAAATCAGTGAGCCAAAATGCCTTAGATCAACCCCTTCAACCCGAAGAGCAAGAACGACTTTTAGCAATGATTAGACGGTTTGGGGACTTAAACCCAGATTTACAATATAAAGGATCGAGTCGTAGCGGTTATGCTCAAGTCCCCGACGTGGAGTCTGAGGGAGAAATTATCGAACCTTTACCCTTTTCAGAGGTATTAAAATCAGATTTCTGGCGATATAAGATGGATTTTAGCGAAACCCACAAACAAGCCCCCACTTTACTCGAACCGATTGGGGGAATGGATCAAATTGCGAAAGCCTTTGAGAAAAAAGTCGGTCATCTGATTCGATATAATGCAGAAGTGACCCAACTGCGGAAAACAGAGAAAGGGGTTCAGATTCTTTACAAAGATAAAAAAAGAGAAATTAAAGAGAAATTAGAAGCTGATTTTGCCATTTGTACCCTTCCTTTACCCGTTCTTGCCTCTCTGGATACGGATTTTTCCCCCTCCCACCAAGCAGCGATCGCCGTTGGGGCTAAGTCTTATATCAGAGCCATTAAACATGGTTTCCAAGCCAAACGCCGCTTTTGGGAAGAAGATGCGGCAATTTATGGAGGAATTTCGTGGACAAGTCAGGATATTACCCAAATTTGGTATCCTTCCCATGGATTTCACCAACCCACTGGGATCATTGTTGGGGCTTATATTTGGAGTAATTCTATTAGCGATCGCATTGAAGTGTTACCTATTGCCCAACGCTTACAAAGAGCGATTACAGAAGGAACAGCGATTCATCCCACCTACACAGAAGATATTCAACCAGAGACAGGGATGAGCATTGCATGGGGAAAAATCCCCTATAGTTTGGGAGGATGGTTAAGTTGGGATGAAAAAGAGCGTCAAACCGCTTATCCAGTATTGAATCAACCCGATGGTCGAATTTATTTAGCAGGAGAACATCTAAGTTATCTAACTGGATGGCAAGAAGGGGCGATTCTTTCGGCTCATAAAGTGGTCAAAGCGATCAATTCAGCCCCATTAATTTAACAATTTCGTTAAAATTGGAAGCTAAACTTTTCGTGATGTGTCGGGAGTGACTATCAATTATGAGTGATCGTTTGAACTTCTTAGGGATGAAACCTTCCTTGGCTGTTACTTTAGCCACAACCTTTGCCCTGAGTACCTTTTTAGCAGGATGTAATCCAGAAACCCCCACCCCAACCGCTTCCCCTTCTCCTGATAGCAGTCCTGTCAGTAGCGTAGGAGAAGGCTTAAAATTAGGCACATTACTACCTCTGACTGGAGATTTAGCTCCCATTGGTCAAAATATGCCCCAAGCCGTTCAATTAGCCGTAGATGAAATCAATGCCTGTGGTGGTGTCAATGACGGTGAAGTAACTATCGTGAGTGAAGACAGTCAAACCGATCCGGCGGCGGGTATTGCTGCTATGACTAAACTAGCAGAAGTGGATAAAGTGGCCGGTGTAGTTGGTTCATTCGCAAGTAGTGTTTCTAGTGCAGCCGTGGATGTGGCTGTGCGTAATAACGTAATGATGATTTCTCCCGGTAGTACCAGTCCTGTCTTTACGGAACGGGCAGCAAATGGTGATTTTAACGGGTATTGGGCAAGAACTGCTCCCCCCGATACTTATCAAGCCCTTGCCTTAGCTGCCCTCGCAGGAAAGCAAGGATTTAATAATGTTTCTACCGTGGTTATTAATAATGATTATGGGGTAGGCTTTGAACAACAATTTGTTAATGCTTTTACGGGACTAGGGGGAACAATAACCAATCAAGAAAGCCCTGTGCGTTATGATCCTAAAGCAGCCACCCTAGATACAGAAGCAGCAGCAGCCTTTGCTGATAGTCCAGATGCTGTGGCTGCGGTTCTTTATTCAGAAACGGGCAGTATTTTACTGCAATCTGCTTATAAACAGGGCTTAAGTGAAGGGGTAACTGTTCTTCTTACAGATGGGGTTTATGCCGAAGATTTTATTAAGCAGGTAGGCACGACAGCCGATGGTAAGTTTATTTTAGCGGGTGCATTAGGCACAGTACCGGGGGCAAATGGTCAATCTTTAGAAGCCTTTTCTGCTAAGTGGAAGGAAGCAACGGGTAAGGAAGTAACCGCTTTTGTTCCCCACAGTTGGGATGCTGCCATTTTACTTATGTTAGCGGCTCAAGCTGCCGGAGAAAACACAGGAACGGGCATTCAGAGCAAACTACTAGACGTGGCTAATGCGCCTGGCCAAGAAGTGAGTGATCCTTGTGAGGCAATGGAGTTACTTCGTAATGGAGAGGAAATTAATTATCAAGGGGCCAGTGGAAATGTGGATATTGATGACAAAGGGGATGTTGTCGGTGGTTATGATGTTTGGACGGTTAATGATGATGGTACATTAGCGGTTATTGATAATGTGAATCCTGCCATTAAGGAAGAATAAAACTAGGCTTGTGGGATGTAGGGGTGATTCATGAGTTGCCCCTGCACAAGTCGAAAGGAAAAATGAAGAATGAAAAATGAAGAATGAAGAATGAAAAATGAAGAATGAAAAATGAAAAATGAAGAATGAAAAATGAAAAAGTAAAACCCTGATCATGACTAAGGTTTAGCTGTTACAAATGTCAAACAGCGATCAGGCGTAGGGCTATACATTCACAAATAATAAGTATTAAGTAATAAGTAGGGGCGGGTTTTTAACTAAAGTTTATGGTGTAATTAGAAATTTACTAGATAAATCCGCCCGTACATTTATCTGTCTGAAGCCCTAGGACTCAAAAATGAAGATTTTTGCTCTTTTCTTCATAAATGAATCGGTTTTAGACCTTGATATTCGGGTTTCCTTTTATTTATTACTTATTATTTATTACTTATTACTTAAACCCGAAGGGTTTTGATAATTCCCATAGCTGTGAGACGGGAAAACGTTATAATTAATTTTGTTGTTTAGAAATGTTAAGAATAACAAATCATGGTTTTATATTATGTACTAGGTGCTGTTGCTTCCTTGCTGTTAGGCGGCATCATTGTTTATTTAATGACGGCTCGTAGCTACGAATCTTCAGAAACAGTAGCAAATTCCTATGATCAATGGACAGATGACGGTATTTTGGAGTTTTATTGGGGAGATCATATTCATTTAGGTCATTACGGTTCACCACCACAACGTAAAGATTTCTTACAAGCTAAAGCGGATTTTGTTCACGAAATGGTTAAATGGGGCGGTTTGGATAAACTCCCTCGTGGAACAACTGTTTTAGATGTGGGGTGTGGTTTTGGCGGTAGTAGCCGTATCCTAGCGAAAGATTATGGATTTGATGCAACAGGAATTACGATTAGTCCCAAACAGGTAAAACGGGCGCAAGAGCTAACAGCAGAAGGCTTAACTGCCCAATTTAAAGTCGATGATGCTTTAAACCTTTCTTTTCCTGATAATAGCTTTGATGTGGTTTGGTCGATTGAAGCGGGTCCCCATATGCCAGATAAAGCGAAATATGCCTCAGAAATGATGCGAGTCTTAAAGCCCGGTGGTATTTTAGTGGTTGCTGACTGGAATCAACGAGATGACCGTCAAATTCCCCTTAATTTCTGGGAAAAACCTGTCATGCGCCAATTATTGGATCAATGGTCCCACCCCTCTTTTTCTAGTATCGAAGGCTTTTCTGAACAAATCGCTGAAACAGGATTAGTGGATGGGGAAGTAATTACAGCAGATTGGACTAAAGAAACCCTTCCGTCTTGGTTAGAATCGATTTGGCAAGGAATTGTCCGTCCTCAAGGCTTAATCCGCTTTGGTTTCTCTGGATTTATTAAATCTCTACGGGAAGTTCCCACCATGCTTTTAATGCGGGTTGGCTTTGGTAGTGGCCTTTGTCGCTTCGGAATGTTTCGTGCAGTGAAATCAGTTAATAATTCTTCTACAACGACTACAACTGCAAACGAAATGGTTGGTGTTTAGAAGCTATGAGGTGTTAGGTTTTAGGTGTTAGGTTTTAGGTGCTAGGTATGAGGTTTAAATCGTTTAAAACTAAAACCACCCAACCAGCAAACCCATAACCTAACATCTCTATTTGACAAAAATATTCTTATCCAAAATTCAGGTTAATTAGGTTTTAATTAACAGTTATGTCAGATAAAATTGCAATTATCGGGTCAGGAATTGGTGGGTTAACCCTTGCTTGTGCATTAAGTAAAAAAGGAATTGACTATCAACTCTACGAACAAGCAGATTCTTTTGAAGCATTAGGTTATGGGATTCAAGTCAGCCCCAATGTGGTAAGAGTTTTACATGAATTAGGGTTAGAAAAACCGTTAAAAGACATTTCTCATTTATGTCAAGGGTTTGAATTACGTTCTTTTTCTTCGGATGAAATCTTAGCCCAATGGAAACTAAATAGTCAAGTTCCTTATTATCAATGTCGGCGTGCTGATTTACATCAATTATTATTTGATAGTCTTCCTGATAAAAATAAAATTTGCTTTTCTCATCGTTTATCATCCTTTCAACAAGAAGAGAAATCACTGGTTTTAAATTTTTCTCAACAAAAATCAGTTACAACTAAGGCAATGGTAGCAGCCGATGGTGTGCGTTCTCAAATTAGAAAAACATTTTTTGCTCAAAGTCAGGTTAGATATGCAGGTTACACGGCTTTTCGGGCTATTTTACCGTTTAAATCTCATTATAATTATATATTAGGAAAAGCAATGGTTTGGATGGGAGAAGATCATCATGTTGTTGTTTATCCTAATGGTAGTCAACAAGAATGGATTAATGTGGTTTTAGTCTTAAAAAATAAAAACTGGAATGAGGAAGGCTGGTCAATTTTAGCAGATAAAAATACAGTGGCTAAAAACTTTAATAATCAATCTTCTTTATTAAAGAAAATTCTTGATGATATAGTTGCAAGCCCTGAACCTTGTCTAAAATGGGGCTTATTTCTCCATGAACCCCTCCCTTATTGGTCTAAAGGCAATATTACCCTATTAGGAGATGCAGCCCATCCTATGCTACCATTTCAGGCGCAAGGGGCAGCAATGGCCATAGAAGATGCTTATATTCTAGCAACTTGTTTAGCCCAAGCAAAAGAGATAAAAACCGCTTTTGTTAACTATCAAACTATCCGTTTACAAAGAACAGCAAACGTTCAAAAAGTTTCTCGTAAAAATGCAGATGTTTTTCATGCGTCGGGTTTAACTGCTATCGCAAGAGATAATGTTTTTCGCATTTTATCTCAACTTAATCCTAATTTTTTTAATCAGCGTTCCGCTTGGATTTATGATTATGATGTTAGTAAGTATAGTTAATTTTAATGTGTTAATCCCACTTTGTAAATGATCTAAGGAAAATAGCGATAAAATTCTCGTCGGTGTAAGACTCTCATAACTTCTATCTCATTTCCGTTAACTTCGATTCCGATACGATAATCACCGACACGAATACGATAACGATTAGGATAACCTTTCATAGCTTTAATATTCGTTAAATTTTCTAAATTAGCTGCATTAGGAAGGGTTTCAAAGGTTAAGGCTTTAATCCGTTTATAAATAGGTTGTGATTTTAGCTTTTTTAAATCTTTCAGAAAGAGTTGACGATAGCTTATCTGCACAATTATTCCTCTAAATATTCTAAAGCGGTATCTTTATCTAATAAAGGGGTATTTTTTGCCTCATCCATTGCTTTATTTAAGCAATAATTTTCTAATGTTTCGCTTAAGTCTTCTAAGTTGGTTGTTTCTTGGGGGAAAATATCTTCCCAAATATCAATGGGGATAATAACGGCTTTTTTGTTACCTTTTTCATCGGTTAAGTATTCAAGTTTCATAATTAACTTTCCTTTCTGTTTTGGATGGCTATCAGAATTTTAGCAACTTTTGCTCAAGGTTTTGACATTAAATTGATCATAGTCCATCATTTAATTAATTATAGTTTAAACTGTTCATTGTCTAAACTGTGATTTTTTTGATTGATTGAACAATATGATTAACGTAAAAAGGCAATCATTGACTCGCCTTGAAATTAATTTCAAGGAACCAATAAATAGTGTTCAATCAATTGAACTATAATGGCTCACCTTTTTTCTCTATATCAGTTATCTTTAGATAACGAATCATATAAGCCTTGTCAATTTATTGCAAGGTGGTTGTGTCATTTCAGTGATCATCATCCATCATTTAATCACATTAATAATCGTTTAAACTGTTCCTCATCTCTAATCCCATCAAAATCACTGTCGGTTTTGGCCATCTCTCCATAGCTTTCATCAAGATTAATCCCACTTTGCAAATTTTCAACCGCAAGGGTAACATTATTTTGCAGCGCATAAGCACAAGCTTTATTATAATATACTTCATGAAAATTAGGTTTAAATTTAATGGCTTTATCGTAGGATAAGATGGCTTCATCTAATCTTCCTAAATCAGATAACGCATTCCCTCGGTTATACCATGCTTCATGTTTATTTGGTTTAAATTCAATGGCTTTGTCGTAGGATAAGATGGCTTCATCTAATCTTCCTAAATTCCCTAACGTATTCCCTCGGTTATACCATGCTTGATGTTTATCTGGTTTAAATTCAATGGCTTTGTCGTAGGATAAGATGGCTTCATCTAATCTTCCTAAATTCCCTAACGCAATCCCTCGGTTATACCATGCTTGATGATAATCTGGTTTAAATTCAATGGCTTTGTCGTAGGATGATATCGCTTCATCTAATCTTCCTAAATTAAATAACGCATTCCCGTAGTTATACCATGCTTGATGATCATCAAGTTTAAATTCAATGGCCTTGTCAAAGGAGGATAACGTTTTTTTAAATCTCCCTAATTTTTTTGACGTATCTCCTCGATTATTCCATGCTTGATGATAATCAGGTTTAATTTCAATGGCTTTATCGTAGGATAATATCGCTTCATCTAATCTTCCTAAATTAAATAACGCATTCCCTCGGTTATTCCATGCTTCATGATAATCTGGTTTAATTTCAATGGCTTTGTCGTAGGATAATATCGCTTCATCGAATCTTCCTAAATTACCTAACGCATTCCCTCGATAAAACCAAGCATCCTCATTATCAGGTTGTCGCTTCATCACTTGATTGAGGGTAGTTAAAGCATTTTCTAAATTCTCCGTTGCAATTAACATCTTGGCTAACTCTATCAATAAATCAATGCGCCGATTTTCCGCTAAGGTTTCCACACTGAGTAAATCTTGAATCTCTAAGATTTTCTTAGCTTTTTCAGCAGGAGATAACTTTTTATATTCCTCAAAGCTACCATTAATATAAAGCCAAAACGCCTTATTATCTGCACTCTCCTTATCTAACGGAAATTGCCAATAACCCGATCGCCAATCAAAAAAGTCGGGAGTCCGCTTTATAACATATTTAAGCACAAAAAGGGGAATAAAAAAAACATAAGAGATAGGCAAACAATCTCGAAAGCGTTCTCGTTGTTGATTGAGATGATTTAAAATAGCGGGAATATCACTAAAATTATCATAACGAGTTTCTGTAATTTCGCCAAAGGTTTTTAGTTCATAGTCTAGCAAAGCGTAACCTAACCCTGTGATTAATAAAGTATCTATCTCCTGAGTCTGATAAATCGGTTTAACTAAATTGTATAAATTATCAATTGGTTTATCTAAGGCTAAAATATCTATCTTTTTCTGGCTGACTTCTTCTTGGATGCGTTTAATTAAATCCTGCTCATTTTCTTGGCCACAGCAAACAAAAAACAAGCCAAACCCTTGCTTATATTTTAACCCTCGAATCAGATTTTTAAAGTCTTCTTCGGGATCAATTTCTATATCTTCATCCCAATCAATTGCAGGTGGGGTTACCATAATTAAATTATTCTCCCTTTGGTTTGTAGTAAGCCCTTTAGGGCTTATAGATAAGGCTAAAGCCCTCACTACGAACTTTTGTTTTTCCTATTTTCTAAAGCTTGTTTAAATTCAGGAATTCCACGAATGGGAGGGTGAACATCACACCATTTTTGTATTCCCCCTATCTCATCATCCCAGTTTTCTAAATCTTCTGCCCCATCTACTTCTTCCTCATCTAAATATTGATATTCTAAGATACATTGATTAAACAATAACTGTCGATAATCATCCGTTTGTCTTAAGGTTTTGCTGTCTGCAACTTCTGCGAGTAATGGCCATTGATGATCACTGACTGCTTCTTTTAACGTCATTCTATCCTTAGAAAGTACCAGTTTAACCGTCCTTGTATCAATGGGTAACTCAGAGGCTGAGTTAATAACGCCCTGCATTAATCGCAATAAATTTCTCACATATCCCCCACTCATTAAACATAATCCTTTGAGAATTTCGGGACTCTTAAAGAACTCTGTTTCTAAAGACAGATTCGATACATTGGAAACCGTTTTCACTCGTTCGTCAATCATTCTTTTCAATTGAGTTAACCCTTTCTCATATTCCTCACCCTCTTTTTTTCGTACCATTACCATTGGTAAAATTAAAGGATTATTATCATATAAATTAGGAATAAAGGTTGCATTTTTAGAATAAAGTAAAGCCAAAGGAGTTGTATAAACTATATGACAATTTAATGATTTTAACTGTTCTGCATGATTGATAAAAATATGCTCATAGTTGCTTTGTTTATCTTCTTGAATCACTAAACTAATGCGATCTAAACTATCTACCAGTAAAGCAATATCCCTAATGCCTTCAGGGAGTTTTTTTCTGGCTGAATCTAAATATTCATTGAGAATATCCACTAATTGCGGTGTGTGGGGATCAAGCTTTTTACGAATTTCTTGCCGTAAACTGGGTTCAGCTTTCATGGTTGTAGTAATCTTAACTAACTCAGAAATTTGTCCTTGTACCGTTACCGAATCAAACTTTAATTCTGTATTTAATAAAGTCTTTAACTCATCCCATCTCCCTTTAACCCAAGCCATCAATTTCTTGTCATCTCCATACCCTTGCAAAGATTGTAATAAATGACGGGTACAAGCTAATAAAATATCCGTATATTGAGCATCCGTTGATTGAATATCATCCGCATCCGCATCAAAATAAATCACACGAAATCCCCTTGATTCTAAAAAGTTCTTAAGACGAAATAATTCTGTTGACTTTCCTGCCCCCGTATGACCAGAATAAAGATAACAAGTCTTACGATTAGAGTTAGCAATACAATTTCCTAAGTCTTTAACAATATCTTGATCTCCCCTAACTGACTTACATTCAATATATCTTTTATCTCCTACTTGTAACGGCGTAAAAGGATCAAAAGCATTAAACAAATCGGCTTGTAAATCAGGGGTTAAAGGAATAGACATAACTTAAATCGGGTAAAGACTTTAAATGAAGTCGGAAGCGGTGCGACCCGACGGGACGTTCAGTCCCGTTCGGAAAGCGCACCGAGGAAATATAATTATAGAAAGATGAGGACTTCTGCTGATATTTTGTTAACCCTATTTTAGCTAATTTGGCTATAAAAATAACATAGGAACGTTGCATACAACGTCCCTACAAAAGCTTATAGATTTAGATTAGGTAATGCTTTTGAATTGTAAACTTCACTTAGCTAATGGGTAGGTTGCTGCTGGCGTAAGCATCAGCCGTAAATGCAGGAATTCGGTCAGTATCAATCTCTTTACCCGTTACAGACTTAGCAATTTGCTCAAAAGACTCAGAACGCCAGTTTCTCTCGTGAATAGGCTTACTTTGTTCGCCTCGGAAATAGGCTTGAGTCCCGATAACTGCAGCCGCACCCCAACCAATTAAGAATAACGCAATTAAAAAGGTAAACATGGTGATTGTCCTCCAAAGACGAGTTATGTAAAGTTCTGTTAATCAACTTGTTAATAAATGTAACAATTACTTGTCATGACTGTCAAGATATGCAATGTTCGGTTCTCACGCTATGTCATGATCGGTTGGAGAAAACTTGCTAAGATAAACAAGTTAGCTACGTTTTAGTGTGATTTATGGATGTTATCCCTGCCATTGACCTGTTAGACGGTCGTTGTGTCCGTCTTTATCAAGGAGACTATGAACAGTCCCAAGTTTATGACGAAAATCCAGTTAAGGTTGCCCAACAATGGGAAGAACAAGGGGCGATTCGCTTGCATCTGGTGGACTTAGATGGAGCAAAACAGGGAAAACCTGTCAATTTAGGGGTTATACAATCAATTATTCAAGAAATTAAGATTCCTGTACAAGTTGGCGGTGGCTTAAGAACCTTAGAAAGTGTGCGTCAACTGCTAGACAATGGGGTAACTCAAGTTATTTTAGGGACAATTGCCGTAGAAAACCCTGATTTAGTCCAAGAACTCTGTCAAACTTTTCCTAAGAAGATTATTGTCGGGATTGATGCCCGTGATGGGAAAGTTGCTACCAAAGGATGGTTAGAAACCTCTGAGGTATTAGCCACTGATTTAGCTCAAAATATGGAGAAATTAGGGGCAGCAGCGATTATTTACACAGATATTAAGCGAGATGGTACATTAATCGGACCCAACAAAGAAGCATTAAGAGAATTAGCCAATAAAATTACAATTCCTGTCATTGCATCGGGAGGAATTAGTTCATTAACCGATGTGTTAGGTTTATTATCCCTTGAACCCTTGGGGGTGACAGGAATGATTACTGGCCGAGCCCTTTATACAGGGGATTTAAACCTTTCTGAAGCGATTAAGGCCGTAGGGGCTGGTAGATGGCAAGATATTCCTCCTTCTGGCGGAAATCCTTCTACATGGGCTTAATTATCAAAACCCTTTGGGTTTAAGTAATAAGTAATAAGTAATAAATAAAATAAAATAAAATCCGAAGATTAAAGTCTGGCCATTATCTAAAACCGCTTACTTAATACTTATTATTGATGAATTAATCTAGCGTGATAACCACTTTACCCTTGTGTTTTCCCATACCGAAATGCTGAATCATTTCAGGTACTTTACTTAATGGATAAGGACCATCTAGCACAGGCTTAATCTTACCATCCTCAAAAAGCTTGTTAATGTAATCTAAATCTTTGTTTGGCTTGAGATTCACCAAGCAAACGCTCTTTTTATTAAATAGATGCAAGATTGAAGACAAAAACAATACTTGAAAAAGACGAATCGTGTCTCCTCCAACGGTTACATAAATTCCTTGGGGCTTTAGTACACGCAGATAATTAAAAATAGAGCGATTTGTCTTTGTATCTAGGATGAGATCGTATTTTTCCCCACCCTGTGTAAAATCTTCTTTAGTATAATCAATCGTTTGTTCAAATCCAACCGAATACATCATATCAAATTTATCTGAGCTATCTACACCTGTCACATCAGTTACACCGATTGATTTAGCGATTTGTACACCCAATGTACCCACTCCCCCACCTGCACCATTAATTAATACTTTTTGTCTGGGCTGAATTTGTCCTTCGTCAATTAAACCTTGTACCGCTAACATTGCAGCATGGGGAAAGGATGTCGCTTCAGTGAATGTCATGGTATCAGGTTTCAAGGTTAAGGCGGTTTCAGGCACACAAACGTACTCAGCAAATCCACCAAACCCACATTCAGAAATATCCCTATAAACTGCATCACCCAATTGAAACTGCGTAACATTTTGACCAACAGTTTCAACGTATCCAGCGATTTCAGCACCAAGAATTGGAATATTTGGCTTAAATAAACCACAGAGTAAACGAATATAGAAAGGTTTACCCCGCATCACACACCAATCCCAGTCATTAATCGCTGTAGCGTGAATTTTAACTAAGACTTCACCTTCCTTTGGCGTTGGTTTTTCTACATCTTGAAGTTTTAGTGCGTCTGATGAACCATACTGGGTTAAAACAATTGCTTTCATTAATATTTCCTCCATTTAAGCAAGACATTTATTATATATGGGAAAAACAGCGATCGCACAAACTTGAAGCTTAAAAAAATAAACAATATTTCAAATACTAGCAAATTCACGTTGATAGCGGTATCATAAAGGGACTTTTAATCAATTGAGATGGTAGTAAATCGTAACTTATGATGACTCCTAAAGCCAATCAGATCATTGGTGGACATTATCAAATCGTCAAACAGCTAGGTGAGGGAACATTTGGAGTCACCTATCAAGCAATTGATACTCGCTCTCGCAATGATTTTTGTGTAATCAAACAACTAAAAGTCCCTTTGCAATCTCCTTCTAATGGAGAAAAAGAAAAAGAATTATTTGAGAGAGAAGCGGCCGCTTTACACAAAATCAAGAATCATCGGAGTCCTTATTTACCGCAGTTTTATGCTAACTTTTCAGACGAAGGAGAAACTTATATTGTACAAGAATTTATCGAGGGATATAACCTTAGAGAAGAATTATATCAGCAAGAAAAATTATCTGAATCAGCCGTTATTAAACTTTTACAAGATGGTTTAGAAGGCTTAAAGTTTCTTCATGCTCAAGGATTAATTCACAGAGACATAAAACCTGCAAATTTAATGCGTCGAACCTCTGATAATAGTATTGTTATTATCGATTTAGGTGCAGTAAAAGAAAAACAAGAAAGGAATGAAATCACCCAGAGTCAAACAAGAATTGGCACAATTGGTTATAATCCTCCTGAACAAGATAAAGGCATTTTAATTGATAGTACAGATATCTATGCACTGGGGGTAACAGCCATTGAAGCGTTGACAGGAATCAAAGCACATGAGATTAAGAATTTAAAAGGGAATGTCCAATGGCCAGAAGGTTTAACGATTAATCCCGAACTAAAAATATTGCTAGAAAGGATGGTTGAAGATGATTACCAGCAACGTTATTATGGGACAGCTAATCACGCCTTAAACGATTTAAAAAAAATATTAAAAACGTCACAATCAACCGCTTTGACTTCTGCTAAAACAACTTATCAACCTACTGTAAAACCCGTTTCTCAGATGACACAGTTTCGTGAACCTAAATCTTTAGCTGTTCTAATTCTAGCAGTGATTGGAACGGTCTTTTTGATTGGAATTACTTCCTTTGTTGGATTTCTCATTGCTCGTCAATTTAGTCCACAGACATCACAACCTACCCCTAAACCATCTATAGAGACTTCACCTTCACCTTCACCTATTTCTACTTCTTTTCAATTCACTCAATCACCTTCTTTTAAAACGCCGAATTTAATTACTGCTTTTGCTATTAGTAAAGATGGTAAAACAGCTATTTTCGGTCATAATAAAGGTAAGATTAGTATCTGGAATCTTCAGACACAAACCAAACTAACAGAATTTGTTATAGATTCTGAAAAAATAACTGCACTCACGATTAATGAAGATGGTTCATATTTAGCTGTAGGAAATAAGATAGGTACAATTTCAATCTGGAATCTTTCTGATTTACAGAATCCTAGCAAGCGTTATGAGTTAAATCATCAAGAAGAAATCAAAGCATTAGCCATTAATTCTCAGGGAAATATTTTAGTGAGTGGTGGGTTAGTTAATACAAACAAGACCATTAAAATTTGGGAATTACAAGCTCAAAAAGGAAGATTAATGGAGACTCCATCCGTTAATCAAGGGATTAATTCATTGGATATTAATCAGGATGGTAGTGTGATTGTTGGAGGAGATTATCAAGGAACAATTATTGCATGGAAACCCGATAATAACCCTCAGCAAAACATCCAATACTTACCCGAAGCTCGGACGATTGAAAAAGGCTATAATGAGATGTATGTCTCGATTGATGCAGACGGTAAAACGATGATTAGTAGTTCTTGTAATAAAAATATTGTACTTGTACAAAATCTTCAAACTAATCCTACTACACAAGTCTTTGAAAGTGATGATGATATTTGTCTTGTTGCAATGAATCCCAAGGGAGATTTAGTAGCAGGATTAAGCTTACAAGGAAATTTGATTATTTGGGATAGTTTACAGCAAAAAGAAATAGATAAAATTTCAGTCATATCCAATCAACCAGAAACGATTAAAAGCCGATTGATTACGTTTAGTGATGATGGAAAAACATTAATTGTAGTTCTCAATTCTGAGGTTAAAACTTGGCGTATTTTATAACAAAGATACATTTTGATAGCTACTTTAGAATACGATTTCTTAAATCAGAAGGTATAGATTCCCAAAAAGTGTTAATGTCGATAGCTAACTTGTTTGTATTACGCCAAAGTTCTTGTCTTCCGTGAATACCAATAATTTCCCCTTGACGGTTAAAAACCGCACCTCCACTCATTCCTTTATCTATATCAGTTTCTTGACTTGCTTGGTATCTTAAACTATACCCTCCTGAGTATAATAATCGATCATTTCGGTTAGAATGGAGTCCCATAAATTCTAAAAAACGGCCTGAATCTATTCTAAAACTTTCAGCAGACTGAGGAAATCCCGCTACATAGATGGTATCTTGGGGACGAGGAGATAATTGATTCTGAGTAACGGGTTGATTTTGACGGTTTAAAAATGTTCCTGTTGCATAGGTTTGATCACTTTTAAAACGCAGAATTACTAAGTCTAATTTTCCTAACTTCCTATTTCTGATTCGCTGATAGTATCCAATCCGATATGAGTTACCATCAGTCTTAATTCTGAGACTATTAATTAAAGAATCAGTATCAATTTCTGGTTCATCAAGACGTAAATTGTGCGCAACGGTTAAAACATCATACCAATCATCTTCTTTCGCTATCAAAAACCCTGTTCCAGCTTTTAATTCCTTTCCATCTGATAAAATTTGTATAAGGGAAACCGTAACATCTCTAGCATTATCTTCTACAGAAAGAGGAATAAAAGATTGAGCTAAAATGACTTGAGAAGATAAAATTACAGATAGGGTAGTTGAGAGGATTAAGATAATAAATTTTTTCATGATGTAAAAATAAATAAAATTAAGAATAAATCAACCTATTTTGACTCATTGGACTCATTGTTTAAATATTCTGTTTTTTGTAGTAACTTAGTTAAGTCCTGAATATAATTTTGTTGGTCGGGAAATTGATACATAGTTTGAACTTCTGTTAAAATTTGTGGGTCGTTTTTTATTGATAGTTTATTAGCTGTATAAGCGGCTAACAAAGCTTGTAATTGATCCTGATTAGATGACCAATCATTAGACTGAGTTTGATAATAACTCAAGAGTTTAAGCATCTGATTTTTATATTCTAGCGAATAGTCATCAGGTTGTGCCAATTCAAGTTTATCTGAATCTATCGAATAATGCCAAATCTGTAGCGGTAACATTTCCCTTTGTTGATAAGTATCATACTTTTCGGTTAAAGTACAAGAAAAACGACCATCAAAGGTCTTAATTTCTAAGTTACCATCCCCATCTATATCTTTTAAATCATAAAAAGGAACATTTTCCCACTTATGCTCAATTAGCTTATCATATTTATTATTTTCTTGATTAAACCGATAGATATAAGAAAGGGTGTCATATAAACAAGATTCGTTTTTATATTGAATATCCACAATGATTTCAGGTTCTTGATCATTATCTAAATCAATAACTTTTAAAGTTGGTTTAATCATAGATTCTTTGACAATATCGGGCTTAATTTCTAGTTGTGGTAGCTTTTCTTTATCTCTTTGTATGCTTAGACTAAATTTTACTTCTTTACGATTTTTCTTATTAATACTTAATTCAGCTTGAACATTACCTAATTGATTAATAATTGGTTGAATCGGTTCTTTAGATGTTTCGGTGTTATCAGTATTATCAGGATTCACCTCGGCTAAATTGGGTTCGATTTGCCATGCTAGAGGTAAGGAAATTTGATTTTGTTGAGCATTTGCAACTAAGGTTTCAATAGGAATCACCCAACTTGACGGTAACATTATTTTTTCAGGAACAATTAACGGTAAATTATTAGTTAATGGATAAGAACGAGGATAACCCCGAAAAGGATAATTTCCCCTTTCAATAATCCCAATCACTTGATTCTTTTCATTCAGTAATGCGCCACCACTCATTCCTTGTTTTATATTAGGAGAAATACCAATTTGAGAACCATCTCTTAAAGATTCTGGCAATAAAGCATTCACTTTTCCTTCTAAACAAATTAATCCTTTAGATTGCTCAATTGGATAACCCACTGCTGTTACCTTCGTTGTTTGAGACAGACGGCCTTCTGTGAAAGCAGGTGTCAAATTAGCTGGCTGATAAGCTTTGAGACTACTGAATTTTAACAAAACTAAATCTGTCTCACCAAAGTCAATATTTACCTGCTGTACTGGATATTTTTGTTGATCAAAAGTAATAATATTATAGGGAGGGGGCGTTGTTTCTATTACATGGTAATTGGTTACCACTAAATAATCAAATTGTCCCGTTTGTTTATTTCTTTGCTGATAAAGTATGATTCCTGAACCCCATTTAGAATCAGATAAAACCTTAACCATCGTGGAATTAATTGAAGATGAACAGCTTATCTTATTCGATTCATTAGAGATTTTATGAGATAATAAATGAGTTGTTACAGGTGGTTGAAATGCAAGTAATGACAACCAACTCAGCCAGAAAGCTAGAATGGTTTTTTTGAGAGTTAATTTCATGTTCTTAATTGAATAAAAAAAGACTGGTAGCATGATTTTTATCCCATTCTACCAGCCATATTCAAGCTTTTAATTGTGGTTATTTAACTGATTCCCAGTAGCGAACAACTTCGCCGATGTTCCAATAAGGAATGCCGTTATATTCGGTGTAAATGCTCGGCCGACTGATTAAAACTGCACTGCTTCGTCCATAAAAGCGATTTCTCAAGGTATTGAGATAACTAGCCGCATTTTTGCCATTAGGAACGGTAATAATCTGCTGTTCACAATCGCCATTAGCGGTCTTAGCGGAACAAATGATATTATAGCCCCGTTTACGGCTAACAGTGAGGAAATCCTCATTGTTTTGATAGGCTGCATTCAGTTTACTCGTTACTTCTCGACAACGCTTTGAAGGACTCCAATTAGAACCAAATATATCTGTTCTGTATTGAATTAACGGTTGAGATCCCTGTGGTGTTTGAATCATAGTAGCTGGTTCGCCGTCATAAGTACCACAGAAAAAACGATCTGATGCTTCTGCTTCACTCGGTTGAGTCAAAAATGACAGTCCAATGGCTAAAATAGCGGATGCAAATGCTTTAGGCAATAATTGCATGAAGTTCTCTCCTCATTAATTGAATTTATGCCCATAACAATAACAGTTCTCTCCTTTCCATGTCAGTCCCATTTTATGTGGAAAAAAGTGGAATTAGTGCTAAACGCAGCAATGAAGAATGAAGAATGAAGAAGTAAAACCCTGATCATGACTAATGTTTAGCTTTCATAAATGTCAAACATCGATCAGACGTAGGGCTATAGTGCTACGCACAAAGCATTCATGCAACAGTCACTCATTCAAACACCTTTTTTTGTACGGCT
The DNA here is from genome assembly GCA_051439375.1 of Microcystaceae cyanobacterium. Classification (GTDB taxonomy): domain Bacteria; phylum Cyanobacteriota; class Cyanobacteriia; order Cyanobacteriales; family Microcystaceae; genus JBGTGT01. The sequence continues at coordinate 47,315 of JBFRWB010000195.1, forward strand.
ATATTTTATGGGTTACAACCTTGTTACTGAGTCATAGCATCTTGTAAACGGCTTTTATCCCATCCTTTTTGATGCAATAACACCCAAGATTGCACTAAATCAGGTCCTTGTAAATCTCCCATTAAACCAGCCCGTAAAGACTTCATCACAAAGCCTTTCTTCACTTTTAGCTGTTTCGTCACCTTTTTGATAACTTCCTTGGCTTCATCTATATCAAACTGCTCATAACTGTCTTTTTCTTCTACAAGTGCTGTTAACATCTCTTTTACGCCATCTTGTTGCAATTGAGCGATCGCTTTTTCCGTATATTTCACGGACTCCCCAAAGAGTAAACGGCTTTCTTTTACCCCATCGGTTAAACGGGTTAAGCTAGGGGCAACTAAAGCGGTTAAACTTTCTAACCAAGGGCGATTTTGGTCTAAATCAACCTCATATCCGGCTTCTTGCCAATAAGGAATTAATAACTCCACCAATTCCGTTGCAGGTAACTGATGCAAATACTGACTATTCAACCAATCGAGTTTATCCCAATCAAATTTTGCACCCGCTTTGTTCACTCGGTCAAGGTTAAAGGTCTTAGCAGCGTCTGAGAGGCTAAAAATCTCTTCAGTAGCGTCGGGAGGAGTCCATCCCAACAAAGTCATATAATTCGCCATTGCTTGGGGTAAAAAGCCCATTTTACGGAAATCATCAATAGAAGTCACCCCATCTCGTTTTGAGAGTTTCCGTCCTTCTTGATTTAAAATTAAGGGAGTATGGGCAAATTCGGGAACCGTTGCGCCAAAGGCTTCATAAAGAAGGATTTGTTTAGCTGTATTAGCAATATGGTCTTCCCCACGAATAACATGACTAATTTCCATATCAATGTCATCCACTACCACAGCTAGATTATACAAAGGTTGACCAAATCCTTGATCATTGGTTTCAGGGGTTCGTGCAACCACCATATCTCCGCCTAAATCGCTCCCTTTCCAGACCATTCCACCTCTAACTAAGTCTTTCCAGATAATTTCTCTATCATCGTCTATTTTAAAACGAATTACAGGTTTTCTGCCCTCCGCTTCAAAGGCTTTACGTTGTTCTTCAGTTAAGTTACGATGACGGTTATCATAGCGAGGGGCTTGATTTTTCGCTTTTTGGGCTTCTCGCATGGTTTCCAATTCTTCAGGGGTGCAATAGCAGCGATAAGCTAACCCTTTATCTAACAAAGTTTGAATTGCTTGGCGATACTGCTCAAGTCGTTGGGTTTGAAAAAATGGGCCTTCATCATAGTTTAAGCCTAACCATTTGAGGCCAGACTTAATATTTTCGGTATATTCGGGGCGTGATCTTTCTTTATCGGTATCTTCTACCCGTAAGATAAACTTTCCTTCTTGATGACGGGCAAATAACCAATTAAACACAGCCGTTCTCGCTGTTCCGATATGTAAGTTTCCCGTAGGACTGGGGGCGATGCGTACTCTGACTGTCACAATATCCTCGTTATGCACATTTGACTTAACAATCTTCTATGATAACGGGATTGGACATATTTCTCTAAAATCAACACAATAGAGAAACGTTCTTATTAGATTAAGGTTGAATTTATGCCTTTTGCAGTTATCTTAACAGCCATTCGGGTTGAATATCTAGCAGTACGTTCCCATTTAATTCAAATACAGGAAGCAATGCACCCCCACGGGACAATTTATGAACGGGGAAAATTCGTTACTAAGGAGAAAGAATGGGAGATAGGAATTATAGAAACAGGTGCAGGAAATTCGCCAGCAGGAATAGAAGCAGAAAGAGCGATCGCTTTTTTTAAACCTGATGTTATCTTATTTGTTGGGGTAGCAGGAGGGATTAAGGATGTTAAGTTAGGGGATGTGGTAGCAGGGACAAAAGTTTATGGTTATGAGTCAGGAAAGGTAGAAGGGGAGCGATTTAAACCCAGACCCAATGTAGGAGAGTCTAGTTATAATTTGGTACAAAGGGCAAGGTTTGAAGGAAGAAATAATGACTGGTTAGATAGAATTTCTATTGAATCTAATCTTAATCCTACGGTATTGGTTGCACCCATTGCAGCAGGAGAAAAGGTGGTTGCGGATAGAGAATCGGAGTTATTTCAGTTTCTTAGAGATAATTATGGGGATGCAATAGCGGTGGAAATGGAAGGCCGTGGAGTATTGCAAGCTGCTTATGCAAATCAACAGGTAAGTGCGTTAATTATTCGAGGTATTTCTGATTTAATTAAGGGTAAAAGTCAGTCTGATGAAGAGGGTTATCAAGAGATTGCTGCTCATCATGCGAGTGCATTTGCGTTTCAAGTGTTAGCTAAGTTTAATCCATCGGGTACAACTGAAGAGGTTAATCAACCGCAAGGAGAAATTATGTCTAATCCTAATGATTCAAGTAGCGGTGAGAGTAAAGTAACTAAGAATTACGATTTTCGAGGTGCAAGCTTTGGGGGTGGTTTTGCTGATGGAGATTATACAGGAGATGTTATTAATTATTCTAATAATAGTAATGATAGTGCTAACTATTCAAATGAACTTGAATTGAAAAGTGAGGTAGGAATTGACTATACAAAATTATGTGATTTGTTGAAAGCAGGAAATTGGCAAGAAGCTGATAAAGAAACAAGAGTGATTCTTAAACAAATTTTAGAGTCACGTTACGAAGGTTTCATGGTAGAATTTCCCTTAGACAACCTGATGGATTTATCCAAATTAAAGAACGTTATTTGTTAAGTGAGTTGCCTTGTGGTGATTTTACAACAATTGATACACTTTGGACATATTATAGTCAAGGAAAGTTTGGCTTTACTCCTCAAATCGATATTTATTATAGGAGTGGTGGAAAGACAACAAATGATGAGAACTCTTTGTTTTTGGTATCTACAAAAGTTCAACATAAAGCAGGATGGTATAATAATCACCAACTAAAAGCTTGGGATGATCTTGATTTTTCTCTGAATGCACCTAAAGGACATCTTCCTACTTATTCAATTCCTCGTCATCAAAGAAATGGTACTTTATTTTTGGGTTTAATTACTGAAGGAGAAGCAATTCATTATCTTGCACAAGCACAGAAAAGATGCGAAAATCTATGTTAATAAATAAATTACTGACAATTCAGTATATTAAGTTAAATTGGATTCATCAACTAGCTTAAATATACATTAACAAAATCAGTAGGAGTTAAACATTCAAAATCTGCGATCACTTGAATTAATTCACGATTACCCGATACAAAACAATCCGCATTTCCATATTTAGCGGTCAAAAAGATTTCAATATCTTCGGTAGGAATTTGTCTAGATAAATTAAGTTCTGTTGATGATTTGCGCCATTGAGCATTAGGGTAAACATAACAGATATTAAGACGAGAGAAAAGAAAATTAAGAACTAAACTGGCTTTATCTTTTCCCCATAGATATTTACCCACCCGTCTAACTTGATCGATAATTTCATAGGATAAGATAATCTCAGCCGACAGTTCAGTATATTCTTGACCATAATAGCCAATAGCATATAAGATTTTAGCTTCTTCAGAGTCAGGTTCTTGTGTCCCAATAATATAAATGTTAGTATCAAGACATAATCGTTGTAAGGATGAGGCTGTCATTATTTTGTTCTTCCTTTCTTCTCTAGCATTTCTAACTTCACTTTATGAATTAAATCCATAATTTTCTCTCTGGAATCATAACCTTTCTCCTTGGCAATTTGACGCATTAATTCTAATTCATTTGGCTCTTTTTCTGCGACAATAACAACATCTACCTCTCCATCTTGGAATTCAGAGGGAACAGTGAGATTAATTTGTCCGTTTTTAACGATTCCTTTGGTTTGAATAATTCTCATGGGTAATCAGTTAAGGTAGAATTGCGGTGCAATCTCATTTTAACCTAAGATGATGAACACAACTACATCTATCATCACATTAATCATACTTTAGACAGTATAGATTAACATTATTCATCAGGAATATCATTTATTAGGAGAAAAAAAAGTATCCCGTCACTATGATGAAGCAGACTTAGCTGAAGATATAGCTATAATTGAAAAGGGTGATTGGTAACAATGACAGTGATTTCTAACGCTACCCCTTTGATTAATTTTGCTGCGATTAATCGTCTTGATATTTTAAAGTCAGTCTAACTGAACAGGTTATTAATATTCTAGAACAGGAAGGACTATTATGAAAAATATGATGATATACTATTATTTATTCTGAACTGGAGACGGTGGGCAAAATTAATCACTTAACTTCATTATTAGACAATCTTCTGCCTTTGCCCACCCTACGATTAATTGTATTATTGGATTAATCAATTATCTTAAATATACATTAACGAAATCAGTAGGAGTTAAACATTCAAACTCAGCTATAGCTTGAATTAATTGACGATTACCCGATACAAAACAATCCGCATTTCCATATTTAGCGGTTAAAAAGATTTCAATATCTTCTGATGGAATTATTTTACTTATGCTTAGATTATCTTTGTCTTCATCCCAGTCAATGGTAGATGGAAGATAAAAAATATTCAACCAACGCCAAATATTATAAATGAGTTCTCCTGTCTGTTCTTTTCCGTATAAATATTTACTGACTCTACGAATTTGATCTAAAAGTTCATCTGAAAAAATAATTTCTGCATTAAGTTTAGGAGATTTTCCTCGATAACCTAATGCTTCTAAGATGAGACTTTCCTGACTGGTTTTAACAGCATCTCCTGTGATAAAAACATTGGTATCTAAAAAAATACGTTTAAGGGAAGACATGGTTATTCTCTACCTTTTTCTTTGAGCATTTCTAACTTTACTTTATGAATTAAGTCCATTATTTTCTCTGGGGTATCATACCCTTTTTCTATCATCATTTGATGACGATGTTCAAATTCATCGGGTTCTTTTTCTGCGATAATAATGACATCTACCTCTCCATCTTGGAATTCAGAGGGAACAGTGAGGTTAATTTGTCCGTTTTTAACGATTCCTTTGGTTTGAATAATTCGCATGGATAGTCAGTTAATGTACAATTAAGGAATAATCTCATTCTAAACTAAGATGATGAACACAACCACATCTAATACCGAATTTTCCCTTTCTGCTGAGGGATGGGAAACCCTTGAAAACACCGCACAACAGTTGGGAATGAATTTAACAGAACTATGGCAAAAAATTGCTGCTAAAGATATCATTTTAGTAGAAGCAGAAGAAATACAAGACCTCTTAGATACCATTAGTGGACTTGAGGGATTATTATCGGCTAAAGAAGAAGGGACAACCTCATGGGAACAAATTAAAGCTGAAGTAGAAAGCAATGATTAATTGTGTATCAAATCCAATTCTCTAAAAAAGCGCAAAAGCAATTTAAAGCTTTACCTTAATCTATTAAAAAGAGATTAATTGCTAAAATCAACTTCTTATCAGAAAATCCTCGTCCTCTTGATTGTAAAAAATTGAAAGGGGTTAAGGATTTATTTCGATTGCGAGTAGGTGACTATCGAGTGATTTATATAGTTGAAGATGAACGTTTATTAATTCTAGTTGTAGAAGTGGGTCATCGGCGATAAATTTATAGAGATTATTGAGTGTTTCTTATTAAATGATTCTGCACTAGGGACGGTGGGCAAAATTAATCACTTAACTTCATTATTATATAATCCTCGGCTTTTGCCCACCCTACGATTGATTTTAGCGTTTTATCAACACAATAAATAGATATTAACCCTTCAAAATCTGTAAGAAGATGATAACAGAAACGGATTTTTAGGGTATGTTAAAACAAGAAAACGAGACATTAAACATTAAAGAAACGAATTTCTAGGACATCCATGAGTATCTTACGAATTTGGGCAATTGCAGCCAATGGTTTTCGAGAGGTTATCCGCGATCGCATTCTCTATGTGATTGGCTTTTTTACCCTTGTCATGGCCTTTGGCTTTCGTGTTATTCCCGAACTCGCTGTTGGTGCAGATGCCAAGATTATTTTAGACTTGGGAATGGCGGCCACTTCCTTCTTAGGGGCGATTGTGGCCATTTTTGTGGGAACGGGTTTAATTAACAAAGAAATTGAAAAAAGAACGGTTTTAGTAATGATTGCTAAACCCATTAGCCGTTTAGAGTTTATTATTGGCAAACATCTTGGATTAATGGGGGTTTTGGCCATTGTTGTCACCATGATGACAGCAATTTACATCGGTATGATTAGCTGGGCTAACATGAGTGGTTGGGCTAAGATTGACTACTCCCTAGTTAGTATTTTAGTGGCTCAAGTCTTTTTATTACTGGAATTAGCGATTGTAACGGCTTTTGCTCTAGTATTTGGCGTTTTTACCAGTTCTATCTTAGCAACACTCCTGAGTTTTGGGGTCTATTTAATGGGACATATTAGTAGTGCTTTACTACGCTTAGGACAAATTAGTAAAAATGAAAGTATTGAAGCTCTGACTAAAGGATTGTATGTCATTCTACCGAATTTAGATCGGTTTAATCTCAAAAATGATGCAATCTACGGTATCCTGCCTTCTTCTACTGATTTGCTACAAAGTGTCGTTTATGCCATTCTTTACACCGTGTTGTTGTTAACCGCAGCCATTCTTATTTTTTCCAGACGACAGTTTTGATACAAAGTTTAATTTGCCGAATCCGACATTGTTAACCCTTAAACAAATTGCTGATTATCTAGGTGTAAATCGCAGACTCATTACACGGCATTTTCCAGATTTATGTAGCTCTTTGGTTAAAAAGCGTTTTGTCAAGTCCCCTAAAATTAGAAGCATAAGATTGCAGTGGGACTTTGGAAGCATAAGGCTTCAGCTACTGCAAAGTTATGATTCAAGTCACATAATCTCTCAAAACCCTTACCATATCTGTAATGGACGTAACTGGACTCGAACCAGTGACCCCATCGATGTCAACGATGTACTCTAACCAACTGAGCTATACGTCCTATCCATTGGCTATCATATCACAACGAAGAGGTCTATCAGTCAACTTTTCTCACCTGATGAGACCAACAAAATTTTGGTTGTTCGGTATATATTGTGAAGTAAGATAAAAACGCCTTTACAGGAAATACAGGATTTTTCTCTTTGTATTCGTCGCCGCCATGACTAACAACATAAAAGATAATAGCGATCGCTCAGTGACCTTAACTGTTAAGGGATTGATACAACCCAACACTTCTAGTACCAGTATCCGCACCCTAACCATTCCTTACCATGCTTTTTCCCGCACTTTACAGTGGGTTCAACGCCAAGGCGGTCGAATTCTAGAGATTGAGATTCAAGCATCGCCATTTATGGCAGAATCAAAGGTAAATAAGCAGAATAACCCTATGTTATGGGAAGATATTCCTAAACAAAACCATTTACAAGAAGAAGCGACCCATCAATCTGTTGATGATATCTCCCGCCTTTTATCTCTTAATCTTGACACAGAAAAATATATCTCTCTATCTTCAAGAAGAAATCGCCGTAAAATAAAAACGAATAGGCGTAAAGTGTCCCCTGTTTATCCCTCATTACACCGTCGTCGAAAACGTAGAAGATAAGCCTTATGCCGAATGGGTTAGGACAATAGTAATCTCTGAAACCCTCTTGTCGTTTGCTTTGGCCTTCTACATAATGGCTTAGTGAGTAACACTACAGCCCCTATTCCTAATCATCACTCCTAATATTGTATTGTTGACCCTATTTGCCCATTTTGACCGAGGAGCCTTTTATGTCGTCTTTTTCTGATCTATCTTACCAGCATTCTATTAATCCTACCCCCATTCCCCCCCCTAGTCACCCCCGCCAAAATCGAGCGATTGGTCTAGTCAAAGGGACATTTCGGTTAACAGAAGGGGAAGTTACCCGTGGGACGCTGCTAACAGAAAATGGAGATAAAATTGAGGCAGTTTTATTGGGTAAAATGTTCAGTCTGCTCAAAAAACATATTAGTCTTTCTCAGTCCCATCTTTGGGTGGTTTATCCTCGAACCCGACAGGAAAGCGATCGCCTACATCTACAAATTACAGGGGTTTGGGAACCCGAAACCCTACACCCAGACATCTCAGAAGCAGAAACCTTTCAATCCCAAGATGGATTTTTCTCAGTTCGCGGCGAAGTGGTCTATTCGTCCAAGGAAAGAGAGGTTATTATTGTTAAAATTCGTCAATCTCCCAAGGAAGGACAGAAAAAGATCAAGTTTTTCAAGCTTAAACTCAAAGGAACTTTATCAGAAAAACCTGTGGGTCGTTTTTGGGATCTAACGGTTCAACGACAGGGTAATAATCTAGTTATCCTAACAGGAGAAGATTTAGGCTGGTCAATTAAACGAAAACCCTTTGCTAAAAAGGCTTCTAAGAAACCGTTTAACCGTCTTACCCCTCAAAGCGATCGCCCAAAACCCCGTCGGGCTTTAACCCAGAAAATTTCTTCTAAACCCCTTCCTAAAAAAACACAGTAGTTGATCATGGTGGGCAATTAATCTGAAAATTTGAAGCGAGTACTAGCCAATGTAAATTGTCCACCTTATTCTTAAGGTTTAGTTTTCTTTTTTAATTGGTCTCAAAAGTCTTCATAAAAGAGATAACTTAGAGTTTTCCCCTGTATCTCAATTTTTCTTGATTTGTTACACAACTTTACAAAACGAATGTGTTATGATGAATGACCATGTTAAAGGAGAGTGTAAAAATAAATGCCTTATCAACGTTTAAAAGTTTCTACCCCTTCCCCTGTCTTATCTTGGGCAAGCCACGAATTAGGGTCAAATGAGTACACAATGGCTAAAAATGTGGCTTCTTTGCCCTTTGTTTACAAACACGTCGCTTTAATGCCCGATGTTCACCTTGGAAAAGGTGCATTAGTGGGTTCAGTTATCGCCACCAAAGATGCAGTCATCCCTGCTGCGGTGGGGGTTGATCTTGGTTGTGGTATGGCTGCCATTAAACTGCCTTTCACAGCTACTCAATTAGAGGGAAAGTTAAAGAAAATTCGCCAAGATATCGAAGCAGCCATTCCTGTTGGCTTTAATGAGAATAAAAGTTCAGATAAAAGTGTAAGCAATTGGCAAGGATGGAAAGACTTTAAACACCTACATTCTGGGGTAAAAGACCTCGAAACCAAAGCGTTACGCCAAATGGGATCTTTGGGTGGCGGGAATCACTTTATTGAAGTTTGTTTGGACACAGAAGACCAAGTGTGGCTGATGTTACACTCTGGTTCGCGTCATATTGGCAATAAATTGGCGCAATGTCATATTAGTACGGCTAAAGAGTTAGCTAAATTGACAGAAACTAAGTTACCTGACCCAGACTTATCCTATTTTGTGGTAGGAACGCCCGAATTTACAGCCTATTGGCGTGATTTACAGTGGGCGCAAGACTATGCCCGATTTAACCGTGACGTGATGATGTCTCGCTTTAAAAAGATTATTGAGAAACATCTCGCAGGAGGAAAACCCACTAAACCCTTATTAACGGTAAATTGTCACCATAATTACGCTGAGAAAGAGGTTCATTTTGGCGAAGAGGTTTATGTGACTCGCAAAGGGGCAGTTCGCGCCCAAGAAAGTGATTATGGTATTATTCCGGGGTCAATGGGGACTAAATCTTACATTGTCAAAGGTAAAGGCCACCATGATAGTTTTTGTAGTTGTTCTCATGGCGCAGGGCGTTTAATGTCTCGAAGTAAAGCGAAAAAGAGTTTTACTTTAGATGATTTGCTGCAACAAACCCAAGGGATTGAATGTCGCAAAGATAGAGGGGTTTTAGATGAAATTCCTAGTGCTTACAAACCCATTGATGAGGTGATGGAACAACAATCTGATTTAGTGGAAGTGGTTGCGACGCTTAAACAAGTGGTTTGTGTTAAAGGTTGAATGATTTTGGAAGTATGAGGACTTCTGCCGACATTTTGTTAATTTTTCAGGTGGGTAAAGCCTACCTTTTTTGTTTTATAAAATGGTTAAATAAGTTTTTGGTTTTCCCCCGATTACTGAGGAGACTTTTAACCCAATTTTTTGGTAAGTTTACTATTAAATTAAATTAAACTGATAACTGATCACTGATGACTGATAATTACTGAAGTTGTAAAATCTCCAGACAAAACCGAGTCATTGTTTGTAAGCGATCGCTAATTTGCCGTAACCGAGACTGACGAGTTTCCCCTTGACGAGAAGATTGCAGAAACAGCATCTCAGTCTCCACTAAACGCATCATACGATACAACTCCGTTTGTCGAGATTGCCATTGTCCTATACTGTTTAAGTTAAGGTTATCTGCCTTAAGCGGAACAATAAAACTATAAAACTGGTCTTTGAACTCACCAAAACAACGTTTAAGCTGATTTATCTCTATTTTTTCAGAATTGAGTAAATTTTGTAAGGACTGACAATTTTCTAATAAAAGTTGATAGTGATTTTGCCAAGAAGTCGGTAGCATAGGACACCAAATTGCGATAGAATTTGTAAATTATTATTAAACTATTTAAAAAAGTTGAAGCAGCCCTGAGATTGCTTCTACCATCGAAAATCATTAAGACAAATCAAGAAATTAGCTCATCCCCTTTTTATTGAGTGAGAATAAAGAAATCAATGCCAAAGGGGGGTACGTTAATTCTAACCTAATCTGCAATCCTACTCTATTATCGTAAATTCTCAATCGAGCAAGCCATGAACGCCACTATCCTCGAATCTCCTAAGCCCCCACAAGAATTAATCATCCCTAGCTGGCTGACAGATTGTATGGTTCATTATGAATCCTATCCCCACGCTGAAGATGTCGGATTAATTTGTCGCGCCTTTAACTTTGCGTACCAACTACACGAAGGACAATATCGCAAATCCGGTGAACCCTATATTGCCCATCCCGTCGCTGTTGCTGGACTATTGCGGGATTTAGGGGGAGATAAAGCCATGATTGCTGCTGGTTTTCTCCATGATGTAGTAGAAGATACCGACGTTACCTCAGATGACATTGAACAACGCTTTGGCCGAGAAGTTCGTCTCCTAGTAGAAGGCGTTACAAAGTTATCAAAATTTAACTTTTCTAGTAAAACGGAACACCAAGCAGAAAACTTTCGTCGGATGTTTTTGGCAATGGCCAAGGATATTAGGGTAATTGTGGTGAAATTAGCCGATCGCCTCCACAATATGCGAACCCTCGAACATCTCAAACTAGAAAAACGGGTACGCATCGCCACCGAAACTAGGGAAATTTTTGCCCCCTTAGCCAATCGTTTAGGAATATGGCGAGTTAAGTGGGAACTAGAAGACTTATCCTTTAAATACCTTGAACCAAACGCCTATCGAAACATTCAGTCCTTAGTCGCAGAAAGACGGGTAGATCGGGAAGTCAGGTTAGAAAAAATCAAAGATTTACTGCGTTATCGCCTCGAAAGTGTGGGAATTAGCGTAGTAGAACTACAAGGACGACCCAAACATTTGTATGGAATTTATCATAAAATGGAACGGCAAAATAAAGAATTCCACGAAATCTATGATATAGCTGCCCTAAGAATCATCGTTAACAGCAACGAAGAATGTTATCGTTCCCTTGCCATCGTTCACGATGCCTTTCGTCCCATTCCGGGGCGATTTAAAGATTATATAGGGCTTCCCAAACCGAATCGTTATCAATCCCTCCATACCACTGTCGTCGGATTAAACGGCCGTCCCCTAGAAGTACAAATCCGTACTTTAGAAATGCACCATATTGCCGAATATGGTATCGCCGCCCATTGGAAGTACAAAGAAACAGGGGGATCAGAGTTTGGGGAACTAACCTCAGAAGACGAGAAATTTACATGGTTACGTCAATTATTAGAATGGCAGAGTGATCTAAAAGATGCTCAAGAATATGTCGATAACTTAAAAGATAATCTCTTTGATGATGATGTTTATGTATTCACCCCCCAAGGAGACGTAATTTCCTTGGCCAGAGGAGCAACCCCCGTAGATTTCGCCTATCGTATTCACACAGAAGTCGGTAATCACATGAAAGGGGCGCGGGTGAATGGCCGTTGGACAGTATTGGATAAACCCCTAGAAAATGGGGACATTGTAGAAATTGTCACCCAAAAGAACGCCCATCCTAGCTTAGATTGGTTAAATTTTGTCGTTACCCCTAGCGCACGTCATCGGATTCGTCAGTGGTACAAGCGGTCACGACGAGAGCAGAATATTACCCGTGGCCGGGAGATATTAGAAAAAGAATTGGGTAAAAGTGGCTTAGAATCTATCCTCAAGTCAGAAGGAATGCAAACCGTCGCCGAACGCTGTAATTTCCACACCGTTGACGATTTATTAGCTGCGGTGGGCTACGGAGAAGTCACCCTCAATCAAGTGGTTAATCGTTGGCGAGAAGTCACCGTTACCGAACAAGATCCCACAACCGAAGAACAAACCACAGAACTTCCCACCTTCAATGATAAAAGTAACGATAAACCCCGAAAAAGTTCCTCCCCTATCGCTGGAATTGAAGGATTGGTCTATTATATTGCTGGATGCTGTAATCCCCTCCCCGGTGAACCCATTATGGGCATTGTCTCCCGTGGGGCTAAAGGTATTGGGATTCATCGCCAAGGTTGTCCGAATGTGGAGAATGTGGAAGGTGATCGCTTAATTCCCGTTCGTTGGAATCCCACCGATAGTAAGGGAAACAGCTTAACCTATCCCGTAGATTTACAAATTGAAGTCTTAGACCGTATTGGAGTCTTTAAAGATATATTATTGCGTCTGAGTGATCAAAGTATTAATGTGCGCAATGCAGGGGTGAAAACCAACCCCGGTCAACCCGCCATCATTGAACTAACCTTAGATATTCGGGATCATCAGCAACTAGAACAGGTCATGCAGCGAATTCATAAGATGAGTGACATTCTGGATATTCGCCGTGTTCGTCATCAAGAAATTTAAGTTCAGTAAAATTTCATTACAAATTATCAATAAATTGCGATTTCTTGCAGCGAAGCTAAAGTCTAATGATAGACTGAAATTAGTAGATGCACCCTGATATTTACGGAGAGTCTCTCAAGGGATTCTCCGTTTTTTAAGATCCAAGTTAAGCAGAAAAGAAAGCGGTTGGACTACCCTTATCTTGTGTAAAATATTCGTAGCATAATCAGACAAAAACAGGGTATCGTACCCAAAATATTCCATGAAAACCTTTATCATTATTTGGCTTGGCCAATTAGTCTCCCTCTTAGGGTCGGGTCTCAGTGGATTCGCAGTTGGGGTTTGGGTCTATCAACAAACTAATTCTGTTTCACAGTACACCTTTCTTGGTTTTTTAAGCACGTTACCCTTTCTATTATTCGCTCCCCTAGCAGGGATTGCAGCTGACCGATGGAGTCGCCGTCGTTTAATGATTCTCAGCGATAGTATCGCAGCGATTAGTTCTTTGATCTTGCTTATTCTGTTTGTTACTAGGAACATACAAATTTGGCACATCTATGTCGCTAATTTTGTCAACTTAACAGGGAATACCTTTCAAAGTCCTGCTTACATTGCTTTAAGTAGTCAATTAGTTCCAGAAGAACAATTAGGCCGTGCGGGGGGTCTCCGACAAATTGCTATAGCAAGCTCTAATTTACTGTCACCGATGTTAGCAGGTGTCTTGTTAGTCATTGTCCAACTTCAAGGAATCTTATTAATTGATATAGTGACTTGTTTAATAGCGGTAATTATCTTACTCATCGTTCCTTTAAATAATCTTCGATCTGCTAGGACAACTTTGCCTCAAAAACAGCTTTCTTCTGGGAAAACTATGTTTTTTGAAGGAATTCAATTCTTAAAAGAGCGCAGAGAACTATTATGGTTATTCTTATTTTTGATGGGAGCAAATTTTTTAATGGGACTGGTGACTATTTTGTTTACCCCACTGGTTCTTTCTGTAACAACACCTAACATCTTAGGCTTTTTACTTTCGTGGGGAGGAATTGGAATGTTACTCGGAGGAGGTGTGATCAGTATAAGAGGAAATAGTCGCCATCCCATCAATGATTTGTTAAACTTCACCTTATTGTGTGGTGTGTGCATTTTAGCAGCTGGCTTAAAACCATCTATTGTGCTTTATGGCATCTGTGTTTTTCTCTTTATGTTCAGTATTGTTATCGTTGATATATCTGGTCAAGTCTTAGTACAGCGAAAGGTTGAACCTTCCTTTCAAGGTCGTATTTTTGCCTTAAAGTCTGCGATGCAAGCTGGAATGATGTGTTTTGCCTACTTAATGAGTGGATTACTTGCTGATCGGATCTTTGAACCCCTTATGGCAACAGAAGGGTTATTATCAACAACAATTGGACAAATCATTGGTACGGGACAAGGCAGGGGAATCGGTCTAATGTTTGCTCTAGCAGGCGGTTTAACGATTTTGGCCACAACCATAGCCTATAACCAGCCTCGCTTAAGAAATATTGAAAAATTACCCAATTGGAAGTCTTGACATTCCCACGTACCCAAGAAGACGTGGGATTCTTGCTTCTAGCAAGTGTCAAAACTAAGATTCCTAGCGGCGAACCTGACGGGCAAGAATTGCACCCCCACCAATAATACCTAACGCTAACAGACCAACAACATTAGAAGATTCTGGGATTGGGACGTCTGCAACCACTTCCAGACTCCAAGAATAGGTCTGCGCAGGTACAATCCCTACGGCATTTCCACCATCATTATCACCTGTATTGGGTACGATTGGATCACTCAGTAGGTTTTGAGAGGTGAATTGCCAGACACCGATTGCTTGATCGGTTAATTCACCATTGGAAAAACGCCGTATTCTTACATTGCTAAATGTAGCATCGAAGTTAGTACCAGTTCCTAGGCTGATGTCATAGTTGACCCCTGTTCCATTAGATAGTGTGCTAACGTCAAGGTCAAACTCAAATCGTTCGTTACCCACTTCTGAAACATAAAAGTTCTTGATAATAGTGGTAGGTGGACCAAAAGCAAAACTTTGAAAACTTGAGGTTACGCCTGCAAACTCAGCAAACCCACCATCTGCTATACCCCCATTAAATGTATCTGCTGATGACCCTACTGGGGCGACATCAAAAGGCGTAGTCTCAGGTGAACCAGCGAAATCAAAGGAGATTAAGGTATCACCACTTACTGTTGAGGTTGACCCGGCATAAAATCTGGCAAAAGGGTCTGTTGTTGTTCCGGTAGAACCAAGAGTAACCAAACCATCTACAGATGATGAACCACCGATTCGGTCTCCAATGGTAAAGAATGTTGATGCGCTGGCAGGGGTTGACAGACCTAAAACGGTTACGCTCGTAACTGCTAGTATGGAGCTTAGATAGGTTAAATTTTTCATACGATTCACTAACTATTTAGTCTTAAAAAATGGATAATTGTGTAAGGTGACATGGATTTGAGCCAACTACTTACACAAATTTACTTGGACAAGACAAAGTTTAACGGTAAGCTTTCTAAAATAGCAAGTATCGTTTTAGTATTTTTTAAGGTTGTTCCTTCAAGATTCGTTCTTAAATCTTAACAATTCTCATTAAAGCATTAATTTAAGACTTTTTTTATTTTTTAGCCATGACAAAACCTACGCCTCTTTGGATGGTTCAAGGCGTAGGAGTGTTAGTAAACTGTAGAGTGAATTACCCGATCACACTTAGAACTTAAAAGTGGTTCGTAAGACCCCAACCCAAATAGAGGGGTTACGACTATTATGGTCGGGATTGAGAATTACATAAGCACCGGGGGTGATTAAGATATTCTTGGAAACAGGGTATTTGTAGGCTGCCTCAACAATGTAGGACGCATTTTGATCTTGGGCAACAAAATCACCCACGGCAACTTGGTCAACCCGGCCAGCACGGGGCAATAACCCACCATTGACGTTAACAATTGCCCCTTCTTTGAAAACATCAAGGAAAGATGCACCCACGTTCCATGTCCAGTAGTCGGCCCCAAGGGAATTACCTGTATTTTGACGGAGATCCTTAGCCGTTGCTAAAGCGTAACCCCCCCAACCACTGAGGTTGATACTATCAAAGATTTGCCATGTGGCTTGAACCCCATAGCTATCCCGAACCCCTCGATCGCTACCATAGGTTCGCCAAGGATTAGATCCTAAACGGCGGCTTCCCGTTGAACCGGTGTAGTTAGCACTGGTAAAGTAGCTGTGCAAATAGATGAAGTTGACGTTAAAGTTATCTCCTTCGTAACCAATCTGTGTCCCAGCACTGTATTCACCATTGAATAAGCCAGAGCCTTCTGATGGATCATTCGCATCACCTGCTAAGTAAGCGGCTGCAACATAAAAACCATCAAAGTCGTATTTGAAACCAGCCCCTGCGCCTTCAGGCCCCCGTAGGGTAAGAGGATTACGACGACTGAAACGGGATAATGCCCCTGTGTCACTACTCTCCATGTAAGGATTGGTGGGATCAAAAATATCATCAATATCCAATCCAGTTGTCCCTATATATCCCGTAAAGTTTGAGATTCTGAAGCGATAATAAAGGTCTTGAAGACGAGCATTATTATCACTACCACCATCCCAAGCCAGACGAGCCATATCAGTCCCCGTACTGTTGTAGTTCGGGGTGTTAGCTGCCTGAATCCGTGTCCGCAGGCGATCGCTTCCAGTGAAACTGGTATCAAAGTTGAGACGAATCCGATTAGATAGGGTTGTTTGATCAGCATCACTGAGGGTTCGATTTCCGCCAATGTCTTCGCCAAAGTTGTCAACTCTATCCCACTCCTGACTATCAAGGGCAAATGCACCTGATGCGTCGGTAACCGCAAAGATAGCAGTAGCGTTTAACTTAGTCGTGGTGGAAAATTGATGGTCTTCGAGGAAGGATACACGAGATTCGAGGTTATCCATCCGTGCGCCGAGTGCCGCTAATTCAGCTTGAAATTCTTCAACCAGACGTTTGAGTCTATCAATGTCTTCTTGTAAAACGGCTACGTTTTCTTGAATTAAACGCTCCATTACGTTCATACAAGCGTTTAAACCGGCGGCAAATTCCCAACGGGTTAAGGCGCGGTTTCCTCGGAAGGTACGATCGGGATAACCAACAATACAACCGTAACGTTCCACAAGGCTGCGTAAAGCTTCATAAGCCCATGCGGTGGGTTCTACATCCCGTAACTCAGAAACGCTCGTTACTTGGGACATGGAATCACCGTTAGAGGTGTTCATGAACCCTGCTTGCTGACGACTTTTAATAATACTGAGGGCTTCATCTGAGGAGGCCATTTGTGGGGTCGCTTGGGCTAACAGGGGGTTAGCATCAGAGAAAGTCTGAGAAGAAAAGGTTTCTTCAAGGGTAGGAGCAGCGATCGCTGCTTGAGAGGCTAAAAACGAGATACCTACCGCAGCAGGTACAGCTTTTAGTAAATTCCAAATGGGTTTTGACATGGTATCAATCCTCACACCTAAATATAAAATGGATTGAGTTTACAACTTAACGTAAGATTTCCTTACTTTCACTCCTAGGATAGCAGGATTTTTGAGAAATGAACAAGCTAATCTTTGCCAGATATGGGGCAAGAGGGGGGGAAACCCTGCTTCCTTTCCATCTAATGTAAGCTTACTGAATATCTTATGGTTTTTCGGTTAAGTTAAGGTTAAGTTTTCCAGAAGACTCATCTTGATGTCTTAGAATTAGGGACGGTCAGGGAAACCAGCCGTAGGATGATTGGGTTGGATAAAGTTGCGTAAGGTTGTATCCATCCAAGGGGTGGATTTTACATTCTGCAATTCTGAGGAGAGACTTTCTTTTAGGTTAAATGTAGCGATCGCTGATTGAGAGGTGACAAAGGCAATTCCTACCACAACCGGCACAGCTTTTAGTAAATTCAACATGGATTTTGACATGATATTAATCTTTACACTTAAACGAAATTGGATGGAGTTTACAACTTAACGTAAAATCGACGTTCTTTCATCTTGATTAATAATTGTCTGTTCAGATTAAAACTAAACTATCATGCCTTATAGTGAGTTCACTTTAGCCAAAGTCAAAGAAAAGTTCCAGTTGAAAACGGTGGAGAGAGTTGGTATTTTCTCAGATGTTCCCGACTTGGCGGCCAGTACCTTGTTGGTTGATATTCTTTCCTATCATCAGCCAATTGCACAGGGAAGTAATAGCGAAAAAGCTCGTTCTGAATTGATTATTGCACCTATATTAGTAGATTTGCGTCGCCAACTCCACGAGCAAATCAATTTATTTTCAGGCGTTGATTTTACAGTAGATGAGACTCAAGGGTTAAATGGCGTTTGTGACTTTATTATTACTAAATCCCCAGAAATCTTGGTAGTTACTGCACCTGTGATTACAGTAGTAGAGGCAAAAAAAGAAAATATTAATTCAGGGTTAGGACAATGTGCATCGGAAATGATAGCGGCTCAGATTTTTAACCAACAAAGTCAAGAAAAGTTAGAAGAAGATTTCGTTAACATTAACGCAATTTATGGAGTGGTCACAACTGGAAGCATTTGGCAATTTCTCAAGTTGCAAGACCGAACATTAACGATTGATTTAAGGGAATATTACCTTCAAGATGTTAATAAAATTCTAGGTATTCTAGCGAGGAGTGTCTCTGGTGATGACATCTAACTTTCCTACAACTAACGGCTCTTTTTCTTTAGTTTCTATTAAACACTACTCAATATCTGATAAGTCAACCCCTAAATCTCTTAATCTTTGTGCTAACCTTTCAGCCCGTTGTTCTTGTATTTGGGCTGATTCTTCTAAGGTAGGAACTAATTGACTTTGAGGGGTAAAAAACCTTAACTGAGATTGATAGATCCCTAAATATAATCCTAACTGCTCACTCCATAACCATCCTTGTTCGTTGGGCGTAATTACTTCATATTTTCCATTGATTAAATAAAACCCTTGAAATTCTAAGGTTTTAGGATCAAACCAATAATAATTGGGGGTACGGAAAATATCCTGATAAATCTCTTTTTTTAAACCTCTATCAGTATCTGCTGTTGAATCAGAGAGAATTTCAATAATTAAATGGGGATATTTTCCATCTTCTTCCCAAACAACCCAACTGTTACGGGGTTTTCTTTCTACTCCCAACACCACAAAAAAGTCAGGGCCACGAAAATATTCCGATTTCCGTTGACGGGGACTGTAATAAATGGTTAAGTTGCCAAAGGCATAAAAATCTTGCCGTTCTTTCCATAATAATTCTAATGATTGAATCAAAAGCATCAATTGACGCAGATGCAGTTCACTTTCCATTGGGGGTTCGTCACTGAATAGGTTACTCTCTGGAAAGATAACATCTTTGGGAATATCTTGGGCTAAGGTCATGGTTTTTTCAGGACTCGTTGGGGTAATGCTTTTATTTTAGAAGTTTTCTCAGCTTTCTCTCAACATAAGATCAAAACTTGTTATAACATGAGGAGTAAATTGGGCAAATACGGGGCAACCAATGGCTAAAGCAAAGACTGTTTATGTTTGTAGTGCGTGTGGGGCAGAATCACCGCAATGGTTTGGTAAATGTCCAAGTTGTCAAGTCTATGGCACGTTAGAGGAACAGGTTGTTAACTCGAATAGTAATACAGCAGCCGGAATTAGTAGAGGGGGCTGGCAATCTAATAATCATGGTACATCTCGCAGCAATACTCCTGCCCAACCCCGAATTTCCCTTAAATTTTCTGATATTACTGAAGCGGAACAAGCCCGCTTTCCCTCTGGTTATGCGGAATTCGATCGCGTCTTAGGGGGCGGTTTAGTCCCCGGTTCTTTGGTTTTAATTGGGGGAGATCCGGGGATTGGTAAGTCAACTCTGTTATTACAGGTGGCTAACTCTTTATCTGAGCGTTTACCTCGCATTCTCTACGTTTCGGCTGAAGAATCAGGGCAACAGGTTAAATTAAGAGCGTCTCGTTTAGGGGTAACCGATATTGCAGACATCGAAGAGGAAGAGGAAATAACGAATACTTCGAGTAATGGGAATGGCAAAAATGGCAAAAGTACGCCCTCTCAACCTCAAGATACGATCAACGAAGGGGAAGAAGATTGTAATTTATATGTTTTGCCCGAAACTGATTTAGAAGAAATTTTACGGGAATTAGAAGCCCTAAAGCCCCAAGTCGCCATTATTGATAGTATTCAAACCTTATATTTTGCAGCCTTAACCTCAGCCCCCGGTTCGGTGTCTCAAGTCCGAGAATGTACCTCTGCATTGATGCAAGTGGCTAAACGGGAGAATATAACTCTCTTAATTGTCGGTCATGTGACGAAGGAAGGAGCGATCGCAGGGCCGAGGGTATTAGAACATTTAGTCGATACGGTACTCTATTTTGAGGGCGATCGCTATGCTTCCCATCGACTTTTAAGATCGGTCAAAAATCGCTTTGGGGCAACCCATGAAATCGGTATCTTTGAGATGGCAGAGAGAGGATTAGTAGAAGTATTGAATCCTTCTGAGCTTTTCCTCGGTAATCGGGATGAATTAGCCCCCGGAACGGCAACGGTGGTGGCTTGTGAAGGAACTCGTCCTATTGTAGTTGAGTTGCAAGCCCTAGTCAGTCCTACCAGTTACGCCAGTCCTCGACGGGCAACGACGGGGGTTGATTATAATCGTTTACAGCAAATTCTAGCGGTTTTGGAGAAAAGGGTGGGAATTCCCCTGTCTAAACTGGATGCTTATCTGGCTTCTGCGGGCGGACTCAACGTAGAAGAACCTGCCGCCGATTTAGGGATAGCAATTTCTGTGGTGGCGAGTTTTAGGGATAAAGTCGTTGATCCTCGGACGGTGTTAATAGGAGAGGTAGGATTAGGGGGACAAGTCCGTTTAGTCGCACAAATGGAATTAAGGTTAAAGGAGGCGGCTAAGTTAGGCTTTAAACGAGCGATCGTTCCCAAAGGACAAAGTTTTCCCGACGATGTGGGTTTAGAAATTGTCAATGTAGGAAAAGTGATTGATGCGATCATTGCAGCGATTCCCTCTCAGAAATCTTTTGGTAGCGGAGAGGAAGATAGCCCAGAAGAGGAGTTTGAGGATTTCTAAGCCATTCTGAAAGACTTACCGAGGGATAATGAATTAACCACAGTAGTATAAAATTGATTCCTCAGTGTCTTGGAAGGATTCCTCAGAAGTCGGGAACAATTCCTAAGAGGCTGTGAATGATTGCTTAGAGACAGGGAACGATTTCTTAGAGACAGGGAACGATTTCTGATAGACGGGGAATGATTTCTGATAGACAGGGAATGATTTCTGATAGACAGGTAACAATTTCTGATAGACAGGGAATGATTGCTTAGAGACAGGGAACGATTTCTGATAGACAGGGAATGATTGCTTAGAGACAGGTAACAATTTCTGATAGACAGGGAACGATTTTTTAGAGACAGGGAATGATTTTTGATACCAAATCCCCATCTCATACCAAATCCGACTTATAAAACCTAGTTATAATTAGGCTATTTGAAGCCAACTATAGTAAGTTAAATCTTTGATTTTTTCCTGCATTTCCGTCGTTTCTGTCAAAATATTACATCTTTGTACTAA